>JAJCXQ010000689.1 GCA_029263355.1 Acidobacteriota bacterium | reverse complement strand
TCGTCCCCCGCCGTAAACACGTCACCTTCGGCCGGCGTCAACCAGCTCAAGGTCGGCGGTGTTTCATCCGGCGTCCAATAAGAGATGACCACCTCGCCGACCATCACGTTACCAGCCAGGTCCTGGGCATTCTTGACTCGGACCTGCATCACGCGATCCGGGTAAACCGGATCCTGAGGTGTCACCACCACTTGGCGTTCGTTCGAGCGCAGCTGGAAGGTAGTGGTCAGTTGGCGCCCATCGGTCAGATCGTGCAGCTCCAATCCAGGACCCGACAACGAGGCTTCGGCGATCGGCTCGGAGAACGTGATCACGATCAAACGATCGACCGGGACCTGAACGTCACCATCCCGCGGCAAAAGATCGATCACGGCAGGAGGAATCACATCGGCGGTGTTGAAAGTCGAGCGCACCAGCCAACTCATATGGCGCCCCGCCCGGTCGATGACCGCGGTGGAGATCCGGAGCTCGTAACCGGTGCCGCTGGCCAGCCCCTGGGGTGTCACAGTGACTGTCTGGTCATTGTTGGACCATGCCAAACTCACCGGCACCACTGCGGCGTTACCAAGCTGGCGGACCTGCAGCCATCCGCCCGTCAACGCGGCAATATCCAACGGCTCACTGAAATTGACGCCCAACTGGGTGGCGAGGGGCAGATCCCGGGCTCCGGAAGACGGGGTGATCGACACCACACGGGGATCCTCATCGTCCAGCACCAGGGTGCCGAGATCATCGATCTCGCCGTTGACGTCGAGGCTGCCGCGGTGGATGAATGCCCCCAAACCGAAACTCTCTTGCAGCGTCAACGTGTAGTTGCCAAGGGCGATGGCTTGGAATTCAAAAGCGCCATCAGCGTCCGCTTCGGCGAGGTAGAACTGGCCGCTACCGGCGTCCAAGGCGACGGTCGCGCCAGCGGCGGGGGTGCTACCGTCCGGGGCCACGACCCGCCCGCGGACAAAGCCGCTGGGCTGCAGCGTCACGGCAAGTTGCAGGTTCTGGCCTTCGAAATCAACTCGGCCCGCTGTCGAGCCTCGCAGACCATTGAAGGGGTGCGAAGCGTAGACCGTGACCTCACCTTGGCCGACGTCGTCGAAACGGATCTCATGATCTGTGCCGGTCGAGCCGCTGAAGGTGGCGAGGCCGAAGCGCGTGAAGCTTTTCATCGAGACATCTGCCCCCGACGCTGGCGCTCCAAAGCTGTCGAAGACACTGACCGTGACTGCGCCGATCGCCGCCATAGGCAGGTCGACTTCCACCGTCCCACCCGCCTGCGGGATTCTGCCGCTGAACGTAGCTCGGTGCAGGCCGCCGATCTCGTCAGCGATGATCTTGAACTCCCGATTGGCCAGGACGCCGCCGATCTCGAAGGGATTTTCGTTGCTGGCACCAAGAATCAGCGAGCCTTGCTGCACACGCACATTGGCATTGTCGAACAACCCCGACGGCATTCCGGGGGGATTGAGGATTTGTCCGACGACGGTGCCGAAAGCCTCGAGCCTCAGATCGACCGTCACCCGCTCGTCCTCGGTTTGGATGGCCCCGTCTTGGGTCACCCGCCGCCGCCGGGCCGAGTCGGTTGCAATGAGCTTGAAGTCGCCTTCGGGGATCCCTAAGAATTCGAAGAAACCGCTAGCGTCCGTCGAGCTGTAGGTGCGAAACCACGCCAATCCTTGGGACCAGAGCTGGATGGTGGCCCCTGGTATCGGCGTGTCTCCCGGCGAGTCGTAAAAATGACCATCGACAATGCCGCGGCTTTCGAGGACAACATCCGTCGTCAACACCTGCTGGTTGGCAGTGATCTCGACCCATTCGCTCTGTCCCTGGCGACCGGTCGTAGGATCGAAGACCCGGACCTGGTAAAAACCGAGGGGTAACAGGCGGAATCGGAACGAGCCTTCATCATCGGTTGTAATACTGTCGAAGAAGCCCGAGCGGTGGAGCGCCGCATGGGCGCCCGACACGGGTTGTCCAGTTTCCGGATTGATCACCGAACCCACCATCTCCCCCACGGCCTCGAGGGTGATGACGGTAAACACTTCCTGGCCGTCGAAGTCCACCGACGCGACCTTCTTGCCGCCGATACCGCCGAGGGCTGGCGCTTGGGCATGAACGGTGACCTCGCCCTCGAAGATGTTGTTGAATTGGAAGTTCCCTTGGTCGTCGGCGTTGTGAGTGAGTCGCCGCCACGGGTACCCGCGCTCGTGCAGCGTCACCACCGCCCCTGGCACGGGTAGGCCGTCGGCGTCCTGGACCCAACCGATCACCGCGCCCTGGGGCGGCAGGCGCACTTCGACGTCGAGCTCGTCACCCGGACCAGAAAGATGCACGCTGATCCGCTGTTGGCGAAAGATGACGCCACTCTCCCAATGGGCGGTGATCGTGTAGTCACCGGGTGGCACCAAATCAAAGGTGAACTGCCCCGCCTCATCCGTCATGACGTCGTAGGCGTTGAACAGCCCACCGGTCAGGTCGACCGTCACCCCAGGCACCGGCGTCACGCCGTCGACATCGTAGACCACGCCGCGAATCGTGCCATTGTCCTCGAAGACGAAGCGGTGGTCGTTCTCCTGGCCATGGACCTCGAGGGCGCTGTGGACGCTTGCCGTGCCATGAAATTGGTTGTAGACATGGATCTCGTAGGGACCGACCAGGACGTCGTCGATCCGAAACTTGCCATCGTCTTCGGTCTCCACGGTCTTGAAGTCCTTGCCCAACACGACAATGTCCCAGGACGGCTCGACCCACGTCGTGCGATAAACCAGGGTCGACAAGACGCCGTCCTCGGAGCCGTCGGCGTTGCGCTTGAGGGTCTGCCCGGTGATGGTGCCCTTGCGGAATCGCACGGTGACGAACGGGGTGTCCCCCGGAAATCGGACGTGGCCAAAATTGACTCCACCGTCACAACAGCCGCTCATGGCATGCACACCGTAAGTCCCTGGACCGAGGTCCGGGATGGCGAAGCGCCCTAATTCATTGGTCCTGAAGTCGCCGAACCATTGCACCGAGTAATAGCCACCCGCCAGGTGAATACGGGCGTCCGCCACCGGATTACCGTCGTAGTCCAACACTTCGCCGGTGATACCACCCGTCGGCAGCTCTTCGAAGAAATAGAGGTCACGATCGAAAACACCCCCATTGGAGGTGACCGTGACCTCGGCTCGGGTCGACTGGTTGGTCACCAGATCCGCCGCATGGATCTGCCAGGACCCGGCGAAGACGTCGTCGAGTCGATAATGCCCAGTTGTGTCACTGATGGTGTTGAACTGCGTGCCGTGGGCGTAAACCACCGCACCCGCAACCGGCACCAGCGTGCCGTTGATCAACTGGCGGTAGACGAAACCCTCAACCGAGCCGCGATCATCACGCAACAGCAACTCCACGTCGGACACCTGGTCGGCGGTGATTTCGAAAAAATGCTGTGCGCCGGTGCGCCCGGTCTCGCCGTCGAAGGCTTCAACTTCTGCGACACCCGCCGGCACCCGGCCGAAGTCGAACTGACCGAGAGCATCGCTGTTCTCGGTCGCGATGAGCTGTCCGCCGACATAGAGGGCGACATAAGCGTCCGCGACCGGCGTGGTGCCGTCCAATTGGTAAACCGTGCCGCGGACCTCGCCAACCGACGGCGACGAGTTAGTCCGTAGGATGGTCAGATTGCGCTCCACCACGCTGCCGGCTTGGGGCACTTCAATGGTCTGATAGACGATGCGCCCTTCGTCGTCATGAGCCGCCAAAGTGACGGTGCCGACCATCACGTCGTGTGCCAGGTAATTGCCGTCGTCGTCAACCGAGGCCAAACGGCCCTCATTGAACACCGGATTGTGAGCCACCACCCGCACGTCGCCGGGAACGCTTCCGTCGTCGTAGGCCACCCGCCCTTTGACGGTGCCGCGGCCGATCATGATGACGTCGACTGAATGGGTGTCGCCGACAAATCGCAGCCGTCCTCGCGCCTCCCCCCACTTGGGATCAACGATATCGCGAGCCGCGATACGAAAGACGTCCCCACAATCGGTCTGCCGCACGTAATCGAACAGATAACGGCCCTCGGCATCGGCCACGACGGTGGCGGTGCGGTGCTCGATGCATAGAGCGTCCGGCGGCACCCCCTGTTTGTCGAACTCGAACAGTGCCACCTCGGCGAAGGGCACCGGACGGCCATTGGGTCCGATGACTCGACCTTCGACCTGGCCTCCGGGTTGCGTCACGGTGGTGAGAACTGGGACCGTCTGGATGACCAGCGGATCTCCGCGCACCGGCGCAATCTCTCTCAGGGTGAGGTCGTGCCCGACATAGGGGCTCAGCGGGTTGTCGAAGACAACTTTCAAAATACGATTGTTCTGCAGCCCGGCGAGAGGGTTCTCGATCACCGGCGCCCCCAAGATACCGCCTCCGGCGTCCATCTCCATCTCGATCAGCCCGCCGTTGGAAACCTTACCCCGGATCGTGAAGCGGTTGGGATCCCGCGGTAGCAACGACTGCAGGTCGACATCCGAGGAGAACAGCACCTCCACCACATGCCCGGAGGGATCGGAGCTAGCGCTCTGCACCGCCGCGACAGCCTCGAAGGCCCTCGGCTGTAACGTCCCGAGAGTCCCGTTGATCTGGCCATCGATCAGGCCATCGCCAAATTCGTCGAGCTCGAGGACAAAACTTGTGTCGTCGGCAGTGAACTCGACGAAGGCGACCGTATCGGCGCTCAGCGAGACGTTGGCCCATCGCACGCTGCGCAACTCACCGTCGGCATCCGGCAAGATCAGCTGCAGGTCGGCTGAGCCGCTACTGCCGGGATGACGCACCTCGGCTCGATAGCCGCCGGTCTCAGGCTGGGTCAGCACCGCCATCTCGGCGCCGTTCAATGCGTAAAGCTCAGCGAAGGGCAAGTCTCGCACCCGCTGCGGATCCGCGGGACTCTCTGCGGTACCCGCCACCCGCTTGCCGCTGGTGCGGCTCATCACCTCGAGCTCGACCCCCGTCCCCTTGGCCATCACCATCTGCTGACGGAGGAAACTCGTGGTTTTGGCGTAACGCTCGACCGCTGTTCGCGGATCGGTCTCTTCGGTGGCCAACACGGCACCGAAGGCTGCCGCCATCTGCCCACCCTTCAGGGTCTCACGGCGAAGCCGGTCCCAATCCCAGTCGAAGTCGCGGGCGCCAGCAAACTCGGACGACAGCACCGCCACCGTGTCGAAGAGTTCCTCACCAAGTGCCAGATGGCGCCCAGCTTGACCGAGACGGTAGATACGTTCGGTGACCGCTTCCCGGCTCATACGGATCGCGCCGACAGGCAACAGGGAGCGCGGCGCCGTCGCCGACGAATGCCCGAGGCCGATCAACCCCATGGCGGCGCGCACTGTATCGTCCGGTAAGAGATTCGCCGCAACCGGCAGATTGAGGGTGTTGGGAGACAGCGGAACGTTCTCCCCCACCGACACCGCCCATTCGAAGATCGGCGAGAGCGAGCTGCCCGACTTGACCGAGCTGGCCACAACTCGACCGTTGCGATGCGACAATAGCTCGAATTCGACCGCCGCCGAATCCCCTGGCAGCAGCGTCGGTACGGTGTGCTCCTGCGGCCCCACCACGGTCACTCCGGACAGGCCCGAGGTTGGCAATTTCAAGTTCAGCAAATTGACCGGCGCGGCGCCGTTGTTGCTAACAGTGAGAAACAGCGAGTACTCCTGGTTTGCTCGCACCACGTGCGGATGGGTGATCGTCACCGAGAGCGTCGGATCCCGCACCACCAATGCACCCCGGGCGCGGCCGGTAATGCGTTCGATGCGACCACCCGGCAAACCCTCGAGAATGCCTTCGAGATCGAACTGAACGGTGTGGGTGCCTTCCTGCAGGCCTTCAACCAGAAACTCGGCATTGGCTTCGACCTGAGCGATGATGAAATTCAGATCATCTGCCGTACCGAGCTCGCCATCGGGCCCCGGCACCCGCACCGGCACCGGCACACCGAGCGGCGTTGGTGGCTCGGTCGCCGCTTGTCGCAACCCTTGAGGTAAGCTGATTCGCGCCGCGACATCGCGCAGCACCAGGGGATCACCCTCCGGGGCGCCGTTCTGCACCATCAGAATCACCGAAAAATATTGATGGAGCAAGCTGATATCGGTGGGGAACAGGATCACCCCCACCAGCGGTGGGCCTGGCGGATGCAGGCGACGGCAAGTGCCTTTCTCCGGATCGCAGCCTCCGGTGGGTGGCTCGGGAGGCCTTGTGTGGACAAGCTCGATCTCGAACGGAATCAACTGTGGCGGGGTGAAGCGCCGTGAAGGCGGCGCCGTTCCGACCGGAAACTGCGGTAGCGGGACCGACGTCAGCGGCGATCTCCAAGGGCCATCCGGGCCATAGTGCCGATAGATCAGCGGCATGTTGTATTCGATGACACGCCCGGCGCTGACGCCGAAACCAAAGGTGAGGTTGAGCGCCTGAAAGCTGTCGTCGTTGATCACCAGACCAAAATGGCGAATCTCGTCGAGGGTCAAAGGCCGCGATTTGATACGGGTCACCAGGATCTGGGTGACCATGATGGCGGCCGACCGCGGCTCGGCATAGGCCAGGAACGCATCCCCTTGAACCAGCCGAATGTTGGATAGCTGGTACTCGCCTTCGAGACGCAGGCGTGGAATACGGAATGGTTCGTTCGGCAACGTCTCGAGGACCAACACGCCGTTGATCTCGGGACCGCTGAGCTCACCGACCACCCGCAGGTCACTCGGCAAGATGCCGGCGGCCGGATCGTAGCTCTCGAGGGTCGTCTCCACCGTCGTCGCGATATCGAACGGCACTGTCTGGCTCTCAGGCGAAACAGTCAGTCGACTCCCCGCGATCTGGAGCTCGCCGGAGCCGAGCACCGATGCGGTGAGCGGCGATGATACCGCCAGGCTGATCAGCGCAAGGGTCAAGACTACCGTGTTGAAGTGCGCTAGAGTTTTCAGCGGTAGCGTCATCCAATCGGCGCTACGCGAAGATTCGCTGCCAACGTCTCGCAAGTCCCTGCCGTTCATCTCTTCACAGCTCAAGTCAGACCCCTCGATCGTCATCATCAATTGTCATAATTGTCCAACCCGCATCCAAGCCAGACCGGTACCCAGCCAGGCCGGCATTCAAGCCAGTCCGGACTCCAAGCCAACCCTGGCCGAGCCAACTCTCCTCGAGTCGCTCGAGCGCTCACGCCGTCGAATCCTGAGCCCTTCTACAACTAAGGGCGCAGAAACAACCCGAGGATGTTCAGCCAATCAGCCCAAGAGAGAAAACGCCTAAAAGGAACTGAAGCTGCCACTCCTCAACTGAGCCTCATCCGGACGTATGTTGTTGCACGTCCCCCAAATCCTTGTCACATGAAGTATGGCCGGCCGCGGCACAGCTGTTCTGTCCGCGATTCTTGAGGATTAATGCAATCGACTGATCGTAACTCTGAACTTTGGAGCCCAACTGAAAAGCCTCCTCCTGAACGCGGTGGTGGTGGTGGTGGTGGTGGTGGTGGTGGTGGTGGTGACCACCACCTGCGGAATCACGGCCAAATGCTGCCAAATCGGGAGCTTTTCGACCCGATCCGGGCAATGCTGCCGCCGCTGGTAAAGAACAGACCACTTCTAGAAAACCTATGCGACGTCCAAAATCGGCTCCTGCGCCGGGAGAAAGCCGTTTCGACGTCGAAACTCGCGTCTTCCCGGAATAAGACGACCTTTCCGGCGCCCGAGCTCGGCTTCCGCCGCGTGAGAAACCTCTTTCGTCGTCCAAACAGGTCTTCGACCAGCGATCAGGCAAGAGTTTGACCGCGCCAGGACCACCCCGGTTGCGATAGAAGTGCCCTTTGTCGTCCGAACAGGCCCAGTCCTGGCGGCAGGTCGCGAAGGTGACAGCAGAAAAGGTCATCCGCCTTCTGCACGAGCGTGTTCTATTCTCCGAACAGGTTCGCGCCTGACGGCAGGTTGCGGTTTCGACGTCGAACGAGCTGCCCCTCTCAGCTTGTAGAATAAGACTTCGAGACTCATCACAACCGGCCAAGACGAGTGGCGACCGTAGAGTCGCGACATACGGAGGAAACCACCTTGCAACGCATCTCGAATCCCATCACCGCTCTTACTCTCAGCTGCCTTCTCGGCATGTTCAGCCCGGCGTTCGCGCAGGACGAGGCGACTCCGGAGCCATCACCGATGGAACAAGCCGGTGCCCTTTATGCCAAAGGGGATTGGGTCGGCGCCGCCAAGATCTACCGCTCGGTCACCGAAGCAGAACCCAACAACGGTGCTGCATTCTTCGGTCTCGGCCGCTCTCTCTACGACTCACGACAAGTCGACCCGGCACTTGCTGCCTTCGAAAAAGCAGGGCAACTCGGTTTCCAGCCTGGGCTTACCGTGCTCTATCTCGCTCGCGGCCATGCCGCCAAAGGTGATGACGAGAAAGCTCTCGACTGGCTGGCCAAAGCCGCCCAGGTGGGCCCCAGCATTTACCAGTCGATCATTACTACTGAAGAATTTCGACGGTTTCAGGATAACGAGACCTTCCAGGCAATCGTCGCCGCGGTCAAGCCCTGCAACAGCCCGGCATACCATCTGCTGGACTTCTGGGTCGGCAGCTGGGACGTCAGCAGTGCGGACGGCAGTCAAAAAGCTGGCAAGAACACGATCGCAAAGATACTCGACGGCTGCGCCATCATCGAAAACTGGGTCGGAGTCTCGGGCAGCGAAGGCAAGAGTCTGTTCTACTTCAGTGACACCGAACAAACCTGGAAGCAGGTGTGGATGACCGACTCCCAGGCGATCAAAGAGAAACACATGATCGCCCGCGCCGATAGTGGCGCCTTGCGATTCCAAGGCGAGGTTCGCCAAGGCGACGGCAGCCGCTTGCTCGACCGCACCACGCTCTCTCCGTTGGACGAAAACCGCGTCCACCAACTGATCGAACAAAGCCGCGATGGCGGAGAGACCTGGCAGCCTACGTTCAGCGCTGTCTACACCCGCGTCGGCAGTGACGGCTAAACCGGTTTTCACGGTTTGTTCGGAATCGAGCTACGATATCGCTTGAGATATATGGCTGGTAGCAGGCCAGGACCCACGACAATGACTTCCCTACGGAGAACCTCACCATGAAGATAATTCGGCCCTTGTTGATCGCATTGATGCTCGCCGCCCTTGTTACGACTCCCTCATTGGCTGGGGTGGTCTACGAGATCGAGACCACCGACCACGAACAATCTCCGCCCAAGACCGAGTCCATTGAGATGGCTGCGGAGGGCAGACATCTGAAAATGGGGATCCCTTCCAACTCGGAGTCTGGCACCAAGGACGGATTTGCGGTGTTCAAGGGTGGCGACGACCCCAAGATGGTGATTGTCGACAACGAGCGACAGAGCTACTACGTGATGGACCGTACGCAGGCTCAGGCGATCGCAGGCCAAGTCAACTCGGCGATGAGCCAGATGCAGGAAGCTCTCAAGAACATTCCCGAAGACAAACGGGCCATGGTTGAGCAGATGATGAAGCAACGGATGCCACAGCAGGAGCAAGCCCCAGAACAGCCCAAAAGCACTCTGCGCAAAACTGGTGAGAAGGCGACCCACAGCGGCTTCCCCTGTGTCAAATATGAAGTCCTCAATGACGGCCGCAAAGTTCGCGAGTTGTGGGTTACCGATTGGAAGAACATCGAAGGTAGCGACGGTGTTGCGGACACCTTCGAAGAAATGGCAAGCTTCTTTCGCGAGCTGATGGACTCTGTTTCCAGCTTGGCAGGCGCCGCGGGCGGGGGTTTACCGGGGGGCACCAACCTCGATTTCTTTGAGCATATGAAGGACCTCGGGGGTTTCCCGGTGGTCACCCGGGAGTTTGGCGATGACGGATCGCTGGAGGGTGAGTCCACCTTACGGTCGGCACGGCGTCAGACGATCGATCCTGACGCCTTCGAGCCGCCGTCCGGCTACAAGAGGCAAGAAATGTTCAGCGGTCAGTAAGCCTGAACCCGGGCAGCGGAGTTGAACGATTCGCTGTCCCGGATATGTTGTTTGGCAGCCGTCTATCGGCTGCAGTCTCTAAGCTGTGCGGCGCCACCGTCAAGGCGTCGCCTGGCTCCACTCCCCTGTATCCCCGGTCTCGAAGTCGTCGTCGAAGATGCTTGAGTTGGAGCACGTGTTGCTTTGAGCGTCCGCACCTTCGACCAGGATGTCGGTCAGCTCAACTCGATCGAAACGGAAGCCCCCGAGCTCTAAGCCACCGTCCGTGCCATAACGCACATCGAAACGGATCGGCCGACCTGCGAACCCCCCAGCATTCAGCGCAGCAGCACTGAAAGTGCTCGCGGCGAAGGATGCGTTGGTGCCCGCCCACCCGGCTTCGTTACTGGTACCGCACGGACCGTTTGCGCTGCCGTCGGGGACATCGTAGGGGCGCCCGCCATCCGGCGCGACGACAGTCGAAGTCCCACCATCGAGGACGCTGACGTTGGCGCGGTCGTACCAAGGGGTGCCGCCTTCGATTTCGTAAGAGCTCCACAGACTCAAGGTCGAGGACGCGGTGAGCTCCACGGGCGGTGAGACGATGACGTCACATTGATTCGCCAGAGCTGCCGATGACTGCAGGTACCAATCGCCGGACGGAGCGCCGAGGGTGTTGTCGCGATTGAAGGTTCCGGACTGCACTGCCCATCCCCCCAGATCCGACTCAAAATCGAACACCTGACTTGCCACGGGTGAGAAATCAATCTCGGTTGCAGGAATCTCGAAGAGCGTGGTTTGAGTCGCTGGCGACAGCTCATCGTTGGTCACGGTGACTTCGATCGACAAGGTGTCGTCTGAAGCAAGGCCATTGGCCTCCATCACGTCGACAAAAGCAGTACTGTCGACGCCACAGCCGGCAATCGTCGGAACCGACCAGGAGGCCGGATCAAAGAGAACTCCCGGGTGACTCGGCGAAGTGACCGAAACCACCCGAGCATTACTGGCTGCAGAGCTACCCAGGTTGGCGACGGCAAAGCTGAGACGACCCGCTTCACAATTGTCGAGGTAGATGTCGTCATCTCCCCCCTCTGGCGCGAAGCTCCCGCTTTGACCGACGGCAAGGGTCTCGCCGTCTCCCGCACATTCGGCGATGCTACCGGTGACCACAACGGAAAACGCTTGCGGCCCACTCGGCACGTTGAACGAGCTCACGCTCAAAGTCCAGGGGCCGGGAGTCGGATTCTCGATGCGCACCACTTCTACATTGTTGATTCGATCCGGCGAGCCGCCGATGATCGACACACCTCCACTCATGACGTTACCCAGGAAGGTCCCGTCGGGTCCGCTGAGCGCGACATCGAGGTCGTTGACCAGATTCGTCGCGGCAGCCGGAGTCGAGGGAAAGTCTGTCCAGGCCAGAGTGACCTCGATCGGCTCTGAGCCTCCGGTCACAACCAGGTCGTAGGAAAAGCTGTCGCCTGACGAGCCATTGGCGAAGCCGGTGGTTTCGTCCTCAATCCACAGGCCACGATCATCGCTGCTGAAGTAGAGAGCTTCATCGAGGTTAACCCGCCCCCAACCTTGGGTGTCGTTGGGAATGTCTCCTTCGTTGGTCATCTGCGTCGCGGAATTGATCAGTGACGCTTTGAGCAGGGAGGCGCTGGGAGTAAAGCCGTCCGGTGCGTTGGCGGCGCCAGTCGGGTAGAAACCGTCTTGGAAATACTGCCGCACAAGGGCTGCAAATCCGGCGACGCCTGGGGTTGCCATGCTGGTGCCGCTACTCTGGTTGTTATTGCAGTTCGAGGTGCCGATGTTGTTGTCGTTGCTCGCCGACTCGATGCTGCTTCCAGGATTCGTCAAATCCGGTTTGATGCGACCGTCATCGGTTGGACCGCGACTGGAGAAACCTGAGATCGAGTCCGCCCCGGCTCCACGCAATGTTGATCCGACCGAGATCACGCTCTTGGCGGTCGACGGGCTATCCACCGTATTGAACGTGCCGCCATTGTTGCCGGCGGCAAACAGCAGCAAGAACTCGGGGTGATTCCACATGAATTCGTCCGCATCTTCGCTGCCGGCCGTATATTCACCGAAGTTGGGCTCATTCTCTTCGTCGCCCCAAGAGTTGGTGTGGATGCGAGCGCCTTGATCAAAGGCCTGCTGAAAGACCGGGTTGAGGTCCACCACCGAACAACCGATGCCAGGGCAATCCGCGCAGTCGTCGGTCTGGAAGCCACAGTCTTGGATGACTAGTTTCGCCGCTGGAGCCATGCCGTCCCGAGCATTGTGGACTCCAGGCTGGCTGAGATCGTCCCCCGCCACCGTGCCTGCGACGTGAGTGCCATGTCCCTGGGTGTCCCATTCGCTACTGCTGATGCCGCCAGCACATTCAGTCGACCACAAAAAGTCGACAGCGATGACCTTGCGTTGGGTTAGGTCGACCGTCGGATTCGGATCCCCCACGTTGCACTCATTCATCGCAGGTAGAGCGAGCGGGACATCGTTAGAGTCCCGGAAGTAGCAGGAATCGATGTCGATTCCGGTATCCAAAACGGCGACGATCTGATTTTCGCCGAGAAGTCCGTGATTGAAGACTGGCGTTGCTTGCCCGCCACTGGTGCCTGACTGCCCCACCCAGGCTGTGGAGTCGTTTTTGAAGACCTTGCGTCGCTCGAGCTCGAGCCAATAAACCGACCTTAGGTCGGCGAGGGACTCCCTCACCGCCGCAATTTCTGCCTCGGTCAGCAACAGCCTCACCCGTGAAAAGCGCGGCTTCGCAACCGTGGCGACAGCCGCCTTGCCGACGATGCCCTCCACCACGCTGCGGCTCGCCTGTAGATCGGCATCCGGGAAGAGGTGAAGCAACACTGGCCGCAACGTCGGGTCGTCGCCGCCAGCCGCTGCGATTTCAGGCGAAATTTTGTAGCGGGAGAGGTAGGCGCCGGTCCAAGTTGCACCGATCTCCGCCAAGGCGTCGGCGGCGTCCAGCCCATCAGACTGGCGGACCAGAAAAGCGTTCTTCGGTAAGTAGGTGTAAACAACTTCGACGGCCGCGGCCAAGCGCTCAAGTTGCTGCGCCGTCACCGGACCCGGAAATTGGACAAGACGGACGGCGTGGTCTGGACCGGCAAGCTCACTGCCGAGACTTTGGGGGTTGATATCCCCAGATCGCAGGATGATCCCGTCGCGCTCTCTCGCATCGGCAGGTGAGGAGAGGGTAAGGACAAGGACAAGGGCGGCAATGAGACGTTTCATCTAGGGATTCCTCTGCGGCGTTCGTTGGCCTGAGTGCGTCCGAGCACAGGCGGCAAGGGTCGCCGCTGTGCTTCGGGATGAGGGCGCCGCAGTCATAAAATTGCCGCGGATCGAACCAAGCGGATAGGCATGTCAACAAGACGCCCTGAGCCTACACTGCCGAGGACAGAATCACGAATCGATCGAGCGCTTTCCGTGGTACTTAGAGGTACCGCGACCTTACTGACTCGAAAACGCGTTTCTGAATGCGACCTGCTGCTAGGGACAAGCCTCAAACGCGTCGGTATCGGTGATGGCGGCGGCGGCGTTACCAGCGATGTTGAGGTACCGCTTCTCCACTCCGGTTTCGGTATCGAGCACGCGCAAGGTGTACTCGACATCAGTGGAGGCAGCGGCAAACACCCACACGCGACCGTTGATGGCGCAGCCGTCGAGCACTTTGACCAGCATCTCGAGATTGTTGGGGGAGAAAAACCAAAACAAGCCGGAGTCCGCCGATTGGAAGGGGTCGACGTGACCGGAGCCAGAGCCTTCTTGAGTCGTCCAGTCGACCTCGACCTGGAAACGCTCCTGATTGACGCACAGGCTGGTATCGCTGGCGGTACAGCTCCCGGTCTGTTTGACCGGGGCTGCTGGGCGCGCCTGCTTCACGGCCGCACGCGAGTCGGTCGCAGGCGAGCCGGCCGGCGGCGCCTGTGCCGCGCAGGTCGCAAACGCCTCGGTGTCGGTCAGCGCGGGTGAGGCGTCGCCGAGGGGGTTGGTGTAGTCCTTGGTGAGGCCGGTCAGCGTGTCGGTGACCGTCAAGGTGTATTCGACGTTGGTGGTGACCGCGGCGAAGACCCAGAAATGATCGGTGACAGCGCAGCCATCAAGCACTTTGACGACCATCTCCCAGTTGTCTGGGCTGAAGAAGTACATCAATCCCGAATCGGCGGACGCCAGTCCGGCGTCGGTCGCCAGGCCAGTCTCGCCGGTGAAATCACCCCAAGTGACCTCAGCCTTAAACCGTCCGTCGTTCAAGCACAGGGTGTTCGGCCCAGCGACACAAGGCTCGCTGTTGGCGAAGAACGTTGTCGCGCTAGCTTCGTTGGAAGGACTCGAGTCGCCAGCGCCTCCCGTCGCCCGCACCCTGAAGGTGTAGGCTGTGGCCTCGCTCAGGCCACCCACTGTGGCATTGCCCGAGTCTGCGGAGAGGCTTTGGAGGACGCCAAAGCTGCCGTCTGAGGATTGGATCTCAACGGAGTAACCGCTTTCGTTGGCGGCGTTATCGGTCCAGGCGAGGGCAATCTCCGATTCCGAGGTCGCGTTTGCAACAAGGTCCGACGGCGCAGCTTCGCCGGGAGTCGTGATCGATGCCACGTTCGAGTATGCCGAATCGCCGGCAGCATTGCTGGCACGTATCCGGTAGCTGTAGCTGGTCGCCGAGCTGATGCCATTGTCGGTGAAGGATGTCGAGTTGGCAGCGACGTTGGCGATCAACTGATAAGAACTGACGTCGGTCCGGCGCTCGATCTCGAACCGGTTTTCGTTGGTCGAGTTATCGTCCCACGTCAGTTGCACCTGCTCCGGAGAGCCCGCGTCCGCCTGCAGATTGCTCGGCGTCGCCGGGATGACGACGGGCGCCCTGGTTGTCGCCGGCGGCAGGTTGAGATTCGGCATGTAATCCCAGGGGCGAGTGTAGACCGGACCAAAAACTTGGTCGACCAATACTTTGTACGCGAACACCGAGTCGTCGTCGAAAAGATCCAGCGACAGGGTCACGAGATGTCCATCCGCTAACGGTGTCGCCGGCAGGTTGTCGACAATGGTGAATAGTGGGCCGCCCGGTGGCGCCGTCGGGTTGTACAACCGCACTTGAGCTTGGTTGTTGTGGACCTTGATAATGCGTTCGACTCCGAGGGTATTGGTGGTCTCGTCGGAGATGGCGCCAAAACCGGTAGCGATGTTTTCATCGAGGTCGATGTAGTAGGCGGTTCGGGCGTTGCCGACATTGAACGTGTTAGCAACGTACTGCGAACGCAGGGTCATGCTGGAGCCGTTGCTGCTCAGGTTGGCGGAAATCAGGTCGGGAAACGAAGGATCCGTGCCATCTGCCGGGTCACTGACCATGCCGTTGGAGGGCAGACCTTTCAAGACTCCAACCCCGACCTGCTTGCCGAGAGGCCGGCGGGCTGGCGTACCGTTCCGGGAATCGACCAAGTCCGCAGTGTTTTCGGCGCGGAAGTAATCCACCTTGGCGTCGATGCCTCCAGCATGGCGGTCGAGCCAACGACGGAATAACTCGAGGTCCCGAAGTTGGGCATGCTCGATACCGGGCAAGCCAGCGTCAAACGGCTCCTGGGCGGGCCAGAAACTGCGATACGCGACCTCCCTGCCATTGAAGGTCTGGATGTGAAAAGCACCGAGACTTGTGTCGACGATCTCGAAGGTCATCGCGTCGTCTCCGATGGGACGCAGAAAGAGCAGTATCTGCTCGCCGAGCCGGAGTAGCTCAGTACCAAAGATCTCGAGTCCGTTGGCTAGAGGAATTCCGCCGTTGGCCACCCGAACGACTAGCGGACTGTGCAACAGACCGCCTTTGACCACCGACTCGACCTCGATCAGATAATCGGTTTCGGCCAGTCCGATACCGACCAGTGGATCGCGATCCAGCACCCGACCGAGGAGGATCAGCTCAGCACGATCGGCCAGCAGCTCATCTTTGGGCAGATTCTGAGCTAGAGCCATCGGAGCTAATCCCAACCCAACCAACAACAGAGCCCAAGAACGGTAGATCGAGCGGTGCATGATGTTCTCCACAGTATGGATTCGGTTCGTCTTCGCGGTCTCGTCAGCCATGCTCGCAGCATCCTCATTCATAAAGGCGACAAGGGTCCGCAAGTTGGATCATGAGAATCCGCTGATGGCGATGTAGGATGCAAGAAAACAGGACAAGAACGACGATGGCCAAGAAACACAAGTGGACCTTCGCGGCACGTTTTCGCCGCAATGCATTCGGATGGCGGTCGCAGCCAGCGATCAAACGCGTACGAGAGGCGGCCTCCGAGATCAAGAATACGGCGCGGAAAGATGCGGTGCTCGGGGCCGAAGGTGCGGTGCTGTTCCTGGAGAAAGTGTCGCCAGCGTTAGAGCGTGTCGACAGTTCGTCGGGGGCGATCGGTACCGCGGTTGGCCGCGCGCTCGATGCTCTGGTGCCGATCATCGCCACCGCTCCAGCCGACGCGAAGACGCGAGATGCCTGGCTGGACCGCTTGTGGCAAGCACATGCCGATGACCGCATTCCGTACATCGAGCGACTCGCCGACGATTGGGGGGATCTCTACGCATCTCAGGAGAGGGCCACACAGTGGGCCGATCGCCTGTTGGATATCACCCGCCGAGTGCTCGGCCCAGATCGCAATCCTGGTGAGTTCTTCCATGGCACCTCGGCGTGTTTGAGCGCGCTCTATCGCGCCGAGCGCTACGCCGAGCTGGTCGATATTCTCGAGGCCGAAAACTTCTGGGATTACAAACTCTGGGCGGTTAGAGCCCTCGCTGCCATGGGAAAGAAAGCCGAAGCGATTCGCTACGCAGAATCCTGCCGCAGCCGGTGGGCCAGTGACCGCCAAATCGACCAGTTCTGCGAAGAGATTCTCCTCTCGTCCGGCCTCACCGACGAAGCCTACAAGCGCTACGGCTTGGCCGCCAATCGAGCCGGCACCAATCTCGCGTGGTTTCGAGCGGTGGTCAAGAAATACTCAGCAAAGCCGGCGCCCGACATCCTCGCCGGCCTGGTGGAGATGACACCGGGCGAAGAAGGAAAATGGTTCGCCGCCGCCAAGAGCGCCGGCCTCTACCAACAAGCGATCGAGCTCGCCTACCGCACTCCTTGCGACCCCAAGACGCTGACTCGCGCCGCCCGAGACTTCACCGACAAACTGCCAGCATTTGCCGTCGAAGCCGGCATACTGGCGTTGCACTGGTTGGTCGAGGGTTACGGCTACGACATCACAGGCGCCGACGTGCGGAATGCCTATGAACACACACTGCGAGCCGCGCAGCAGCAGGATACCGTCGAGGCTACCCGCCAGCGCATCCGGACCGTCGTCGCCACCGAGACCTTTGGTGAGCGCTTCGTCACCAGGATCCTGGGACGTGACCTCGGACTGCGTTAGCAGAACAACCAGGCAGCCTAAGCTGCGCCGACTGCCGCCACCTGCACCGTAAGATTCAATCCCGCCTCTTCAACCATTCCTTGAAGCGCCAGGCGCACAAACTGCGCCTCGCTGTAACCTAGAGTCCGGGCATATCTTGCGGCGCGCTTGGGGCTCACGGTCTTGCGGCCCTTTTCGATATCGCAGAGGTGTGACCTGGAGATACCCAGCTCGAGGGCAAAAGCTGCTTGACTCAACTCATCGCCTTCCCGGATCGAGGCGAGCAAATCTCCAAATGTCAGGGGTCCCCCGGCTAGCTCCTCCAGCCACTCCAACGCCTTGCTTTTGCTGCTAATAGTCATGCTTGTTGACCTCCTCGACACTCACGAACTCGATATCGCCATAGGTGTTGATGACGTAAATAGCCGGTAGGCTCGACTGAGCCGGATCGATCGTTGACCGCGGCGATTCCCTTTGAGCGGTTCATCATGGAAACCAGGGATTCTCCGGACGTCCTGCAGCCCCTCCCTTTCAACTGCCTCGACCCAGGACTGTATCTTGACGACGATGTGTCTCGGGCTCTTCTGCAGCTGTTTCTTTGCTTGCCGCGTCAGGACCACTTCGACTGTCATAGAAACGAGTGTACACCTCAGAGGTGTACACAGGCAATTGTGACGTAGACATCTTTTGGTTACCAAAGGCAAATGCCAGGCTACTTGGTAGGGCATCCCCGGCAGGTCAATCAAGATGAAGCGCGCGCACCCCTTCCGATCTTGTGTAAGCCTGTGCGCGCGCGAGTCCGCTCCCTCGTCTTCCGACACCGAAAAAACGCCATATAGTGGCCATTTCCAGGGGTCTAGGAAGGCATCCCGTGCAGGGTCTCCGGTCGTACTTTTCCCGTGATCGTGGCGAACCGTAGCGATTCGAACGCCATTACCACGGCTTCGATCGCGCTCTGGAAGGTCCAAGCCGACGGTACCGCGTCGGCCATTGCGTTCTGTTTAGGTCTGGCGTCCGTCCCCCGTGCGTCGTCGCGTCCAGACGACGATAGGACGCGATGGCCTCGGCGGTAATGACGATCTTACCCAGCCGGTTCGCCGTATTGACCACGGTACGGACGCTCGATCTGAAAAAGGACGCCACCTGGACCATCAACAGGGCGGCAAATGTTCAAAAGAACGCTCCTTGGACCGCGGGACAGGCGACCTTTCGTGGGTAAAACGTCGATTGGCACGCGGGACGGGGGTGCCGTGGAGCAGAACTCCAACGGACGAGGTGCCGTCAAGCTCCCCGTCCGCAGGCCCGAAACTAGGCAATCGAATTCAGGCGTCCAAACGCACCTCGAAAAACAGTTCCTCGTCCACCACACGCTCCTGGAAGCGACGCCAGGTGGCAGCAGGAACTTGTTTGGGGGCAGCTTGATCCTGGATGTTCTGTGCGCTATCGCTGCGCAGGATCCGGCCGCGGGTTTTTTGGCTTAAGCGTTTCATCAGTGGCTCGAAGGGGATCTTCCCCCAGCCCTTCTTGACTGCCATGTCGTGATCTACCGGCACCATGGCCATCAATTCATCGTGGGTCATCAGCTCCAGGCCTTGCTCCCGTAGCGTTGCATTGTGGCTGCCGTGATGCGCTACCTTATAGAGCACGGTGCGCGCCAACAGATCGTGGGCAGTGACCTCGCTCTTGTCACGGAGAGTCCATTTGACGTCTCCCCACGACAGCCAATTACCAACTTGGGCGTCCCCTGGGAAAAGCAGAACCTGGCCCGTGCTGACGATCTCGATCGCCAACACCAGGCTCGAGTTGTTGGTGTCGTTGTCCAGTTTGAGCGCCAAGTCGACCGCCGAGCGCAACCACTCGGCGTCGATGCGGCGCCAGGACTGGTCGCGATAATCAACCTCGGTGGCTTCGCCCCAATAGGTCTGTTTGAAGAACGGCAGCTGCTCCGCGACCGGCAGCGGAATCCGATAGCGACGGTCGAAGGGGTGGCTCGTTTCCTGGAGATCACTGACCCCGGCTTCGATCGCCGCAGGTCCGTCGAGAGCCGCGGCGAGGAATGCGTTCTCTGGCGTCAGGGCGAAAGCCGCCTCGTAGACCTCGGAATGTGCTCGCGAGGGGCGGCTGCGTTTGATCAACGCTTCGTCCTGGGGTGGACCGAGCACATAGAAGCGGATACCGGGAACTTCCGGTAGTTCCTGCGGTTGATCGGTCGGCCGCAGGAAACGGGCTGGAGTTTCACTGAACTGATGAGCGTTTGCCAACGCTCCCGCCGTGCCGCGACGGCCCGCTGCGCCGAAGAAGCTCAGCAACGCCTCAACCTGGTGAGAGACTCTTGGCCCTGCCGGCGCCTCGGTTTCCGATGCCGCCGCCATCTCGGCCTCACGCAGTCCTTGCAGAGCCAACCGCAGGCCGCGTTCTGCCTTCTTACGCTCGCCACGCAGCTGCCGTGCGAGCTCGTCCTGGGGATCTTCGGTCCACGCCAGCCACAGGTTATGGATCCGCAGCTTACCTTCGGATGCCGCGACATCTTCCCCATCGGCCGGATCGGCAAACAGTTTCTTAGCTTGTAGAAATCCCGACAGGTGATCGTAGTGCTCATGGGTGATGACCAAGAGATCAAGATGACCGGAAGTGGTTTCGATGATGTCCGTCACCACCTCCTGCATCTTGGCCGTAGCGCTCTTGGTGCCGAGTACAACACCACAATCGATCATCAGAAAGTACGGGCGCTCACCCACAGCGGGCAGAGTCAATAGGAAACAGTCTCCCAATCCATGACGATACATACGCACTCGCACAGCGGAGGACGGGCCGGTCGCTAGAGTCTCAGGCATGGTGACCTCGGTGGAGCATGGCGAAAGGCTCGTCTCGAGGGTGATGCCCATCGCTGAAATAGGTGGCGTGCAGGGAGACACCGGCGGGGCCTTGGAGAAAGTCGCGGTGTCGACGTCGGCGCTCCTCGTCGAAAATGTTCTTCCGGATGCAGTAGCGGACCCGCCGGGCTTCGAGATCGATCAACAAGGTACAACCGCCGCGGAACTGGAATGCGACCCCATCGCCGTCTGCCTTACGCGGCGGAATGCGCCGGCGCTGGGTGAGCTCGACCACCAGATCGGTGATGAAGGATCCATCGGGCGCCAGGCGCCGCGCCGGGCGCACCGAGTGGACTTCGGTCGCGACTCTGCGCTCGCCGGTCTCCGGGTCCTTCGTCTTGTGAATGTACGTTGGCAGGTCGTCACCCCAGGCCAGCCCCAGCTCGTGGCGGGCGGCTGCGTCCGGCATCAAGTACTGCTCCATCCAGCGATGGAAGCTGGCGCAGTTGTTTTCCGACTGGCGGTAGGTGCGATAACGCTCGCTGCGCAGGTCCCAGGACAGATCCAGCTCCTGCAACAGGTCGTCGAGCCCTGGCAACTGCTGTAGGCCAGTCGGGACTCGCCAACGCAAGCTGTCGACTGAGAGTGTGCGGACCCCCTGCGGGTAAATTCCGCGGCGGCGGAAGGCTTCGATAAAGGCGACTCGGTAGTGCCGCGGGTCGTTTGGCACCAGATCGAAGTCAGCGGTAATCAATGCCCGCAGGTATTCGCCAAACGTAATATCCACCGGCGGGCAATAGTCGAGCGCGCGAATGCAGATCTCGAGGACATGGCGGGCGGTCTTCGCCGCTTCGTCCGCCAGTCTCGTCACCAAATCAGCCGGGATCGCACCTTGCGGCAGCACACCAGTGCCGCCGGTGGCGAGACGCTCCAAGTCGCGACTGCGGTGCCGATAAATCGTCAAGAAGGCGTCGAAAATTGCAGCGACCAGGATCGCGCCACGGGCGTGGGGCTCGTCGACGGTGAGGTATTCGTCAGGATCCGCCTCGAGCGGTCGCCATTCTCCGGTGTCGGGGTCGGGCCGGCCGAGAGCGTCACGCAGGGCGCCGCGGCTACCCAGAGCCTCACCGAACTGCTGTGCCAGCTGTCCAAGGAGGTTCTGCTGAGTCAGGTCGCCCCGGGTCTTCTCGATCTGATGCCGTAACGGCTCTGGAAAACTGAAGTGTTGAAACAGAGCGACAAGGTCGGCAAACGCTTCGTGGAAGGCCAAGACATCGGGATTAGAGGGCTCGGCGAAACGCTCGTGGAGTCCGTCTAGCAGGGCGTGGGTCGTCTCGTGGGCAACTACATCGTGGGACAGGCAAGTGAACACCGTGCCGCCCGGCAGGTTGCGCCCGGCGTGGACTCTTGAAGCCGGGAAGTAGCCGAAGAGTAGTGCTTTGCGCTGCGGACTGTAGTACGCGTTGGCCTCACGCAAGGC
Organism: Acidobacteriota bacterium; assembly: GCA_029263355.1. Lineage (GTDB taxonomy): Bacteria > Acidobacteriota > Thermoanaerobaculia > Multivoradales > J023 > JAAELT01. The sequence continues at coordinate 15,811 of JAJCXQ010000689.1, read as the reverse complement.
GTGCGGGTAAATGCGGAGCCGAGGGACGAAGTCCTCACGATAGACGAGCGCCCCTGTCGCTGATCGGCGGGTGGTGCGCCGCGTTGACCAGAGGGCGACCCGGCCGAGAGCGCGCTCGAAATTCTGGATCGTCTTCATCGCGACGGCGTAGACCATCTGCTGGTGGAATTGGGGATTCCCCTCGGAGGGAGCTAACCCTTGCTGGGCGAGAATGCTCGGTTCATTGAGATCCACGGCGGCGTAGGCGCTGCCGCTGGCGGGGTCGACATCAACCACCTCGAGGTAGTTCCCCACCGGACCGGGTTGGAGATCCTCCCAGGGAACCTCTAAAGTGGTCTGGTTCAAAACCGCTGTCTCCAAGTCGAATCCGAGACTGGGGTCAAATGCAAATGCACGTAGTTGACGAACCGGTGGCGGAGGGTTCGACGGCGTTCTGGCGAGCTCAATCTCGACCGTGGTCATCGGCCTCAGTCGCCGCGACACGTTATGTCCCAAGGCCGCCCGCAAGGTCGCGGAACAGGCGGGATCCTCCGCCAGCGCTTCCGCCAGCTGTTGCTGCACCTTGGCCGAGATCTGTCGTCGCGGGGCGTCAGGGTCAATGTTGTTGTCTTCCATGATCATTTCGGCGATCTTGGAGTGTTGAACCAACTGTGCCGCCTCCAATTCCAGCATGGTAGTGCGAGCACTGCGTGACGCGCCGAGACCGGTGAGCACCCGCAAGAGTGCAAAACGAGCATTGTCTTTGCGGGTCAGGCTCAGCTCGGCGGCATCGGCGGGTCCGATCGCCAAAGCGTCCGCGGCGCGCAGAACACCACGCCCCAAGCGACGCGGCTTGTCGGTTGCGCCCGCCGACTCGAACAGCGCCTTGCGCACCGCCTCCACTCGCATCCACGGCTGGTCGTACTGTGGATTGTGGTGCATCAGCCAAAGAGCCGCCGCGGCCGCGATCTGGGGCGTCGCTGAAGAAGTCCCAGCCCCGTTCATTGCAACCACCTGCGAGCACCCTAGCTCGGCCCAGGGCATATTCGGCGTGTAGGCTGAAAGCGCCGTCCGCATCTTTCTTTTGGGCCCCCAGTTTCCCTGCATGACGCGAAACGGCAACCGATTGTAGGGGCGGCCATCCGCCATCACGCCGCAGGCGGCGATCACTCGTCGATAGCGGGCGGGGTAAACGATAAAACGGGTCGGCAAGCCGCGGAAGTTGTTGCCAGCAGCGCAGACGATCACCACTCCTGCCTCGTAGGCGCGGTTGATCGCTTCAGTCCAGGCTGCGGACGCGACGCCGCCCATACTCATCGACACGACATCAGAGCCGATACTGATGAGATAGTCGAAGGCTCGGGCCACGGAGCTGGTGTAGAAGTGCACCACCGAGTTGGCGACCCGCAAGGGCACGATCTCGGCCTGAGGGGCACTCCCCAGAGGCTGGCCTGCTAGGGGGCCGGCCTGCCTGACACCCTCTAGGACATTCCCAGCCAGGATGCTGAGGGTGCCAGTGCCGTGGCCGGGATCGCGCAAGAAGCCACGTTTTGCTGGATCCGCCGCGTTATTGGCGTCCTCCCCGTCGACAAAGTTTCGTTGCAGCTCGGTGTTGAGATGCTCCGGCAGGGTGACATGCTGAGGGTCGTAGCCGGTGTCGAGGTGAGCGATGCGCACTTGGTGTCGGCCGTCACCAACCCTCTCCCGTGCCGACCGCAGCTGTGAGTATTTGTCGAGCAGAAACCAAGCAAACCCTTCTTCGGCAATCGGGGTGGCGCCCTTGTGGTCATCCTGATCCTGGAATTTGCAGAGCTCGCTCTGGGTGGCTTGGAATGTGGCATCGGCGCCATGCAGCGGGGTCGATTTCTTGTACTCCCACCGGTGCAGCACGTCGGGCTCGATGAACTCAGGAGAACCGCCGGCAGCAAAGCCCAGCCGCTCGTCGATCGCATGGTAAGCGAAGTCCCATAGGTTCTGCTCCCGGCTCAGCTCCTCCCGCGCTTCGACCAAGTACCATTGAGACTCGCTGGCCAGAGATAGACCCTGCCCTGGCGTCGAGTGGCCGAAGAGGGGGCGTACCGAAAAAGATTGGCGCTCGAATTGGAAGCTCAATTCAGGCAGCTGACGTCCGGGGCGCGCCTTGACCAGAAGTCGAGGTTTGATCGTCGTCATAAAGTCTCCCCTAGATCAACAGGCGCGGGGGCGCCGGCGTTCGTCCCTACAGCTTGAACAACGCGTCGAAGGCGCTCTTGGCGTCCGACGGCGAGTCGAAGTTGGCGGCTTCGTCGACCTCTTGCGCCGCCTTGGGCTCGAAGGTTCCACAGGTGTTGCGCTTGGCCTTGGAGGCCACATACTCCGGGACGGATTGTCGGCATTCGCCAGGGGCCGAGGTGTCGAAGTGTCGGCAGTGGGTGCAGCTGTGGAGATCGGCGTTGCACTTCCAGCAAGTCGAGTCGAGAGCGATCTGTAAATCGTCACGCTGCTTCTCACCGCAAACCGCGCAACGAAAGACCGTCACCGTCGGCTTGCCAAGCCCCCGCCCACGGGGCCCCATCGGCCGCTCCGGACGCGGCCCGGCCTTGGCCCGCCCTCGATCACGATCGCGGTCTTGATCTTGATAGCCACGCTGGCCATATTTGCGCTCAGACATCGACTGTTTATACCACGCCTCAGCCATCGCAGATGGCGAAGGCGTTGGTATCAGCGACGGTGGCAGCTCGCTGCTGGTCAGGATTGGTGTAGGTCCGCTCTTCCCCGGTGACGGTGTCCCGCACGGTCAAATCGAAACCGACGGTGGTTGCGGCGGCAAAATAGACCCAGACGCGACCGTTGATCGCGCAACCGTCGAGCACCTTGACCAGGACTTCCGGGTTGAATCGATCGAAGAACCACAGCAGACCACCACTGTCGACCCCCAGGGGCGTCAACGGGATGGCGTTTGCGGAGCCCTGCGAGCCGCCACCGAGGGCGGTGGCATAGTCGAGGGTGACCTCGAAGCGAGAGTCCCCGGGGACAAAATCGATACACAGGCCGGTCGGGCCCGGGATGCAGCCTTCGGGCGGAAAGATCGACGGTGCTGGCGACGACCCGAACCGACGCGAGACGGTTTCGGAAGTTGGCCCGAATGGAGACGGATCGAAGGCTACTCCGTCACCCTCACAGGTGGCGAAGGCCTGGGTATCCGCGATGGTCGGCGCGGGTTGCTGATCGGGACTGGTATAAACCTTGGAGGTTCCAAACAGCGTATCCCGAACCTCCAGGTCAAATCCCAAGGTGGTGGCAGCGGCGTAAAACACCCAATAATGGTTGTTGATGGCACAGCCATCGAGCACCTTGACCAGGACTTCGGGATTGAACGGATCGAAGAACCACAGCAGCCCACCATCGTCGACGCCGAAGGTGTCCAACGGGATGGCTTGCGCTGGATCGCTGAGTCCGCCCCCGAGCTCGCTATCGAGTTGTAGGGCGATCTCGAAACGACGATCGCCCGACCGATCGTCGAGGCAGAGGGTGGTGTCGTCGGTGACGCAGGTTCCAGCCTGGGTGATCTCGGCAACGCCAGCGTTGGTGGTGGCGGCAACCAGCCTTCTGCTGTTGCTCGGGTCGATCTCCAGATCCAACACTCCGGCCGCGTCGAGTTGTTGCTCGACGGCGACCCAATGGCCACCCCCATCGCGACTGATGTAGACACCGCCGACCCCGGCCGCGGCCGCAACCACCGTCGAGGGCCGGCGAGGATCGATCCTAATCACCGCGATATCGAGCAACGGCAGGCCTTCGTTGTGGGCACTCCAACTCGTCCCGCCGTCGAGACTCTTATAGACGCCGGAATCCGTGGTGCCAGCGTAGAGAACGTTGCCGTCCATAGGGTCGATGGCGATCGACCGCACCTGCCGCAACGGTGGCAGGCCCTGATGGATGCTCGTCCAACTTACGCCACCGTCCACACTCTTCGAGAGGCCAATCTCGGACGCCAGATACACGGTGGATGCACTCCCTGGATCAACCGCCAGAGCCGTAGGATCTCGAAAAGGACTAGCCAACACTTGCCAAGTCTCCCCGCCATCCGTCGAACGACCGACGCCATGATGTGTCGCCGTGGTCAACGTCGCAGGATCACTCGGTGCGATCGCGAGCTGAAGGACCGACGGACTGCGGATGAGGCGCGTCCACTGTTGGCCACCGTCCACAGTCTTGAACACCCCCCTGGCCAAGTTGCCGACGTAGAGGGTCTGCGGTTGCTGCGGATCGATCGCCAAAACTCCCGAATTGTAGCCACCGGAAGTGTTCGCCAATCCATCGCGAGCCGGAGCCCAGGATATCCCGCCGTCAACCGTCTTGCGGACTCCGTGCAAACCATGGACGGCATACATCACCGCCGGGTCGGCGGGATCGATCGCAAGCGCATCGATCTGGGTCCCGACCAAGCCACGATTGGCGACCTCCCAAGTTGTTCCGCCGTCGACGGTCTTGGAAATCCCCCGGTTGTTCCCGCGTCCAACGTAGATCACCTCCGGATCCGAAGGATCGAGAGCGATCGCGGTCACACCGTTCCTGTACTCGAACGGCTCGATCGGCAACCACGTGGCGCCGCCATCGATACTTTTAAAAACACGGCCAGAGAAGAAAGTTCCGGCATACACCGTCGAAGGCGTCACCGGGTCGATCACAATGACGCAAGCGCTCACCCCGCTCAACCCCTCAGCCATCCGGTTCCATGTGCCCCCAGCATCGACGCTCTTGAAAATGCCATCTCCGCTTCCGACGTAAAGCGTCGAAGGCGTCACCGGATCGATCACCACCGTGCAAAGGCGAGCGACGTCGAGTAAATCCAAGACGCGAGTCCAGGCACTGCCTCCATCCTCGCTTTTCCAAAGATCGATATCGGTGCCGGCATAAAGGGTCGTGGGGGTGACGGGATCGATCGCCAACGCAGACATTAGCCCCAACGAGTCGTGGATCCGCGTCCACGACGCGGCGCCGTCACTGGTGCGGTAAATCCCATCTTCGGCCCCGATGTAGAGGACATCAGGATTCGACGGGTGGACGGCCAACAGGGATCTCAGGTTGGTCGGGTCCATGAAGCCGGAGTTGGCGGGCTGCCAAGAAGCCGCGCTGTCGGTACTCTTGAACACTCCCCGCTGCGTCCTAGCGTAGAGGATGGAAGGGTCCGACGGATCCATCACCATCGAAAACACGAATCGCCGGCCGATGCCACGACTGGACGAGGCCCAACTCTCAGCTCCGTCCGTGCTCTTGAAGACGCCACCCAGGCCACTGACATAAACGGTTGACGGATTCTCGGGGTCCACGATGACCGCATGGATATTTGTGCCCAGCGGTCCAGCCTCCGTCCACTCGTTGATGCCGGCCGCCGCACTACCGGCGATCGCAACCCAACCCAAGGCAGCGATCAGAAACCAACCCGTAAGGCCCGTCCAATATTTTCTCGTCCGCATTCGAAGTCTCCCATTCATGCTTAAATGCTTTCGAAGCATATCATGTCGAGCAACTCTGGAATGAGAGGCTCGAATGCGAACAATCCAATAGTCCAGCCTACTCCACCCTCTCGAAGCGATAGCCGACATCTCGAATCGTGTGGATCATCGACGGATGACGGGGATCCGCCTCGACTTTCGAGCGTAAGGTGGTGACACAGCGATCGACGCTGCGGGTGGTGACCAGGACGCCGTGCCCCCAGACCTGCCGCAGGATCTCATCGCGGGTGAGGGCGTGACCGGCGCGTCGCACGAAAAGCTCGAGCAGCTTGAACTCCTTGGGGGTGAGCTCAACCTCGTGCCCCTGGCGCAGCAGGCGGTGGCTGCGCAGATCGAGACAGCAGTCGCCGAAAGCAAACTCCTGCGGCTCACCCGCGACGCGGCGCCGCAGAAAGGCCTGCACTCGGGCGACGAGCTCACGGATGCTGAAGGGTTTGGTGACGTAGTCGTCGGCGCCGAGGTTGAGACCGCGGACAACGTCGTCTTCTTGGCCTTTGGCGGTCAACATCACAATCGGCAGATCGAGCCCCATAACACGCACGCGACGACAGATCTCAAAACCGTTGACTTCGGGCAGCATGATGTCCAACAAGATGAGGTCCGCGGTGCCAGCAAGCGCGGCGGCCAGGCCGCGAAGACCGTCAGCCGCGGTTTCGACGTGATAGCCGCGGGAGACAAAGTTGTCGCGCAGGCCGCGCTCCAGGACCGGGTCGTCTTCGATGATCAGGATCGTCTCACCCGCCATCGGGCACCTCCTTCGTCAAGAGCTCTTGCTGAGATGTCACCGGTAGTCGAACGGTGAACGTACTACCTCGGCCAATCTCACTGTCGACCGTCACTGTGCCGCCATGAGCTTCCACGATATGACGCACGATGCTGAGCCCAAGCCCTGTGCCGCCACCTTGCCGCGACAGCCGTTGGTCCACCTGATAGAAGCGATCGAAGATCTTCGACAGCGAGCGTTTGGGGATGCCGACGCCGTGGTCTTCGACGGCAAAGTCGACGTGGCCGTCGGTTGCCGTCACGGCGAGAGTGAGGCCCGGATCCTCGGGGGCGAACTTACAGGCGTTGTCGAGCAAATTCACCAACACGCTGACCACCGCTTCCCGATCCACCGTGAGGTTGGGCAGCGACTCCCCCACTTTCAGCTCCAGGCGACTGCCGACCGCGGCGATGCGATCCCGCGACGCAGCAGCGGCAGCCTCGGCAATCTCCGATGCGGCCACGACACTCAGCTCCAGCTTGGCTCGGCCATGCTCCATTCGCGAGAAGCTCAGGAAGCTCTCCACCAGCCGCGATAGACGAAGATTCTCGGCGGCGATCAGCTCCAGGTACTCGCGGGCGCGCGTCGACAGGGACTTTTCGTCGTCGAGATCCGGGTCGAGTAGGGTATCGACTAGCAGCCGAGTGGATGCCAGCGGTGTCTTGAGCTCGTGGGAGACGTTGGCGAGGAAGTCGTTCTTGAGCTCGGTGAGGCGCATCTGTGCTGTCAGTCTTGCCGCCACCAGACCTGCCAGCAACAGAATTCCGAGCACCAGCAGAACCCCGGCCCAACGATAGGTGGCAATCTGTCGTCGCGACGCCAGGTCGAAGATCCCATCGTCGCCGGTCCACAACAGCACTAAGCTCCAGCCAGCCAGTGGCGGCTGGAGCTCGAGGGCGGCAACAACCTCGCCACCCTCTTCCACCGCGCCCCCCGGCGGCAGCAACCGCAGCGCGGTGCCGACGGGCAGACGACTGGAGGCGGGTACCGCCAGCGACTGCGAACGTACCGACGCCTCATCGTAGAGGCCAATCACCCGGCCAGTGGGCGACGCCAGCCGCCAGACTCCCGGCAGACCGCTGGGCTCGAGCACCGAAGGTGTGCCAGTGGACGGTTGGCTGTCGACATAACGGGCAGCCAGCTCTTCAGCATGCCCGGTGTCGAGGGCGACCTGATCCGCTGCCAGGTAGGGTTGCAGTTGGCGCGCCAAGAAGCGGCGCTGAGATGCGGGCATAAACGGTTCCTCGTAGGTGCTCAGACGCTGGTGTAACCGAGCGACTACCTTCGTTATCCTGCCGTCCTTCGCAACCCTGTCGTCCTGGCCAGCGTCATCACCGTTCAGGTCCTCGTCCGGCGCCGCCCCCGTCAACAGACGGAGCGCCAGCAGCAAGGCACTGGGAGCGATCAGCCGACCGCGGGCGTCACGGGCAGCGGCGAGCTCCGGCGCGCTGAGACGTTCCGTTGCCAGTGTCACTGCCGCCACCACCTGACCACCCTGGACCAGGGATCGTAGCTGCCCCTGGAGAGCACGGGCCGTGACCTGTGGATCGCTGGCTCGATCGGCGAGCTCACCCCACGCGGTCGCCGACTGCCGGCTATCTCCGAGGGCTTCGAGACGCTCGGCCGCCGTCCAATCAGCCTGCAGCTCACCAAGATCGACCGGCTGTGGTTGCGACACTGCTGGATATGCCAACTCTCCATCCAGGCCATAAATCACCGCGCTGTCCGACCATCCCTCTCGCACACAGCGGGCGAATGCCGCGGCTCCCTCTCCGGCGCTCTCCAATTGCCCGGCACGTTGTCGCCAAAAAGTCGAGAATTCGTTCTCCAGACCGGCGAGATGCACCTGATAGGCCTCGCTCAACCGCTGACGCACCGCAAAACGTTCGTTACGCACCGCCTGGTCCATAAACCACAGCACCCCCGCGGTCGGCAGCAACACCACCACCGACAGCAGGGCGACTACGGACCACGGTCCAGAGCCGGGAGTCATCCATCTCGCGGATCGCGACATACTCAGTTGAGACGCAAACTGGCGACCATCTCGTCGAGCACCGGACGCAGAGCTTCCAGCCGATCCGTCGGCACGTTGAAGATGAAGCGGCCAATCTTGTGTTCACCTGCGATCCACACCAGGTAGCGGCTGAGGCGCACCTCACCATCACGAAAATCGGTTGTCACAAACAATACGGGGCGGCCGTCAACCGTGTCTTCACGCCAGCTGTCGTCTCGCACCTTCTGACCTACAAGTGCCTGGCTGTCGGCAGCGATGGTCTTCCGCGCTATCTTCGCCAGCTCGGGCTCTTTGTTCGACGGCGTGTCTGCCCACAAGAAAAAGCTACGCTGCTCGGCGCCGGGGTCGAGGAGATGCAGCAGCCCCTTCTTACCCTTGGTAAACTCGCTATTGCCTTGCACAAACCAGCCTGCAGGCAGGGTCAGCGAGAAGCCCGCCTGATCGTCGCGGTAGATTTCCTCCTCGCTGTGACGGCGGTGGCTGACGCGGGCGAGCTCGGCGGTGGCTCCCGGCAGGTCCATCTTGACGACCAGGCGCTCGGGCCCGGTCGAATAATAGAAAGTCTGTCCGAGACTGCTCTTCGCTTTCAGACATTCGAAGGTTCCTGCTGGCACCTTGACGGTCTTTTCCTTGGTCACCTCGAAGGAGACCTTCAACGGCTCGCCGGCAAACACATTGAGCGGTAGCGTCGTGCGGTACCCGAGCGCTAGGGGCAGGCTGCGCGTCAGATAGATCCACTCATCGTTGTCGAACACCGGTTGGGCGTGACGAATCATGGACTCCTTGGATGTGCCATCAGCCTGATGGCTGAGCATCCGGAAGGTCGAGTCCTCATAGTGAGACTCGAAGCTCCCCATCATGGAATGTCGAAAAACGCTATGCACGGGACGCATCGTGCCCTGGCGAACCGTCACCCGGCTGAACCCTTGATCGCTGGCCGCGCCATCGTGGTAACGCCGCGCCATGATCTGCCAAAGGTCGCCGCTGGCGTCGGCGCCGGACTCGATGGCGAAAACATACACGCCAAACTGCACTCCGGTCGGCAGCTTGATGACGTAAGTCAACACTTCCCCGTCCACCCAGGGAGCCGGCTCGAGTGCAGGTGACGCGCTCAAGGCCAACTGCGCCCGAGCAACCAGCTCGGCCTCCTCAGGATACTGCTCGATCACTTTTTGAAAGTGCCGTTCCGCATCCTCCGGACGCCCCATCTTCAAATAGCAACCCGCCAACCGATCGTGGGCTCGAGCCAGCAACGAACGCTGCCCCTCCCCGTTCTCCAGCATCTCGAGGTAGATCTTGGTCGCCGCTGCCAAGTCACCCGCCGTCTCCTCCAGGTAAATCGCCTCCTCGAGTTGTAACTCGACGTTTGTCGCAGCAAGCGTCGAGGTCACCTGCAAGGCCACCAAGATCGTGATCAAAACGGTTCTTGTGAAAGTCTTCAACGTGATCCGCTCGGTCATGTTCATATCCAGCTCCTCGTGTCAGTTCGAGACTTGGTTGTCATCACTGAGGAAGAGCGTAGTGATCCTATGTTACGGCCTTGTTACCTGCGGATCCTCTTTGTGTCCGGTTAGCGACCTTCACCCGCCGGGGTCCATCAGCACTTGTATCACTTGCATTACCGAGGTAATGTAAGAACTATGAGTCTTGCCCGATCGAAAATCACCGCGCAAGGACAAATCTCTATTCCGGCGAAGGTTCGCCGGAAGCTAGGAGTCGGTCCTGGATCTATCCTCACCTGGAACGAGGAAGAGGGCCACATCGTGGTTCGCCGGGCCGGTGGATACACCTCGAAGGACGTGCACATGGCCCTGTTTCCGGAGGGGCCACCGAAACGCAAGACCTTGGAGGAGCTTCAGGAAGGAATCCGTAAGCACATCCGGAAGACCCATGAACGCAGTTGACACCAATGTTTTGGTGCGTTTGGTCACTCGCGATGACGCGAAGCAAACAGCGGCAGCCGAGGAATTCGTCAGCCGTGGCGCATGGGTCTCCCATATCGTCCTCGCCGAAACAATTTGGGTTTTGGCAGCGGTTTACGAGCTGAAGCCGCACTCCCTCGCGATCGCCATCGAAATGCTGGTCAATCATCAGTGCCTGACCGTGCAGGATCGGAGTACGGCCTTGGCAGCGTTGGAGCAATTCAAGCAGAAACCTGGTCTTGGCTTTTCCGATTGCCTGGTGCTCGAAACAGCTCGTAAAGCCGGGCATCTCCCACTGGGCACTTTCGACCGCAAGCTGAGCAACCTGGACGGCGCTCAAAGACTCTAACCACTCGAGTCCGTAGCCATCGGTCTCAAGCGGATCCAGTCTCGCCGCACCCAATCGAGGTTCAGGCCAACATACAACCAGACGATCAACACGCCGCGATAAACGAACACCAACGCATCGCGCTCTTCGAACAGCATCAACGTGTAAGCTGCCGCCTCGATGGCGAAAATCCACGCCAGACGTCCCGGCGAGCGACGCTCGATCAGAATGGCGACGACAAGCACGGCAAAGTAGTACCCCGCCAGGCTCAGCCCAGCGTAAAGCAACGGCACCGCTAGATGAGCCGTCGCGAGGTCGGTGCGACGCGGGGCAAGGCGCGCCACGATCAGCAACAAGGGCGCGAAGACAATCCACAACTGAGCGCTAACCACCTGCTGGCGCCGGACCTTGAGGACCTCGAATTCCTCTCCGGTGACTTGCGCTGGATTCAGACGCAGGGTCAATGCCTCGGTGAGCCCGACGACGTTGGGGGAGATGTTGCGGAGGTGGTTCGACATGTTGGCGCGGAAGTCTGTCCAATGACCAACGGTATTGGGTAGCGACAGCGTGGTAAGGGTAAGGAGCGTTGCTGTCGCCACAAAACTCCCGAAGAACCTCACGAAACGTCGCGGCAGAGCTCGACGCGTCCAGGCGGCCGCCACCGCTTTGAAAGCCAAAGGCACGAGGAAAACGACCGGGAAAACCCGTGTCATCACCGCCAAAGCGAACAACCCACCGGCCGCCACAAAACGTCGACGATGCAGGCAACAAAAACCGACCACCACTCCGAACAACCACGGGAAACGCAGGAACGCGCCACCAACCCAGCCGAATGTGGCGCCAAAGGCGACACAGACGTGGATCACCGTCAACAACAGGGCGCGTCGACCGAAGGTGCGGCCAACCGCGGCGAAGAGGCCGATCAAAACCAGCGGATCGATAAGGGTCAGCAACAGAACGCCGCGTTCGGAGCCTGCCGGAACCCGGCGGCTCAAGGCGCCGCCGAGGACCGCCCACACCGGGGTCGGGTTGAAGCCGTGATCGAGCAGCACCGCCCCATAATGTGGACCCAGTCGCTCGCGAAATAGATCGACGTCCCGTTGGAAGTCGGCCCAGCGCTGTGGTGTAAAGGCCGCCTTCACCGCCTCGCTACGACGCAGCGGCTGCCGGATGTGGACCCGTTGGTAGGTGGTGAGATCGCGAGCCTCGATCGCCTTGAAGCGATCGTCGTAGAGCTCCGCTTCGGCCCGCAGCATGGCGGTGTAGAGGTCGGTATAACCAAGCTCGCCGTAGTACTTCGAGCCCAGGTAATAGTGGGCGACATCGTGCCAGTGGACGAAGGTCCGGTCGCCGTCCTCGTTGATGCCGTGGAAGGCGAAGAAGTTGCAGTAGGCGACCACCGCCGCCCCTGCCACGACGGCGAGGGCAGCGTCGAATCGGGCGATGTCGAGGGTCCAGCGCACCCGAACGTGACGCAACATCAGAAGCATCGCCGTCGTGGCGGCGATCAGCAGATAAACCTGCTTGAGGACCTGCAGCTCCAGTCCCCGATCCGGCCAACTCGTCACCACCAGGCCCAGCGTCGACACTCCCGCCAGCCACCGTTGCCAACGGCGATCGAGCCAGTGTAATCGCCAGACCAGCAGCAGGAGCGGCGCCACGACGAGTAATAAGGCAGGCGGTAACAGAAAAGGCATCAATCCGCCTCGAGGGCCAACAGCCAATGCCCCCGCGCCGCCAAATTCTCACCGCGCCCGGCCAACAAGGCCGATAGGCGACGATGGTACTCCGACTGCCCCACGGTCAATCCATCGAGCGCCGGATCGCCAGTCAGGCTGTCCTCTAGCGCCGCCAGGCGCTCCACCTCCGCCCGCACTTCGGAGACCCGTTCTGTCGCTTTGACACGTCGTTTACTGGCGATATGTCGCGGATTGATCTCTCGCGAGCGTTCGAACGCTGCCAGTGATCGGCGCACCAAGCCGTTGCGGCGATAGATCAACCCCAGGTTGTAGAACAACACATCGTTGTCGGTGGCAGCATCGGTGGCGCGACGGAACTCCTGCTCAGCCCGCGGCCAATCGCGGGTCTCGTGGGTGACGCCGAGCATGTAGTGGAAGTGACCGATCAGGTTACGGGTCAGGTAATCCTTCGGCACCCGTGGATCGTCCGCGCCAGCGAGCTCGGCAGTCGGCAGCGTCGGTTCGGGGGGCGACACACCGGCACGCCAGGTCTGGAACGCCAACCCCATAGGGAGCGCCTCGATCTCCGCCAGCCCCCAGTTGGGATGGTGGGTGAAGAACAGTGGATCGTTGTCGGGATCGAAGCGTAGCGGCGGCAGCTCGGCGTCCCCTACCCCCTGCATGATGAGGTTGAGATCCGGGCGTACACCCTCGACCAGATGAAGATAAATCAATACAAAGAGGATGTTGTCGTCCGACGCCGAAAGGTGCGCCCCCGGCGGCAGGCTAGCGAGCAGCTGTCGACTGAAATCGTCAGCGATGCGGTAGCGGCTGCGATCGAACTTCGGATATCCCACAGCCAGCAAAGCCAAGGGGACAACCAGGGTCGCCGCGGCCCACCGCCTCCCCCACCGCTCCACCACGAGCTGACACCCGAAGGCCGCCAACATCGCCGCCATCACATAAGCCGGAATGTAATAACGGTGCCAGATGAAGATGTCGCTGCGTGAGCCGTGCATCCCAACCGCCCACAGATTGGCCGCCATCGCCAACAGTGGCAGCAGCACCGGCCAGCCCTTTCGCCAACCCCAGACCGCGCCGACCAATGCCAACACCGTTCCGCCCCACATCAGCTCGGTCCCCAGACTACGCAGAAAATCCGCCAGGATGATCAGCGCGTCAGCTGGCGACTCCAGCCAAGCGCGGTCCCAGAAGTCGCGCCGTACGACAACGCCGACAAAATTGTCCCAGGTCTCGGGATTACCCCAATCGAGGCGCGGATTCTGACGCGAGCGCCACGGCAAATAGGCATAAGGCCACAGCCCGGCGAGTCCCGCGCCGACACACGCCGCAAGATGCCGCCACCGCCTGATCAACGACGGCTCGCTGATCAACGCGAACACCCCCACCGCCACTCCCATGACTCCCATCACCGTATGGTTGGCTGCTCCCATGCCGGTGACAAACGCCGCCGCCACCATGAACCGGATCTGCCGTGTTCGAAACCACTCCCAGGCCAACCCAATCACCACCACCAGGAAGAATCCGCCGAGGGTATACACCCGCTGGACGTTGGCCTGTGACCAGAAGCTGGGTCCGAAAGCCAACAGCAAAGATGCCAACAGACCGGCGATCCATGACAAGCCGGCACGGCGCAAGATCCAGTAGAACAGTCCATTGGCCGCCGCCGCCATCGTCGCGGAGAACAGGCTCATGCGGAACGCGATCGAGCCGATCGGCACCAGCAGCGTCCACAGCTTCCCGAGCAGGACATAAAACGGATACCCCGAAGGATGTGGAATCCCCAGCGTCGCAACCGCGGCGACCAACTCGCCGCTATCGCCGACGTAGATCGTGCGGCAGGCCCCAAGGACGTAAACAATGAAGGTCCCTAGAGCGATCGCGGCGGCGTGGCTCAGAGGGTTGTGGAACCCAACGAAGGAACGGCTATCGGCATCAGACCTTTCGAGCACCGCCAAAGTATAGCCCCAGTAGAATGGCAGCATCGACACCGCCACCTGACGAGTTCTTTCGGAGATCATTCATGACCAAAATCCCCCGCCGCACTGACGACGATTGCACCGCAGAGGCCGCGGCGGACCGACGCGAGTTTGCGCAACGTCAAACCGGAGTCGCCCTCGAACATGTCGGACACACCTCCTTAGATCCGGCGACGTTGGCCGGTAACATCGAAAACTTCACCGGCGTTGCTCAGGTGCCCCTTGGGCTGGCTGGGCCGCTAAAGGTGGATGGCGAACACGCGCAGGGTGATTTTTATGTGCCGATGGCGACCACCGAGGGCACTCTGGTGGCGAGTTACAACCGGGGCATGCGAGTGACCCGTGAAGCCGGCGGGATCGCGGTCAGTGTGATCGACGACGCGATGCAGCGCGCACCGGTATTTCGCTTTGCCAGCGCACGCGAAGCGCGAGAGTTTGGCCAGTGGGTGACCCACCACTTCGAGCACATCAAGGAGCGCGCTGAGGCGACGACCCGCGTCGGCAAGCTGCGGGACATCGAACAGTACGCTGTCAGTCGGTTCCGTTATCTGCGATTCAACTACACCACCGGCGACGCGGCCGGGCAGAACATGGTCGGCCGGGCGACCGAAGCCGCTTGCCAATGGATCGCGTCCCAATACGCGGGCATCGATCGCTGGCTGCTGTCCGGCAACATGGACACCGACAAGAAGTTCTCGCGACTCAATACTCTGCATACTCGGGGCAAGCGGGTCGTCGCCGAATGTATCCTCCCCGACCGCCTGCTGCGCGAACGCCTCCGCGTCTCGGCGGAAGATCTCTTCGCCCAGCGCCAGATCTCCAACCTCGGAGCATTGATGGCCGCCACCAACAACAACGGCGCCCACAGCGCCAACGGCATCGCCGCGGTTTTCATCGCCACTGGCCAGGACGCGGCCAATGTCGCCGAGTCCTCGTCGGCCATCGCCCACGCTGAACTGACCGCTGAAGGCGACTACTACTACTCGATCACCATTCCTTCCCTGATCGTCGCCACCCATGGCGGCGGCACCGCCTTGGCGACCCAGCGTGAATGCCTGGAGATGCTCGGCTGCTTGGGCAAGGACAGGGCCAACAAGCTGGCCGAGATCATCGGCGCCACGGTGCTGGCCGGTGAGCTATCCCTGAGTAGCGCCATTCTCGCTGGCGATTGGGTGACGAGTCACGAGACCTACGGTCGCAACCGCTGACGAACGAATCCTCGGCCACAGACGCTGCGTCGCACTGCATCTCACCAAGCTTCGCCGATGAGTCTGCTGCTGTCGAAGGATTGCTGGTCGAAGATCAAGACCAAGCTTCTGCACGGTCAAGCCTGATGCAACCTTGATCTCATCGAACAAGACTAAGATCAAGCCGAAGACAAGTTTGATCTTCTCACCGATGTGTCAAGCGCTCCGGCCGACCGGAGCGCAAGAAGTGTTTGCTGACCGTCCAGAAGTGTTTGCTAAGAGCTAGGGGCAGGTCATGAACGCATCAGTGTCGGTGATCGCGGGCGCCGCCACACCGAGCGGGTTAAGGAATTGCCGCACGTCACCAGTAGCGGTGTCAGTGACCGTCAAGGTGTAGCCAACATTCGTCGTCGCCGCCGCGAAGACCCAGTAGCGGTTGTT
>JAJCXQ010000688.1 GCA_029263355.1 Acidobacteriota bacterium | reverse complement strand
TACTCGCTGGTGAGTTGGCTGGCCATCGTCTTCCTGATTCCCCAGTCTGCGGTGGCTGTAGCCAACGCTGCGGGGCACAGGGATAGTTCCCAAGCTAGCAGCACTCGGCTGGCGATTGACGAAGCGACCCGAGTGCGTGATAAGGCTCTCAGTCTGTTACTGGCCGAGTATGGAGAAGTTGAAAAACCACCTTTCCAAGCGCCGATTCAAGAGCAGAACGCAAACGGCGGGCAGCTCTTAAGGTTTGGCTCGTCGAGTCTTTACGATAAACGGACAGCGTATGTCTCTCGGGTAACCGTAGTCGGGATCGATTACGCGACTCGGATAGGTGTGATCAGTGTCAACGGAGATCTCCGGTTACGAAATGCCGAGAGGCTCGCCAGAGTGCTGGCGTCACCGTCTCCAGCCTTTCTACTTGATAGACTGTCAGAATCCCTGACTGGCACGGCCTTCGACGATTATGATCGATTTCTCGAAGATTCTAGGAAGTACCGGGAGACCTTTATCGAATATCTCGAGAGCAAGAGAGCCTTCAGGTCCTGGAGATGGTTTACGGACGATAGTCCGGAATCGCCGCAACCTTGGACGTCATTTTTAGGGATCCAACCTGAGGATGTTGCTGAACGTGATATCGCTGATCTCGTCAACAAGCTCCAAAGCGCTCCCCTAAACGATCGGATTTGGGCGCTCAAGAACAGCTTTGCGTCGGATCCCAGCCGCCTGCTCGACCTCAGCGACCTACCGGTGGTTGAGCTGTCGACGGTCAGTCCGATGCAATCGGTAAGGCGAGTGGCCACCGAGGTTGCCCTGTTGGCATTCGCCAACGTGCTGATGGCAACGATCGCTTTCCTCCGATTTCAGCGATACCCACTGGAGTAGGGTGGTTATGGAGAGAGCCACTGAACCGCAGACGTCGAGCCTACCGTCCTCGCTGCCCGGGGAGCGACGATCGGTCGGGATCGCGTCCCAGCAAGTCAGGGAGGACGCGCCTTCGACATTGCAAACGTTGGTTGGGTTGTTTCGTCGTGAGATCGAACAGTCGAGCGAGGGTTTTCGTTTTCGACTGGTGACTTTGTTGATTTTGGTCCTGATGGTCACCTCGGCGTGGATCAGTTCGACGCATTACGATGCCGAAGTCGCCAGCCATGAAGAGGCCTTGACCAACTACGACGCAGAGCTGAGTGAGAGGCGAGTTGCCGAGCTGGCGACCATCAGGCATCTCGCCATCAAACCTCCGTGGAAGCTCGGATTCCTGGTAGAAGGTGATCAGCTTCGTGAACCCAATGTCTATCGGCGATCACTCAGCCCCTGGTCGGAGCCCGAGCTTGTCCGACTTCAGGCCGAGAATCCGCGACTTTACGCAGCTGAACCGCTCGATTGGCTTTTCGTGATTCGGGTCGTCTTGTCGCTGGCCGCGTTTATTCTTGGCTACGACGCTGTTTGTGGCGAGCGCCAAAGTGCGATTTTGAAGATGTGTTTGACCTACCCGATTGCGCGTTGGCATGTTGTGGTCGCCAAAGTTGCCGCAGTTTGGGTATGCCTAGCGGTTCCTTTTCTAATCGGAGCCTTGTCGAGTCTGTTCCTGTTGAGCTTCTTCAGTGGATTGCGATTTGATGCTGGGGAGTGGTTCAAGATCTGGGCAGTCGTCGTTCTGGGGCTCTGGGCAGCCTTTATTTATTCGCTTGTGGCCTTGTTGGTTTCGGTCGCCAGCCGAGCCGCAGCCCGCAGTTTTGCGGTGTTGGCGTTTGTGTGGCTCGCTGCGGTAGTGGTTATCCCGGCTGCCGGTGGTCTTCTCGTATCGCTGGTCCGCCCGTTGCCTTCGGCGCAGGAAACCGCTCAGCAAATGGCCGAGATTCGTCAAACGGTTGAGATTGGTGGTCCCGGGAAATGGCGCCCGAAGGAGCTCGCCAGTAGCGACGGCTTTGCGGAAGAGCGACAGGCGGCGAGTAAACAGAACGAACGATTCGAGAAGCAAGAACGTTTGCGCCGTGAAGTCTCGAAGCGACGGTTCGAACGTCTGCAGTGGACTCGAACTTTCGGTTCGGTCCTGCCGATGGTTCTCATCGAAGACCTCGCCGAACGTTTGGTCAACTCTGGGTCCTATCGGAGCCAGAGTTTTCTCGAACAGAGTTGGCAGTTTTATAATGTCCTGGCGGATCATACTCGTCAGCTCGACATGGCTGATCCAAGTAGCCAACATATCTATTTCATCGAAGACTTTTTGTCGGACGAAAACCTCGACGCAGAAGCGGTTCCGAGGTTTGAATTCGTGGAACCCGGTCTCGGTGAGCTCCTCGAAAGATCGATGACGCGTTTGCTAGCCCTCGGCTCGATGATGGTATTGCTGCTAGCGGCGGTTCTGCTGCTGTTTGGTCGTAAGGATGTGCAATGAACCGGAGAGAATCGAATGATTGAAGCGATCGGTTTGAGTAAGCGTTATCCCGATGGCAGCCTAGCCTTGGATGCCTTGGATCTCGAGGTCCGAGCCGGCGAGATCTACTGCCTGCTCGGAGCCAACGGTGCCGGCAAAACGACGACGTTGAATCTATTCATGAACTTTACGCAACCCACGGCAGGCAAGGCACTCATCAACAACATCGATACCAGCCTCGAACCCCGCGAGGCCAAACGCCACGTCGCCTACCTAATGGAGAGTGTGGCCCTATATGAAGGGCTGACCGCATTCCAGAATCTCGACTTTTTCGCACGGTTGGGTGGCCGTTTCGATCAATCGAGAGAAGACTACGCCATGGCGATGCGTCATGTCGGGTTGCCGGAACGGAGCTTTGATCAACGGGTCCGAAAATTCAGTAAGGGGATGCGGCAAAAGCTAGGTATTGCGATGGCGATGATCAAAGAGGCCCCGGCACTGTTGTTGGACGAGCCTTTGACTAGCCTCGATCCCCAGGCAGCAGCGGAGTTGGTCGAGACGCTGCTGATGCTTCGCGATCAAGGGCGAGCCATCTTGTTGACGACTCATGATCTCTTTCACGCAAAGCAGCTCGCAGATACGGTGGGCATTCTCAAAGAAGGGCGCAAAGTTTTGACTCGCAGCCGTGAGGAGCTGCGGGACGAGCGGCTCGAAGCGCTTTATCTAGACTACATGCGTGGTCGCGGCGGTTGGAGCGACAGCGTCGCCAATGTATGAAGAGCGATCAATGGGCCTCTTGCCCGATGTCGAGGTCTCCTAGTTGATACTGCCGCATTTTGTTGAACAGCGTCTTGCGACTCACTTCCAGACTCTCAGCAGTGGCGGTCCGGTTGCCCTTGTGGGCGGAGAGGCGCGACAAAATCATCCGTTTTTCCAGCCGCTCAGTGGCCTCGGTAACCGCGTTGACGAGGGACATTTGATCCAGGTCAGAGGATGGGCGCGCAGAAACATCATCCGATTCACCAAGGACTCGTCCCGGCAAGTCGCCGGCTTTGAGGACGTCGCCATCGCAGAGGATCATTGCCCGACAAAGGGTATTTTCGAGCTCGCGTACGTTTCCTGGCCAGGGGTAATCGAGGAGCAGTTGTCGTGCTTCCGGGACAATCCTTTCAACCGCCAATCCAAGCTCACGATTGATCCTGTCTAGAAAGTGATCTACCAACAGAGGGAGGTCCTTGCGGCGCTCGCGGAGAGCTGGGAGCCGGATGTGAATGACGTTCAAGCGCCAATAGAGATCCTCGCGAAAGCGAGATGCCGCCACCTCGGCTTCGA
>JAJCXQ010000687.1 GCA_029263355.1 Acidobacteriota bacterium | reverse complement strand
TCAACCCTGCATCTCTGTGGTGGTACCGTTCTACAACTGTGAGGGGACCCTCGCAGCGTGTATCGAGTCGCTGCTGTCGCAGAAGAATGTTGATGGTCGTTACGAGATCCTGATGATCGACAATCGATCGACGGACGCCTCTGCGTCGGTCGTCAAACGCTACGGGGGATTGATTGTTCTCGACGAACAGACCCCCGGCGCTTACGCTGCGCGCAACACTGGAATCCGGCGAGCCAGCTCTCCTCTGATTGCCTTCACCGACGCCGACTGTGCTGTGGACTCCGATTGGCTGCGATCGATCCTGGACGGCATGCAAGATGCCGCGACGGGCGTGCTGGTCGGGCATTGCCGGTACCCCGATGAAGCGTCGATGGCGTGTCGTTTGCTTGCCGCCTACGAGAATGCGAAGACCGAGTATGTGATCGGTCGATGCAATTCGGCCTTTCACTTCGCTTACTGCAACAACATGGCGGTCCGAGCCTCCGTCTTCGAAGAGATCGGGCACTTCAAACCATGGCAACGTGCTGCGGACAGCGAACTGGTGCACCGGCTGGCGTCGCGCCTACCGAATCTGAAGCTGGGCTATCGTCATTCGATGAGAATCACCCATTTAGAGTTTTCGCGGGCACGCGATCGGGCTCGACGTTTGAAACTCTACACCAGCACCAACTCCAAGATTGAGACGTTTCGTGAGCTCAACGCAGCGCGACGAGTCGGTGTGTTGCTGCATCTGCTACGAAGCTACAGAGCAAGCGAGTGAAACTCAATCACGTTCCAAAAACTGCATGATTTCTGGGGCATGGAAATCTTCCATCAGCCATTTGTTCGGATTCTGCGCCAAGACTAGATGTTCTTGGGCCTCTGCTTTGTGCCCCGCGAGGTCTGAGAGTCGAGCAAGACGACGATGGACTCGTCTCAGCTGAGAAAACTGGAGACTCGGGTATCGATGTAAGGTGCCTTCTTCCGCCATGGCGTGAAGGAAACCGTAGTAAAAATGACGCATGGGGTCGACCAGAGATTTGGGGCCTGGCGAAAGTCTTGGGGATACTAGTATGTAGGTACTATGGCTGTATCCAGGGCCACCTACCTCGTAACCTTCGAAATAATCTAACCACCAAAATCCTGCCTGCGGCATTGACCTGAGAATGATGATTAGTCGCCCTGGGTCTGACAGGTCTGGGTTGTTGATGAGCTCTGAGAGCTCGGCGCTCATCAGTTCTTGCCGAAGTTCGATCATTGATTGGTAGTGGCCTGGAAAGCTTGTTACCAGGTCGCCGGGTTGTGCTATCTCGACAACGTGACGTAGCGTAAGGCTGCTGGGTTCAGATTGAAGGAAGAGTTGTTTGTGAACTGACGTGGATGACAGGGTCAATATAATGGCTCCGCAAAAAGCGATCCATGGTGACAGTCGATTTGCTGAAGAGAAGAATTTGAGTGGCCAGAGAGCGCCAAGGGCGATCAATAAAATTTGGGCAACCACAAACGGAATGAGGTATCGGGCGATACTATCGGGGACAAAGCCAAAGGGTACGATGAGATAGAAGATGGGCGGTAGTACAGCCCAGAGCACTAGCAGCCGGCCCCTGATTCCGTGCCAACGGCAAGCCACGAAGATACCTAGTATCAAAAAGACTAGCATGATCACGGGTGTCACGGAGTGATTCCACGAGAACGGAAGCCATAGTTGCAGGAAGAGTTTGGGGCGATATTCCAATGGCCTCGACAACATTACTGAAGCACTTTCCGACACCGATGAACCCGTAAGCTGTGAGACGATTTTTGGGAGAGCGCTGGAATAGAACGCCAACGAAAGGGCTAGAGCTAAAACGAAGCTAGCTCCAAGGCCGACCAGGCGACGGACCGAGAGGCGTGGGGGCCAGATAGACTCGATTGCAACACTTGTTCCCTGAATGGCAAGAACAACGATCGAGTGTAGTGAGAACGCCATCAGAGATGCGTTGACGATAGCGCTGAGCAGCAGATATCTGAAAGATCCACTACGAATTGCGCGCGAGAAGATCATCATTGAGACGACAACTCCCAACGCTAGAATGGCATAGACTCTGGCGGTCCGCGAGAAGACTATTAGTGGGCTGCTAGTAACAGCTATCGCAACCGCGACCGCTGCAGTTCGGCGGTCCAGCCAGTGAGTGCCCAGTCGAAACAACAATGGGAACAGTGCGATCCCGGCAACCAAAGAGGGCAACTTCATCGTCCAAGGAGAATAGCCGACAAGAGATCCCCACCCTTTCATGATAAGGATGTAGAGATGCATTGTGATCCCCGGGCCAAAGCTCGATTGGATTTCTCGCAGGGTCTTTTGACCCCACTCCAAGGTGAAGAACTCGTCGCCGTAGAAGTCAAAATGAGGGGCGATCGACAGACGAAGAAGAGCTCCCAGAAATGTCGCTGCAATCATCAACGGCCAGGGAGAATCGACCCATCGCGGGTTGCCGTTGTCAGACGTCATCTGTTGATCCAAGATGGGTATAACTCGAAACCGGTACATTCTTGAAGATGCAACGCAATATGTGGAACAAAGTTGTGCTGCACGCCGGCTCCGGGATGCTCGTTCTGCTCGCCGTTGGCGGTCTCGTCAGCTGGACTTCTGGCGCACGTCCAGGGGCCGCTTCAGTTAAACGTCTAGAGCGTCCTGTTGTCCCGGCGTCGCCAGCGGAGATTTCTGCCGGCAATCTCGTCGATGGGCTGAAATGCGTGTACTTGGACGGCGTCCGATTGGACGAAGAAGGGGGCGTGATGGTTTGGGGGTGGGCGTTTGATCCTCGGTCGGAGGAGTTGGCTAGGTCAGTGATGGTGTCCTTGGATGGCGCACCCTTGTCCAGATTCGCGGAAATCAATTTGCCTCGACCGGATGTACGACGGTTTGCCGATAGACCTGCTCTACTCGCGAGTGGATGGGGGCTCCGTTTTCCGCCGTCCGCGCTCACACCAGGGGTGCACGCCTTCGAGGCCCACGCACAGTTCGGCGACGGGACCTTCTGCAAGCTACGAGCCGCAGGACAGAGCTTGATCCTGGTCGAGGTACAGTAAGGAAGCAACCGACGGATCTCATTCAAGGAGTTCGCCGTCGGCGAGCAGTCGCTGCCGATCCCCGTCGCCAAGGGTGGCGACATCAGCGAGGATTCGATCCTCGGCGACCCTTGCCAGCAGGCCCAGAGTTGGGCTCGAGAACAAGGTCTCGAGGGGCAAGTCGATATCGAATTCTTGGCACAGCCGGATCATCACTTCCATGGCGCCGAGCGAGGTGCCGCCGAGTTGGAAAAAACTGTCGTCGGCGCCGACACGTTCGATGCCGAGCTGCTCTTGCCAGAGGCTGGTGAGGTATTCTTCGATTGGTCCCTCAGGGGCGCGGAAGTGTGTCTCAGGCTGCCGGCCGAAATCGATGCGGGGTAGGGCTTGCTCATCGACTTTGCCGTGCACGGTCAGCGGTATGCTATCCACCCGCTGGAGGTAAGCCGGGATCAGGGGTGACGGCAGACGCTCGGCGAGCTGACTGCGGAGCTCGTCGTCTGGCATGAGCTCTGAGGCGACGTAATACCCGACCAGTTGCGGCTGGTTTCCATCCGCCGTCAAACCTTCGACGTCACTGCCTATTTCTGCCAGCGTCTGACGGATGAATCCAACGTCGATCGTGTCGTTGAGCTCGTCGTGCGCCTGGTCGCGGGTCTTGTGGCCCATGCGGACGTCCCAGCTATAGGGCAGCGCGTAGTTGTGGTAGCCGCGCTGCTGCTTGTGGACATAAATCCCGACATCGTTGATCAGGCAGTTGGTCGAGCGACCGGTGTCTTTGGGACGCACCCAGGGCACTTTGCGCTGCAAATAGGCATGAAGCTCACTGAGACCGACGTCACAGTAACGGTAGAAATCGACGTACTGAACCTCTTCGAAAATTCGATCGTCCTGGAAGATCCGAGTATCGAGGGAGCGCGAGACCTCGTCGTCGATCCGATGGTAAACCTTGCGAGCCGCTAGGACTGCTGCATCAACGTCTTCGGGGCTGCATCGACCGTCGCGAAACATCTCTTCGGTCAGTCGGGTTTCAAACATCTGTCCGCGGGATAGCCCAGTGACGATGATCGGGATGCCGAGCTCCTTCGCTCGCTGGGTGCTCAGAGTGTAAATCGTTTTGAAGCAGCCTTGGCAGACGTTGGCGAACCGCATCAAGCTCTCGCGAAAGATTGCGTTCATGGCTGGCGTCGTGGCGAGCTCGACCGGGACGCCAAGCTGCCGGGTCACCCGACGGATGTTGTCTTTGGCTCCTTCGGAGATAAAGCCGTTGTCAAGGCTGAAGGCATAAACCGATAGGCCCATCTCAACGAGTTTGCACAGCGCGTAGGTGCTGTCTTTGCCGCCGCTGAGCAGCATCATGCAGTCGTACCGGACACCCTTGGAGTCTGGAGAGGGGCGGTCTCTCGCGGATGTTTCGAAGACGTCACGGAGATCATCCATCGTCTTGAAGTAGCTTCGAGCGTGCTCTTTGATCGACTCGTAGGAACGGCAAATGCTGCATACCCCCTGGCGATCGAAGATCGCGCGCGGATGGCTCGAGGGTAGGCCGCAGCGCCGGCAATGCTGAACCTCATGGTCCGCTCGAGTTGCCGCAGAGTGAGGCGACGGTCTCGGTGGATCGATTTTCCGTCGGCGCGCCACCACCGCGGACTGCATGATCC
>JAJCXQ010000686.1 GCA_029263355.1 Acidobacteriota bacterium | reverse complement strand
GCCGTTACGGGTCTCCATGCCGGTACTCGGGCCCGTCTTGGAAGCGCTTTGGATCTGTTGTCGGATCCTTACGCTTATCTCGAGACGGATCGCGGGGTCTATCTGCGCAACACTCTGCAGATGGTGGAGCACCGCCCGTGGGGAGTGGGTCTTGGAGATTGGCAGACGCATTATCCGGTCTACCGTCGATACGAGCGCTACCGAGCGTATGATGATCACTTCCAGGTGCGTCGAGCCCACAGCGACCACGTCCAGGTGTTGGGGGAGACTGGCTGGCTCGGGCTGGCTCTGTGGGCTGGCTTCTGGGTTGTGGCTCTGGCCAGTGCCGGTCGTCGTGCCCTGGCTCGCGACCCACCGCCCTCGGCAATCTTCGTGGCTGCACAGTTGGCCGCTTTCGCGACTGCAATGGTGACCGACTACGTCATCGAGGTTCCATATCTCAAGCTCGAGCTATGTGTGGTGCTTCTGCTGTCGGTGAAACCTCTAACCGTAGGGCTCGGCCCTAGCTCGGAGCGCGGACTGTCGGTGCTGAGAGTGCCAATGGTGTTGATCGCCGCGGTGATGGCCGTCGTCTCGAGTCTTGGCCTGGCCAAGTCCTATCAAAGTGCGACGATGACCCACCACTATCTCCAATCACTGTCGGTCGCGGGCTCCGCCCGCGCGCAGCACCTCCAGCAGGCGGCAGCTGCCGGGACACGTTTTGTTGGTCTGCCTGGACATGAGAAGACGTTCTATCGCAGTTGGCTCGTGCTGGCGGATACCTGGCTTCGCTTGGGGCAAGTCGAGTTGGCTGAGGCTGCCGCCAAGCGCGCCCTCGAGCTTCATCCGCTCAATCCTGGAACGTATCGGTGGTTAGGTCAGTGGGAGCGCCATCAAGCCAGGGTCGAGGATGCGGAACGTTGGGATACGTTGTACCAGGAGATCATGCATGAAGCCGAGACAGGGCCCCCAACGACTCTGCCCTGATTGGAGGGGTTAGGGTCCACGACCAGAAATGGTCTCGGCAAAAAAATCAAAAAAAATGGTCCGTTGATGGCCCTTTTTCCGCCCTTAATACTGACGGCAAGCGAGAACTCTCAATCCCCGACCATTGGAGACAGGTATGAGCTGGGCTAGACGCCAGGGTGCCCCACGGTTACTTCTACTGACGATCTTTTTTTCCTTGCCGGTGGCGGGGGCGTTCCTAAGCTTCATCGAAGTATTCGAGGATGGTGTCGATGGCGTGGACGGATTGCTACGGGCACGGGCCGTGACGGTGAGCCCAGATGGCCGCAATGTCTATGTCGCGGGTCACCTCGATAATGCGATAGCGATCTTCAGCCGCAGTGAGTTTGGTGGGCCGCTGACGTACGCTGGTCTGGTTCGAGACAATGGGGTCGACGTCTTTCTCGACGGTCCGACGGGCCTGGCGGTCAGCGCCAACGGTGAACGGTTGTTCGCCAGCACCGATTTCGACGACAGCCTCGCGGTCTTCTCGAGGGATGCGACCAGCGACTCACTGGCCCAAATCGCCGTTTTCCAAGACGGTGTCGATTCAGTGGATGGGCTGGCCGGAGCTTCAGATGTGGCCCGCAGTGCCGATGGCCAACATATCTACGTGACCGGTCGTGACGACTTCTCGATAGCTGTGTTCAGCCGTGACGCGACAACCGATGCGTTGATCTTCGCTGGCTTCGAACAGAACGGGCTCGACGGCGTAAGTGGGCTGGCTGGCGCATCAGCGGTTGCCGTCAGTCCCGACGGCGACATGGTCCTCGCCACCGGCGAATTTGAAGATTCCCTGGTCGTATTTTCCCGCGATGCCTCGAGCGATGACCTGGTTTTCGTCGAGACCCTGACCGATGGCTTGGACGGCGTCAGCGATTTGCGCGGACCAGTCGACCTGGAGTTCAGCAGCGACAGTCAGGATATCTACGTGGCATCTGAGGTCGATAGTCGGGTGACCCTCTTTCACCGGGTGGGTTCGAGTGTCGAGTACGTCACGTCATATCCGGTGCCGTTCGCCATCAGTGGGCTCGCGGTTTCGAACGATGGCCGGCTGGTGGTCGCGGCCACCGGCGGCGCCGTGCCCTCACTGCAAGTGTTCACTCGCGACGAGGTCGATGGCACATTGACGCTGGTCGAAACCATCGAAGACGGCGATGGCGGTGCCACTGGTCTCGACGGACTTCAAGCCATCACCTTCAGCCCGGATGACTCCGAGGTCTACACCGCGGCCATCCTGGCCGACACCATGGCGCGTTTCCAGAACGAGACCGTCGTCGATGTGTTCTCCGATGGCTTCGAAAGTGGGGACACCTCGGCCTGGGACAACACGGTGCCATGATGTCGTATGACGACGGTCGAGCGCGACATCTACTGCATCGCTATGAAGACGGCCATGCGGGGCCGGGTGCGAGATGAGGGGCCGGGTGCGGAAACCAGCGATGACGATGTGATGTCATAACATCAATCGCTTAGATGCGTAGTCTCTATCGACCCTTCGTTCCAAGAGGCATCCCCATGACGAACGAGACGATGCGCCATCTAGCTGAACCCACCTCCCTCGGTGTGACGGAGTTGCTCCTGCAATGGCGAAAGGGCAATTCGCAGGCCCTCGACGAGCTGACGCCGCTGGTTTATGCAGAGTTGCACCGGCTCGCTCACCGCTACATGCGCAAGAACGCGTCGGACGATCTCTTGCAGACCACCGCGTTGGTCCATGAGGCCTATATGCGCTTGGTGGGAAAGGACGTCCATTGGCAGGGACGCGATCACTTCTTTGCGGTGGCTTCCACGGTGATGCGTCGGATCTTGGTCGACTTTGCCCGCCGTCGCTTCGCGCTGAAACGCGGCGCTGGCGACGAGGAGCTACCCCTCGACGAGGCGCTCGATGCGGCTCCAGTCTCAGCAGAAGATCGATCGGTGATCGAGCTGCTGGCATTGGACCGCGCCCTTCATCAGCTCGGTGAGTTCGATGCACGCAAGGCTCGCACTCTCGAGCTGCGGTTTTTTGCCGGCATGACGATCGACGAAACTGCCCGCGTCATGGAGCTCTCTCACGCCACGGTGGAGCGTGAAATGAAGCTCGCCAAGTCCTGGCTGGCCCGCGCCCTAGACCGCTAGTCGCTACCGGTTCAGACGGCCGGCTGTCTCATCGAACCCTGTTTCCAATTCTCGGCGGGATATCTGTCGCGGATTTGAGGGAACTTGCGCGCCGTCTGCGATTCACTTGATGAACGGTACGGAGGACGCCCCGAGGGCCTGAGTCCGCCGCCGAAGTCTCGTCGGGCGCCATCGTCACTTGGATCATCGATCGGGAATCACCGTGCCCAGCTGTCAGCGGCCGGGACGCAGGGAGACACACATCATGAAGTTGGAGGTTTCCATGACCAAGCTCATTGTCGTTCTGCTGCTGCTCCAAACAGCGATCTCCTGCCTTCTGGTGGTCCGCGTCAATGCACTGCTGGCAGGTGTGACGCCACCTGCAGCGAAAGCCGGTCTGCTCGCTGAGGACATAGCCAACATAGAGCTTGGAGACAGTCCTACTAAAGGAGCGCCTCAGCCGGCGGTGACGATTGTAGAGTTCTCCGACTTCACCTGCGGCGCTTGCCGAGAGCTGCAACCGGTCCTAGGCGAGCTCATGACGCGTTATGGAGACCGGGCGCGTTTGGTCTTCAAGTACTTTCCATTACGCCCTTCAGGGCCGTCGATGGACCTCGCTATCGCGGCGGAATGCGCCCGCAGCCAGGACGCCTTCTGGCTGATGCACGACGCGATCTTCGGCTCGGTCGGATCGCCGCCGCCAACCGGTGATCTTCTGCAACTCGCTGCCGCGATGGGGCTCGACTCGAATGAGTTCGAGCGTTGCCTCGTTGCTGACGCCAGCAAAGCCGTCGTCGAACGAGATCTCGAGGTCGCTCGCAAGCTCGACATTCCGGGTACCCCAACCTTGTTCATCAATGGTCGCAGATGGGTGGGAGTCCCATCTCTGGAAGCTCTCGCTCAGGCGTTCGAGACCGTCGAATGAGAGGGTCGCGACCTCACCTGGCGAGATTCGCCAACTTCGAGTGGACCCCACTCACAGCACCAAATTCAGCATCGGACTCGGGAGAAGAACAGGTCTGTTCACGCGGATCGAATAACTCAATACACCTAGGAGAAACCCATGGAAAGAGGATGGAAACGCGTTAGTCACTTCGCCCTGATCGCAATGATCACGGGCTCCGTTGCTTTGATCTCATTGCTTGTCGTACCGCCCGCCAGCGCACATTTGCCGGGGCCTGGTTTCGGCTGCTTCGCTGATTCGACAAAAAACGTCCGGGCAGGGTGTTGCCAAGAGCCTGGAACTCCAGACGCCGCCAGGTATGAGAGCTGGCTGTGTGAAGTCGATTTGTCCACTGGTCGCACATGGTGGAGCTTTCAAGGCCACTTCTGCGTTCCGGAGATACCCTGCTGAAACCCTGATCGGTTGTTGGTGATCATCTGACGGTACTTCTCCCGAGTCTCCATGACCTGCGTCTTCGAAGGGCTATACTCGTTGGGTCTACCAGGCTTGTCTTTCGTATTGACGGGTACGCGCACGGATGTCTCCTCTCACCACAGTCGAAGACGCGCGTCATTCGTGGCAGCGGACGGAAGAGCTTTTCTACGCTGCCGCGGAGTTGC
Organism: Acidobacteriota bacterium; assembly: GCA_029263355.1. Classification (GTDB taxonomy): domain Bacteria; phylum Acidobacteriota; class Thermoanaerobaculia; order Multivoradales; family J023; genus JAAELT01. Next base: position 62,948 of record JAJCXQ010000686.1, on the reverse strand, counting down.
CGGAAGACGAGCGCAAGGCCTTCCTGGTGCGGGCCTGCGCTGGCGATCTCGCCTGGGCCCTCGAGGTCGAACGCCTGCTGGGCGCGGAGGCTGACGCCGACCGACGCATCGAAGGGGTGATCGCCAGCACGATCCAACTGGTGGCGCAGGACAAGCCCGCGACCACGTCCGGCCTGGCGCGGGTCGGCAATTACAAGATCCTACGTGAGCTCGGCCGCGGCGGCATGAGCACCGTTTATCTGGCGGAACGGGCGGATGAACATTACCGCAAGCTGGTGGCGATCAAGGTTGTCAAGCGCGGTATGGATACCGGCGAGATCCTGCGGCGGCTTCGCCAGGAGCGGCAGATCTTGGCCCAACTCGAGCACCCCCATATCTCCCGGCTTCTGGACGGCGGCAATACCGAAGACGGGCGGCCCTACTTCGTCATGGAGTATGTGGATGGTGAGCCGATTGATCAGTATTGCCGCCGTCTACGTGTCTCGGTCGAAGGGCGGCTCGCTTTGTTTCGCGACGTCCTGACAGCGGTGGAGTATGCGCATCGAAATTTGGTGGTCCATCGCGATCTCAAGCCGGCCAACATCCTGGTGACTGGGAGCGGAGAGGTCAAATTACTAGATTTTGGTATCGCCAAGCTCCTAGATCCCGAGCGCGCCGCCGAGTTTGGCGCCACCTCGGCGGCACTGCGATTCTTTACTCTCAACTATGCCAGCCCCGAGCAGATTCTTGGGCGCCCGCTCAACACCGCTTCCGATGTCTACTCGTTGGGGGTTCTGCTCTTTGAGCTACTGACCGACAGACGCCCTCACGACAGTGATCTGAGTCGGCTCGAGTTGGAGTCGGCCATCTGTGAGCAGGACCCGCCGCCGCCCAGTGAGTGCATCGACGCTGGGGCTGACGAGGTCGGGTCTGCTGAGGTCAGGTCAGCCTTGGTTAGAGCACGGAGGCGCAGATTACAGGGGGATCTGGACGCGATCGTGCTGACGGCCATACAGCGCGATGAACGTCGTCGTTATGCCTCCGTGGAGCGATTTGCCGACGACCTGCAGCGCCATCTCCAAGGTCTGACGGTCCGTGCGCGTAGCGACTCTTTCGCCTATCGGACCCGCAAATTCTTGCGTCGACATCGGCTTGCGGTTGCCGGTACCTCGGTGGCGGTGATTGTCCTCACTGCGCTGGTGACGTTTTACACCGTGCGGCTAGCTTCTGAACGCAACCGGGCGCGGATCGAGGGTCACAAATCCCAACAGGTGGCGGCCTTCCTGCGTGGCCTGTTCGAGAACGCTGATCCGGCACGGGGTCCCCAGGTCACGGCTCGTGAGCTGTTGGATCAAGGCGCGGCCCGTATCAATACCGAGCTCGCGGATCAGCCGGAGGTGCGAGCAGAGCTGATGGACCTCATGGGCTCGGTGTATCTGGACCTGGGGCTCACCGAGGATGCGGACCCGCTGCTGAGGGTCTCGGAAGACCTCCGCCGCGCGCAGTTCGGCGAGCAGTCCGCCGAGAGCCTCACCAGCCGTTTGCATCGTGGGCGGTGGCACCATGCGGTGGGTGATTATGCACAAGCCGAGGCGACGTTTGAGTCTCTTCTTCGAACGCTGAGCGATGCCGGGGTTGGCGAGGTCTCACAGCACGCGGAGGCTTTGGGCGCTTTGGGCGACCTGCGTTACGATCAGGGGCGAATCGACGAGGCTGAAGACTTGTTCCGCCGGGCGCTCGAGATTCGGCGGGAACTACACGGCGACGAACATCCTCAGGTCGCCACCGGTCTCAACGATCTGGGGGTCGCGCTCTACGCCCGCGGTGAGCTCGACGCTGCCGAGGTTCCGTTGCGCCAGGCTCTCGAGCTGCACCGCCGACTGTTGGGGGCCAATCATCCCCACCTGGCGATCACTCTCAGCTCTCTCGGAGTTCTGCGCCTTGCACAAGCGGATCATGAGGAGGCAGCCGAGCTACTGGAGAGCGCTCTGGAGATCCGTCGAGTGCTCTATGGGGATGAGCATCCGTCGGTCGCACAGATTCTCAACAACTTGGGAGAGCTATGTCGGCGGCGTGGCGACTTGCCGGCCGCTGTCGAGTATTTGTCAGAAGCCTTGGAGATCATCCGCAAGATCCAGGGGATCAACCATCCAGCCTACGCCGACGGCCTCAGCAATTTGGCGCGAGCTGTTCAGATGCGAGGTGATGGGGATGCAGCGCTCGATCTCTATCGGCAGGCGGTGGCGGCGACCCGTCGAGCCTATGGCGCGGACAACAAGAAGTTGGCCTTCATCCTCAGGAATCTAGGTGACGCGCTGATCGGTCAAGGGGATCGTGGACAGGCGGAAAAGGTGTACGAGGAGGCTCTCACCCTGTCGCGGCGCCTCTACCCATCAGGCCATTGGCGGCTCTCGTTTCCGCTCTCTCGGCTGGGACAATCCCGTTTAGAAGATGGAGATCCAAGAGGGGCCGAACCTTTGTTGCGGGAGGCGCTCGATATCCGTCAAGAGCAGCGACCTGATCATTGGCGAACTGCCGAGACAAGAAGTTGGCTCGGCTCATGTTGGATTGCCTTGGGCCGCGAAAAGGATGGCGAGAAGCTGCTGACCGAGGCCCTCGCTCAACTCAGGGAGGACCTCGGTGACGAGGCTCCAGCGACCATCGCAGCTGTAGCTAGGTGCCATCCGATACTGACCGTCTGCCGGTCGCGCTGATGGGCTGCGGGCAGCGCTGCGCAACTCGCCTTGGCAGCGCCGAGTCTTCCAACTTCATTGTTTACAATGCACTGGAGGCCAGCTATTGGTGTCTTGCTCAAACATACTCGCCTGTGCTCGCTCCATCAGCGCGACCTCACGGACTCGAAAATGCGTTTTTTGGATGCGATCAAGTTGGGTCGCGTGCCTCGAGATAAAGTTCTGCTCGACTCAAGCGTCATCGTCGTCTGAACAGTGAAGCCGCGGCTCCGCTGGTGGCCAGTCGTCGAGGCCGCAGTTGACGGAATCTTCAACAATTGCAATGGGCACCGAGAGCGAGCTGGAGCGCCCGTCGTAGTCGACCACCGTGCCAGTGAGCACGTGATCGCCGGGGGATAAAATCAAGGCCGATGGACTGCCGGTTCCCACCACACCGTCGAGGTCGGAGGACCAAGTCATCAGCATACTCAGGTCGCGACCGTCCGCGTCTTCTGCCCGGAACCGGCAGCGTACACATTCGCACTTCGACAGCGGCTGGGTAGGCGCCTCGACCAGGTTTATCGTCGGGGCGGCGCCGCTGCCTGGATTGGGACCCTGGAGGATCTTGACATTGTCGATCAACCATCCCGAGTAAGGCTCGGATTTTCTATCTCGCGAGTAGGTTTCGAAGCGGAATCGCAACTGGACCGTGGATCCATGGTCTGGGGTCAAGGAAATCTGCGGACTGGTCTGCCAGCCATCGATATCGAGGTCGTTGATTTCGACTGCCCAGCGCGGCACCCAGTCGCCACTCTCGGTTTTGGTAGCGACTTCCGCCCGGCCCAAGGGCAAGGGCTGCGCCTGACCGAGATAAAAATCGAAGCTCAACGTGTTCTGGCTTTCCGTGATGGCAATCGGTGGGGAGATCATGTCGCCGGAGCTCCAACTGCCGGTTTCGACACCACACGTCTCGTCGCTACCGTAGTACATCGCCCCGGTTCCGTCGGCGGCCGGAGGCGACGCGCATGAGGTGCTGGTCACCGCGTGCCAGAGTCCTGACGTTGTCCAGCCGTCACTTCCTGATTCGAAGTCCTCTTCGAACCCATCGCAGGCCACCACGTTGACCGTCACGGTATCTCGGGTTTCGCCGCAGGAATCAACCGCGGTCAGGGTGTACTCAGTGGTCAGGTCGGGCGCCACGATAATTTGGGGTGTTCGTTCTCCCCCCGGCTGCCACAAGTACGTTCTGGCTTGGTTACTGAAGGTACCCAGGGTGGCTTCCTCCCCTCGACAAATTGTGACGTCCGGGCCAGCGTCCGCCAGGCTGCCCCCACCCTTGCAGAAACAGGCTGGGCTGGCGCCGCAAGCGATGCCGTGGTCGTTGAACGCTTGCCAGATCAGACAGCCGTTCGGGGTGCCGTTGGCCAAGTTGCCGTCGTCGTCATCCGACGCTAGCAGCACGGAATACCAATTGTTCGCGCCGCAGCCGTCCACCGCCTGATCGTCCGCCGTACAGAGTTGGTCGGGGCTGACCAAACGATAAGCTTCACCGAGGCCGGGGAGACTTGCAAACCACAGGTCTTCGAAGGTCTCTCGTCCCGCCTCTCCCCGTGCCGCGGCCAATCGACGATAGAGATCGAGCATCGCTGAGCTGGCGATCTGACTCTCGCAGTGCGCCTGGAAGCCGAGGGGGCCCTGAAACGAGCTCCCTCCGGGGTACGGGCAGTCGAAGCGGTCGCAGCTCAGGCCGTCCGCGGCGTCTAGGGTTGCCGGGCTTGCGAGGGGTGCTGCGCCGCCAGCGGCGAACAGCCCGAGATCTCGGATGCCGGTGCAAAGGTCGTCACAGCCGTAACAGGGAGTGCCCGGCCTCAAGCCGCGTCCAATGCACGTGTCGCCGGTCTGGAGAAAAGCGAAGATGTCGGCTTGAGCTTCCCCCGAAGCCCCGTCCGAGGCGGTTCCACCCAGCAACGAGTCTGCCGCATGGCCAACTTCGTGGGTCAAGATGCCGGGGTTCTCGCCAATGTTGGCGCATTCGGCGCTCGCTTGGCCGAAGGCAAAGATTCCCAGAGTTTCGCTCCAATACGCCGCGCAGCTCATGTTCGGTTGATTGGTGCGTGCGACCAGGGTGATCGGCAGGACATCGTCGGAATAGCGGTCGAGTACTGCTTGGATGCTGTGAGTGAGATGGTAATAGGCGTCTCGTGCGGCTTGGGTATTTCCTGCCCCGCCGGTTGCCGGCGTCGAACAATCTGTTCCGTTCGTACCTCCGAAGTCGAGGTCTCCATCCCAAGTACTGAGGTAGGAAGGACCGCAAGCGTCAATCACTTCGATCAAGGCGCCACTGAGGCCTGCTGATGCCTCGCCTCCCTGATATTCGAAGAATCCGTACTCGTCAGTTTGGCGTGGACCCAGGTGGTCGACCCACAACCGTGGTAGCGGTGCGGGGATCGGTTGTGGCGCCATTGGGAGATGGATCCGAGCAGAGGCTTCGCCAAACACTCGGAGGTCAACGACCTCCAGCAGCTCGCCACTGTGGGCGTCGAGACGGAGACGAAAAGTTGCGCCATCGAGATCGCGTAAAGCTGTCATCTCCCAAACCAACAGATGGCTGATCGTCTCACGATCTCCGGTCCAGGGCGAAACGTTGTCCATCACCGGCAAGATCTTCAACTCGGCCGACGCAGTCATCGAGAGCGCGTCAGCGGCAAGAGACAACCCTGCGAGCGCCCGAGGTAGGGCCTCCTCGCGTGAAACCCAGGGCTCTACGGGCAGGTTCACCTCGGTGATGTTCTCGGTCCCGAATTGGACAACCCGGCCATGGCTGACGCGCAGGAAGACACGTGCCCCTGCGACCGGGAGCCCTGAGTGGGTTTGCAGAAACTCCAAATGCCACAGTTGGCGCTGCTGGCCCGCCGACTGGCTGCGTTGATGATCGAGCATCAGGGTCGACGGATCGACCCGCAGCAGGTCGGAGACGGTTCCCAGGAAGTGTCGCGCCGCAGTCTCCAAGTCCTGCAGGCTCATAGCGCCCAGGCGGGTCGCACGTTCGGCTGGATCGAAACCGCGACCGGGCTGGCGGGCAGAGGTTTCGCCGTCGGCGAAGATCAAGGGAATGCCTTTCCCCTGGATGAGATGTGGTCGATCGCTCGATCGATCCCAACGGATCTCCCAATCCGAGCCGTGGAGGGATTTGAATCGTGCCAGAGCAGGATTCTCGAGTGCCGAATCCCAATCGTCGGCGCGATGTTGTTTCAAAATGGGTGTAAGGCGTAACCGTGGCGAAGCGAAAGGCGTCACCGTGGCCGTTGGCTCGAGCTTACGAAAAGACTCTGAGCTCTGCGCGTCAAGCTGCGCCGCGGGGCACAACCCGCCCCACACTAGGAATAGGACTCCGAACCTTTGGATCGAGAGTGGTGTCTTCGACATTGATGATCTCCTTTGCTCACGAGCCTGATCAAGGCGCATGTCACCTGGAAAGCCGACTCGACCCTGTGAATGGAACAACCCCCATAGAGACTCACGTAAGACGTTACGAAAGTCCCTCAAGAGAGTTGTCTCGCCCAGCGCCCTCCGTCGCGACGGATGAAACCGATCACAAACCGGGCGATGTATCGTGGCTAAATTGTCCAGTCTTCGATTCGAAGGCCAGGAATTCGCCCAAAGTCTTTCGATTGCGGGTTACAACAATCAAGTCCCGAGTCTGGGCGATCGCTGAAATTCGCATATCTTGACTGCCGACTTTTAGGTGTTGTGCCCGCAGTGCAGTGAACTTGCTCTCGGCTGCCAGGTCAAAGGGCATCACCGGAACCAAGCTGAAGAACCGTACGGTCTCGGTCAGCCGTAGGTATGCGTTGACCCGGCGCTCGCCGCTTTGATGCCGAGCTAGAATCGCTAGGCGGCCGCGAAGCATCTCCTCCATCGTGATGACGCTGATAGCGATGCTGTTCGGTGGCGTTACTGCCAGCCGCTCTTTCAGGAGTTGATGGCCGCGTTCTTGTGGGCTGACGTGGTCGGTATCTAGCAGCCAGCGAGTCATCCGAGATCATCCGAGATCATCCGCAGCCCGAGCTTGTTCGATCTCAGCGACGTAATCGTCGAAGTCTGGATCGTCAGCGGATCGACCGCAGGTATCAAGCCATGGATTGGGCCGCGCTTCCGAGTCCATAGAAATGTCGAGTTGAATCAACTTGGCTGACTCCAGCCACTCTTTTAGAGAGCTGGTGAGCTTGCGCAGGGCCTCGGCCTCGGAGACAGCTTCGACTCTTAGCTCGGATTTGCCGAGCGGCTCAGCTGAGTAGAGGTCTTCGCCTTCGGCCTGGATGATGACTGGGACTTGCATGATGGCCTCGAGAAACGACCCTTAAAGCATACCACGCACTGTTTGTGTGAGATCCCGCCACCCGGCCGCGACATTTACTGCATCGCTATGAAGACGGCAACTACGACGAAGCTGGCGAGTAGTATCGTCTGCGTCGCTCGGCACGTCCGTCATGCCGGGAGTGATTGCCGCTTGTGGCGGGGCGTAGGGGTTGACGGCTTCGGCAACAGCTATAGGCTCGAATTGATCAGTCAAGTCATGCTTCTCCAAGAAGAATTCCGACCTGCTCAGAGCTGGCCGGCTCGTTTGATGTCCAGGTAGCGGGTTGCCAAAGCCACCGGCAGCAACGGCGGCTCGACGTCGAGAACCATGGCGCCAGCGGCACGCACCGCGGCGTGTGCGTGGGTGCGGGCGGCAAGGTAATGATGGGTGGCGCTGACGTCGAGCGCCGAGCTGTGACTTGTGATCGCTTGATCGCGCAGCGTTCCTAACGCCAATTCACGGGTGCTGGCGACCAGCACCAGATGCCGTCGGCGCAACGCATGGATCGTTGGCAGTAATTCGTCCGTGTCTTCGTCGCGTAATCGAGCCGAGCTCAGACAGTCGTCTTCGGTGGAGCTTTCTCGCAGCTCCAATCCTTCTTCCACGAGCCGTGCCACCGCGCCGCGATAGAGCAGGCTCAACGCTGCCGCAGGTTTGCCATCATGCCACAGCTGGGCTGCGCTCCCTGGGATGTCATCGGGTAAGGTCTCCGGCCGCAAATCGAGGCCCGCGATGTGTTTCACGATTGGGCTATCTGGACGCGGCTTCGGATCGGTGTCCAGGCTCAAGTGACGCCACATTGCGCGGATCAGCAGGACCAACAATCCAGCCGCAGCCAGCCACAGCAGGGGCTCACCCAGCATCGCGATGGCCTGCGCCAGCCACATCAGAGCGGTATTGGGCAACGAGTCACCCTCTTCCCTGCCCTCGAACCCCTCAAGCAGATCTTTGCGCAGCCGCCAGCGGACGACGGTTTCCTGGCGCTGCAGTTCCGGGCGCGCCAATACTTCGGCGATCAGACGTCGTGGATCCTGCTCAGGGTCGCCGTGCCAGATCGCCGGTTCGACTTGCGTGGTGGTCGCGGGACCTGTTGGTCTTTCTCGAGGTACTCAACGGAGCGCCGCCGAATCTCGAACCCTACCAAAACCAATGGAGACGGCTGGCGCCGTCCGACCCCGGCCTGTTAAGCGGCACTCCTCAATCCCAGATTTTCCACGGCGGCTGCTCGGAGCTCCAATGTTCTTCGAGATGGTTCTTGTCGCGTAAGGTGTCCATACATTGCCAGAAGCCCTTGTGGAAGTGGGCGGCAAGCTGGCCCTCGTTGACCAGCCGGTGCAAAGGTGCGATCTCCCAGTGGGTGGCGAGGGTCTCGATGGTGTCGATGACTTTCGGCGATAACACGAAGAAGCCACCGTTGATCCAACCACCTTCGCCGGGCGGCTTCTCTTGGAAGTCGGTGATGCGGTCGCCATCGAAAGCCAACACGCCATATCTGGACGGCGGCTGGATGGTGGTCATGGTCGCCAACTTGCCATGCGACTTGTGGAAGGCGATAAGAGCCGTGATATCGACGTTGGATACGGCATCGCCGTAGGTGAAGCAGAAATCGTCGTCGAGGTGGTCGCTGGCGAGCTTTAGACGACCGCCGGTGCCGGTTTCGTCGCCGGTGTCGAGCAAGGTGACGCGCCACGGCTCGGAAGTGCTCTGGTGGATGGTGAGATCGTTCTTCGCCAGATCGAAGGTGACGTCGGAGTTGTGGAGGAAGTAGTTGGCGAAGTACTCCTTGATCATGTACCCCTTGTAGCCACAGCAGATGACGAAGTCTTGGATACCGTGGGCGGAGTAGATTTTCATGATGTGCCACAGAATCGGCTTGCCGCCGATCTCCACCATGGGCTTGGGGCGGCTGACCGTTTCTTCGGACAGGCGGGTACCGCGGCCGCCCGCGAGAATGACCGCTTTCATGGCATGATCTCCTGAGGGGTTGGGGGACCGTGGACGGCAGAACCGACCGCCGGTCGAGGTCGGCGAGGCTCGGTACGGAAGCTATCGTGGGCTCGCGGAAGCTGTCAAATATCACCAAACCGTAGCCATCGGGTGTCGGGGCGGCGTATGCTCGCGTCTTATGGCCGTTTTTGCGACCCAACCCGCCGTGGGCACGTTACCAGCCCCAGGATCTCGGGCGCTGCAACGGACAGTGGCGCACAGCCTACTCTGTCTTTCTTTGGTGCTGATTCTCCTGCCGCTGACCCACCGCAAGCCGGGAATGCCCGCCACCCTCAAGGCGGACGAGCCCGCCTACTTCCTGGCGGCGCTGAGCCTGGTGAAAGACGGCGACTTACGATGTGAGCCGCGGGACTTGGCGCGCCTCTACCAAGAATTTCCCTATACGTCGATACAGAACCTTATCCTGTCGACCGACGATGGCTGGCGGACCGTCTATTTCGGCAAACCCTACATTTTCGCCTTCCTGGCGGCGCCCCTAGCGGCGCTGTGGGGAGCGAACGGTCTGGTGGTTTTCAACTCGCTGCTGATGGTGGCGATGATCTGGATGGGTTTCCTTTATCTCCGGCGCTACAACCCAGATTGGCTTGCGGCTCTTTTTGCCGTCGGTTTTTACCTGCTGAGCACCACCTACCGTTATGTCTACTGGATGCAGCCCGAGTTGCTCAACATGTTTGCCACTGCGGGATGCCTATTCTTCGGGCTGCATGTCTTCGATCCCGGTGGCCCAGGCGCATCCGAGCGAGGGGCGTCGCGTGGGACACGATGGCGGCTATGGAGCAGACTGACGTCCAATCATGCGGCATTGGTGTGGTCGGCCTCGACGCTTGCGCTCGGGGTTTACAACAAACCTATGCTAGCGGCGATCGGGTTACCCGTCTGTTTTCGCCTGCTGCACCATCGCCGCTGGCGGGAGCTCGGGATCTGGTTGCTCAGCGCAGTTGTGGCGATGGCGGTTCTAGCCGGAGTCTCGGTGATATTCACCGGCCATCCGACCGCGTATCTAGGTATCGATCGCCAGGGCTACAACATCGATAGCCCGCATGAGATGCCGATGGAGCCAGACCCGCCGCCGGTTCAAGGTGAGCGGCGGGAGCTCGGTCGCGAGACCGCAGGCTGGTGGTGGATTTTCCAAGTACCACAGTTCACGTTCGCCGAGCTGAGTGAGGATCTGGTCTACTTCTTCGTCGGTCGCCATACCGGACTGTTTGTCTATCAGCCCTTCGCGCTTTTGGCGTTGATCCTCTTTCTGGCGACGCCGGGACTGGCTTTCGGCCGCGGAGGCCCGGTGCGTTGGGTGGTCATTGCCTCGCTGGGCTTCGTTGCCATGTTCCTGCTGCTGTTCTTGCAGCACAACTGGCATGGTGGTGGCGGCTTCGTCGGCAATCGATACTTTGTGATGGTTTATCCGGCGTTCCTCTTTTTGGTGACGCGCATTCGTCCACCATGGATCGTCATTCCCACCTTCGCGATCGGGGGACTACTCGTCGGCTCACTGCAGCTATCGCCTTTTGGGCTTGTCGTGCCATCTCCGACCCTGCAGGCCCATGTCCGTAATCCTCCTTTCAAGCTGTTCCCGTTTGAACACTCGTTACCTGAGATTCCTGGGTATTTGGGGCTAGCGCACGAAGGAGTCTATTTCAGTGGCCGCAAAGATCATTTCCGGGTCGAAGGTGAGGAGATGTGGATCTCGGGACGCCAGGGCAACGAGGTTTGGCTGCAGAGTCTCGAGCCGGTGGTGGAGCTGTGGCTCGATGTCCGCAGCGAGGTCTCCGACAACAACGTGACGGTGCGGATCGAAGATTCGGTGGTACAGATCAACGCCGGCCCCGAGTCGCAGCGGATTACGCTGGCGCCGTCGCGGCCGAGCCAGGTCCGTAAGGAGCGGGCACGGGCCGAATGGTCACGGGTGTTCTCGATTTACCTTTACCGGATCAATATCGATGTGGCGAAGGGCGAGATGCCGCGCTGGCGTGACGCCGGAGAACATTTTTTTCACAAGGGGAGCATCGTTACCTTTGGAGGAGCCCGATTCGAATCCGGCAAGGCCGTCGAGCCCGAAGATTTGCCGGATGAGCCGGATCGAACTGGGGATGATCAGGCAGAATAGACGATCCGCGCGCAACATCGGACAGAATAGAGACCCTCGGCGAGGCGCTCGGCCGATTTCAGACGCAGATCCTATTCAGGAGCAGACATGACACGCGACGATTCGTTGACCGGATCCAACCTCGCTTTTGTCGAGGGGCTGTATGCGGACTATCTCGAGGACCCAGCGTCGGTTGATGCCGACTGGCGCCTTTACTTCGAAAATTGGGCGGCTGAGGATGGCGACGCCCGGGCGGCGCGCCGCTCGGTGGACGGTCCGAGTTTCAAAGCCGCCAGCATTTTCGATCCACCGAGTGATGTCAGTGCTGTAGCGCCGAAGTCGATGGCTGGAGGGTCGACGGCTAGAGTGTCGACAACTGGAGTGTCGGCTACCGTTGGTGCCTCAGCGACCGGAGCCGCCTCCGCCGCCGAAGCGCCGGTGGCGATCTCCCGCGAGGTGGCCGAGAGGATCGAGTTTCTACAAAAACTGAAGCTCTTCAAAGGACTGCCGCGGGAAGAAATTGCCGCCTTGGCAGTGCTGGCGGTCGAAGAGCGTTTCGCCGACGGCGAGTTCCTGTGCCGGGAAGCGGAAGAGGGTGACCGTCTGTTCTTGTTGATCGAGGGCGAGCTTTCGGCGCGGCGCAAGGACGAGATCATTATCACCTTGCACCCCGGTGATGTGGTTGGCGAGATGTCGGTGCTCGATGCTCAACCACGGTCTGCCGACATCGTAGCCCACGGCAATGTCACCACCCTGAGTCTGTCGCGGGCTGATCTGTTGGTGCAACTCGAACGCCGCCCGGCACTCAACCGTGGTTTCCTCCGGATGCTGTCTCTGCGTCTGCGCGAGCGCAGCTCCCGCCAGGATCGGGTCAACCGTTTGATTCACGCTTATCGGGTGCGTGGCCACCTGTTGGCGAAGCTCGATCCCCTCGGTCGTCCAAGAGGCTCGAATCCGGAGCTCGAGCTCGAGCATTGGGGCTTGTCGGAGAAAGATCTCGACTCGCTGTTCTCATCGACCACGATCGCTGGAACCACCGTCCTGACCTTGCGCGATATCCTGGCTTTGCTCGAGTCTGCTTATTGCCGCTCGATCGGCGTGCAATTCATGCACATCGACGACGTGCATGCCAAGAACTGGCTGATCAACCGCCTCGAAGATTCCAACCATCATCGTCAGTTGAGTCGCGATGAGAAATTGCGGATCTTGACCAAGCTGACCGATGCTGAGCTCTTCGAGCAATTTATCCACAAGAAGTTTCTGGGCGCCAAGCGCTTCTCGCTGGAGGGGGCAGAGACCCTGATTCCATTGCTCGATCTCGCCCTCGAAGAGGCCGGTGATCAAGGCGTCGAAGAGGTGGTCCTCGGCATGGCCCATCGTGGGCGTCTCAATGTTTTGGTCAACATCATGGGCAAGAGCCCACGCGAGATTTTTCGCGAATTCGCCGACGATCACGCTGAGGAGTTCATCGGCCGTGGTGATGTCAAATACCACCTCGGCTACAGCTCCGACCGAGCTACGGAAGACGGTCGCCAGATGCACTTGTCGCTGTGCTTCAATCCCAGTCATTTGGAGTTCGTCAACCCGGTGCTCCAGGGGCGAGTGCGGGCCAAGCAGCAGCGTTTCGGTGATACTGAGCATCGCCGCTGCCTCGGCATCTTGGTACACGGTGACGCGGCTTTTGCTGGCCAAGGGGTGATCCAGGAGCTGTTCAACATGGCGGACCTACCGGGTTATCGCACCGGCGGCACGTTGCACGTCATCGTCAACAACCAGATCGGTTTTACGACCTCGCCGGAGATGGCGCGTTCGACCCATTACGCCACCGACGTCGCTCGCATGGTCCAGACCCCGGTGTTCCACGTCAACGGTGAAGACCCGGAAGCCGTCGCCCGGGTGGTGCGTACGGCGATGGATTTCCGACGCGAGTTTCAACAGGACGTCATCATCGACATGTACTGCTACCGGCGTCACGGCCACAACGAAGGTGATGAGCCGAGGTTCACCCAGCCGCTGCTGTACGAGGTCATTCGCCAACGCAAGACGGTCCGAGAGGGTTACCTCGACTATCTCCTGGAGCTCGGCGGGATCCGGCGCGAAGAGGCGCAGAAGATCAAAGAGCAGCGGTCTCGAGTTTTGGACGACGAGCTCAGCATGGCGCAGGATCCGGAGTACAAGCTGGGTGGGCCGCGTTCGGGAGAGGGGCTGTGGCACGGCTACCGCGGCGGTGCGGACCGCGACTCACCCGAGGTCGAGACCGGTGTCGCAAAGGAAAAGCTCGCTGCGCTGCTGAGAAAGAGCACCGAGATTCCACCCGATTTCAACATTCACAAAACCCTGAAGCGGATTTTCAACAATCGGCTCAAAATGGCGGCGGGGGAGCAGCCTCTCGATTGGGGTGCGACCGAGACTCTGACCCTGGCGTCCTTGGCGGTCGAAGGCTCGCCGGTGCGATTCAGTGGCCAGGACTCCGGGCGCGGCACGTTCAGCCACCGCCACGCGTTGCTCTACGACTCGCAAAGTGGTGAAGTCCATGTGCCGTTGCAACACTTGGCGGCGGGACAGGCCGAGGTCCACGTCTGGGATAGTCCGTTGTCCGAGGTCAGCGTCGTCGGATTCGAGTACGGCTTCAGTCTCGATACACCGGAAGGTTTGAACGTGTGGGAGGCACAGTTTGGAGACTTCTCGAATTGTGCGCAGGTGATCATCGATCAGTTCATCACCTCGGGTGAAGACAAGTGGCGGCGGCTGTCGAGCCTCGTGATGTTGTTGCCCCACGGCTTCGAGGGCCAGGGGCCGGAGCATTCCTCTGCTCGCCTCGAGCGGTTTCTAAATCTGGCAGCGGAAGACAACATTCAAGTTGTCAATCTGACGACACCGGCGCAGTTTTTCCACTGCTTGCGACGCCAGGTGCTGCGGCCCTGGCGAAAACCGTTGATCGTGATGTCGCCCAAGAGCCTGTTGCGCCATCCGCAGGCGGTCTCGAGTATGGATCAGCTCGCCGAGGGGCGGTTTCAACGGGTCATCGCCGACGACCAGGTCGACCCGGCAGGCGTCAAACGAGTGCTGCTCACCAGCGGCAAGGTCTACTACGAGCTCGAGTCCGCGCGACAGGAAGGTGAGCGCGACGACGTGGCGATCGTTCGACTCGAGCAGTACTACCCGCTGTCCACAGATCTTCTCGAAGCCGCGTTGTCTCCCTATGCCGACGGTACGCCGATCGTCTGGGTACAAGAAGAGCCACGCAACATGGGCGCTTGGAGCTTCCTGTTATTGCGCCTCAGTCGCCAGCTTTTTGGTCGGTGGCCGCTGGAGGCCGTCACCCGCCCAGAGTCGGCCAGTCCGGCGACGGGTTCGGCGGCAGCCCACAAGCAAGAACAGGCTCGTTTGATCGCGGAGGCTTTGGGTTGAAAGATCGCTGCCAAAACTGCAACAAGGTCATCCGCTCCCATGATGGCGTCCAGCTTTTGCGCGAGCAGGGTGATCCTGGAACCCTGCTCTGTGGTCGCTGTTACAACGAAATGATGAGCGTCACCATGGAGCTCGATTTTGAACACCCCGACTTCGTGCCGATCAGTGTCGCAGACAGCACGGGCGCCGAGCACGACTTCGAGTTTCGAACCCATCTCCACGGCGAGGTGGTCAAGATTGACGCCCTCGAGGTGCGTCAAGGTGAGGTCAAAGGCTACGAGTTCAGCGTCCTCGGCGATGCTGAGAAAGATCCTATGGATCTATTTCGAGTCTTGTACCAGCGGATGCGTGACGAGTTGGGGAAGAAATACCTCACGACGGATGAGCAGCCACAGATTGCTGAGGGTAATGTCCGTGGCCAGATCGAGTGGGACGAAGAGACCGACGGCGACCTCCCTCGTTTGGTCATCGACGGACGTGATATCTCGTGGTACGAGATGGGGCGCATGTTGATGAGCTACGAAGGCTGGCGATTCGAGCTCGAGATCAACGATTGTGATGACATGGTCGGTGTCGTCCAGGAGGGTTCGGACGAGGCTTAGGGGTATCAAATACGCTCCGCGCAGCCACCTTTTCCGTGTGGGTGTGCAGTCCAGCCGGAAGATCGGCCGCCCGGTCCATCCAGCACCGGCGCCCCGTTGGCGCTTCGTCGCCAAGGAACAGAGGTTTTGACGTAGGCCCGTGATACGAAGGCCGATACGACTGTGGTTGTTCCTGGGAAAGATTAGAAACTTTTGAGATGCCCACGACGTGTGCTCCGCGCACACGCAGTGGGCATGCTGCGAAGCCACCGCCGGCGCTGACGACATCTGCAGCCATGGAATGCTGCCGGGCCTCGGGAGGCCGTTGCCCCTTTGTGTTAAGGCTTTTTGGGCTGTGCCGGTCGCTGAGGTACACACCTCCAGCTGTCTGTTTTCAACCTGGCATTAACCTTGCTAAATAGTGGCGTGGAGGATGCTCTGAGCACCTTCGTTTTGATTTATCTACGTCGGCTCGGGTCGACGCCCGGTACGATTTATGGGAGCAAGCAAATGAAAGCAATTGCCTCGAGTCCTCGCTATTTGCCGAACCCGGCATGTCGGAAGCTCGACACTCTTCTGAGACCAGTGACCGTCCTTACTCTCCTCTCCCTCGTCCTTTGCGCTGGCGCCGCCACCGCGGCGCCGCCAGCGCCGGACAGGGCCGCAGCGTCGTGCGACGCGGTCGCCAACGGTGGCAGGTGTTATGTCGACGGCAGCTTCACCCTTTTTTACTTTTCTCCGGGAGCACACTACTACCGGATCTGTCGCAGCAACGACACCAGCGGCTGGGGCGGCTGCAACGTCGTAATGACCAGCAACACCGGCCCCACCTACACCGTCGATGGCAGCCACCTGCCGTCGGATGGTTTCCGTCGTGCTTACTACATCGGCGCTTGCGACGCTAGCAGCGATTGCTCGACGTGGGCGGAAAACGACGAGGTCTATGTTCAGATGGACCTGACCGGCCCTTCGGCTCCCGGACCGACAACCATCAGCTGCGCCTACAGTGAGCCCGGTCAATGTTGGGTGACCGGCAGTTTCACCGCTACCGTTGCGCCAGCGAGCGACAGCGGTTCTGGAGTCGACGCTGAGTCCTACAACTGGTGTCGAAGCCACGACTCCCCTGGTGGCTTTGCCGGCTGCCAGTCGACATTGACAACCAGCGGCGGCACGTCGTTTACAGTCAGCGGCGCCGAGCTGCCGGCGAATGGATTCCGCCGTGCATACTGGGTGCGCGTGAAGGATAATGTCGGCAACTGGAGTCCCTGGAACACGCCGCGCTACGTCCGGGTCGACCGTCACAACCCTACCGTCAGCGCTGACAACGCTTCAACAGAGTGGTTCACCTCGCGCACCGCGACCGTCACCGCCGCCGACGCCATCTCCGGCACTGCGGCGAACTCCGGTCTGGCGGAAGTGCGCTACCGATGGAACGTGGCGCACAACGGCTCCTGCACCACGGGTACTGCGACCACCGCCGGCGGTGTGCTCACCGTGCCGCCAGGTGACAACCACCTCTACCTATGCGCCAAAGATCGAACCGACCGCGTCGGTTTCTGGGATGGTGGTCCATACCGAGTGTTCGCGGCGACGTGTCCGATCCAGAACCAAGTCGAGTCGCGGCCCTGCGACCTCAGCCGCGGCGGCAAGCGTTTCGGAAGGCTCCTTGAGCCCGCTAGCGACTTCGAGATCCACCAGAAACTGATCGAATCTTTTGTTCACTACACTTTGGAATCTATCGATCTGGACAGCCTGCGCCGCGATCTCGACGCCAAGGGCCGGATGACTATGTTTCTCAATGGCTCACCCTACGAGCTGGTGCTGGAGCCGAATGAACTTCGTGCATCGTCCTATCAGGAGACGATCGTGACTGCGGAGGGTGATATCGATGTGCCGCGGGCTGCGGTCAATACGTTCGCGGGCCACGTCGCCGGCTATCCCGGAAGCGACGTCCGCCTGTTGGTCGATGCCGAGCTTGTCATGGGCTACGTGGAGCTCGACGGCAAGAGGTTCTTCGTCGACCCGGCCTATAAATTTGTTCCCGGCGGTGGCGCCGACCGTGTGGTGGTCTACGAGGACGGCGACCTGCGCCAGCAGGCCGCCGGCGTCTCCTGCGCCGTTACCGAGCTCCACGAGCACGCTGACCGGCTGTGGGATGCGAGTGAGTCCGATGGTCTTGCCCTGCAGTTCACGGGCCTCGAGAAGAACCTCGAAACGATGCGCCGGGTCGAGATTGCAACCGACGCAGATTACGAGTACTGGGACATCCACGGCAGCAACACCAACAACCACATCCTCGGCGTATTGAACATGGTCAATGGCTTCTATGCTGACGCGGGGCTGGTCTTCACAGTCACCTCACAACGGACCTTTGACTCGCAGGGTGGCGACCCTTACGAAACCTGCCATACCTACGGCCAGTGGTGCGAGCTCTGGCGAGAGTGGGAGACCAACCGCCAGCATGTGGCGCGCGACGTCGCCTATCTCTTCAGCGGCAAGGCGCTTTACTTGGACAGCAGCCAAGGTGGGGAGTTTCGCGTCCGAGGCACTTCCGGCCTAGCCGGCACCATCTGCGATCGAGACCGAGCCTATGTGCTTTCGACCGACTATCGTGAGGCTGGGCTGGTTTCCCACGAACTCGGGCACGCCTTCAATGCGCGCCATTTGGAGGTCACGCTGCCCGAGCCTGAATTCGAAATGGAGTGCCCCGACGTCGACTGCGGAGCCAGCACCTGCCCGGATCCGACACCTATCCAAGGCGGGCCTGTGATGTGTGGATCGATCCAGAATCCGACCACTGCCTTCCACCCGGTGTCCATCTCCGCGATCACCAGCTTCGTCGCCAGCTCCGGTTCGTGCCTCACCGTGCTCAACCGGGCGCCGCAGGCCGTGGACGACTTCTTGACGACGCCTCGAGACACGCGGCTGTCCATTCCGCTTGGAGCGATCCTAGGCAACGACTCCGACCCGGACGGCGACGCCCTGTACCTTAGGGACTACGAGCAGGAGACGGCCGCGGGCGGCACCAATGACACCGGACATGTCGGCGGTTTCAACTACACGCCGCCGGCGGGATACGTCGGCACCGACACCTTCACGTACACCGTCGCCGACCGCGCCGTCGGCGGGCTGACCGATACCGCGACGGTGACGATCGCGGTCACCTCCGGCGCCGTCTCGGGCATACAACCCTGGCGAGAGAACGCCAATGGCAGCCTCGCCACAAACCTCAACTGGAATTACGCTATGGGCTATCACTTCACGCCGGAAAAGGCTGGCTCGGTGACCGAGCTCGGCGGTTTCTTCAACGGCACCAAGATCGTCAGGCTCTTCAACAAGAGCACCGGGGCGCTGCTGGCGCAGGCCAGCGTTACCGCCGCCAACGACTGGGCGTATGTTCCAATCACGCCGGTAGCGTTGCAGGGGGAAACAACCTACACCGTCGCCGTTTACCTCGCCGGATCCGGAGGCTCCTACCGCAATGGAATCACCTCCTTGCCGCAAGTTTATGGGCCGATCAGGATCGAAGGGTCCACCTATATCAGTACCCAGAGCAACCCCAGTGCCCGGCCGACCCGGACCGTTACTAGCCGCATGTACGGTCAAGCAGATATCCGATTCGAGCCCTGACGCCTCAGCTGGAGCCGTAGGGCACCCGAGTCGTCTCACATTGACCGCTCGGGTGGTTTGATCGCGAGCCGCGGCGGAAGCGCCGCGGTTGTTTTTGTGGGATGCAAGCTGGCCGATGAGCAACGAGCGGCGGCAGGCGGTTCGCACGACAAGCCTTGGGCCCTACAGTATTTGTATCAAGCCTGTGTCGCGCTTTTTCGTGTAGAGGCTAGACACGATCAAGCGAAAGGCCGGCTTTGTCGTGACGCGGCCTGTTTAGATCAAACGTCGCTGGACTGCTTTGAGCCAGCTGCGACGGATGAGACCGCTGCCAGGCCGAACCCAGCGCCAGTAGCGACGGAAGCTTCGTGCAGCAGTTGGGTCGGTGGTATCGATCCGGGTTTCGGTGATCAGCCGGCTGCCACGGCCTTCGGCCCGCACCAAGAGATTCATCGCTGCCTTGGCGTAGCCCTGTTGGTTGAAGGCGGTGAAGGTTTGGCGATCGTGGACGGAACGCACCGGAGCATTGCCGGTGAGTTTCCAAAATCGCCCGACAACACCGAGGACAATCTCGCGACCCGGCTCTTCGGCGAGCTTGACGAAACCGCCAGCGACCAAGGATTCGAGCACCGGAGCGTTGCGATCGCCGCCGACAGTGCGGCCGACCAGTCGCGCCGGTAGCTCCCGCAGCGCCATCAGTGGACGCAGGAGACGGATCTCGTCACCTCGGAGTGTGAGCAGTGCCCGATAGGCTTCGTCCGGGCTGGCGTCGAGCCAGATGTCGTGGACCTCGAAATGTTCGTCGTTTGGCATCAGTTCGTCGAGCAGCGTTGGGCGGCCGACGAAGTGCCTGCTGCGGATGCCACGATGTTGGAAGAACGCGGTGGCGCCGATCAGCGCCCGATAAGGCCGGCGGACGAGCCAGGCTGGATACCGAGCATTGCGCTCCTGATGATCGACTCGGCCGCGCGGATGTTCGAGACCCAGGGGCGAGGTGATCGGTTTGGCGCGCAACCCGATACCAGCCAGGTGTTTCAAGTTCTTGTAGCCGTATTGACCCGGGCTGACGACGCGCAACGGCGCGCCGTGGATAGATGACAACGGTTCGCCGTCGAGGGTGTCGGCGATCAGAATTGGATCAGCGAGCGCGTTGTCTCCAAGAACGTCGTCGAGATGCAGGCTGCAACGATACCCATCGTCACCGAAGAGGATCAGGTACCGGACCTCCGGCCGAGGCCGACAGCGCGGCTCGATCACGTGACGATACAGATCGGCGAGCCGCCAACCGCTCCAGGATAGACCCTCTTTGGTCCAGGTGGTCACGCAATGCAAGGCGCTTTCCTGCTCATGCCGCGGCAAGACACGAAGTTCTTCGAGGCCGAAGGTGAACTCTGTCTCGACCGCTCCCGAGATTCGTAGCCGAGGCTCGCCGGGCGCTTCGGGCAATGGTCGCGTGATGGCTCCGAAACGTGGGAAGCGGTCCGCCGCGCGTTGACCCGGCGGCAGCGACAATCTGGGAGCGGGCATTTGTTGATCCGGCATTCGTCGATCTGGCATTGGGAGTCTTGATTATGCAGCGCTTCGGCTTGTGTCCACCGCATTCACCGTGTCATCGCGAGTCGCGAGCGCCCCCTCGTGTTCGCCGCGAGCCCAGGCATCATAGAGGCTGCGTAGGCAGTCGCGCAGATTACCCTGATGATGCTCGAAGAGCTGATCGAGATGCGGACGTAGTTGCGAGGCCTGGGTTGGAGTCAGCAGTTCGGCCACCAGTTCGACTAGGAGGCCTGAGTTGGTTCGGTGCTGACGCAGGGTCGGCAGTCGGCCAGGTGTGTGGCTGGTGACGATCAAACCGCCAGCACCACAGCAACGTCTCGACAGTCCGCGCCAGTTCCACCAGCTGAGCTGCTCAACACCATCCACCGTGACGAGATGCCGGGGTCCGGCATCGCTCAAGCGTCGCCACTCCTCATTGGTGGGGCGCCGGCGCTCCCGGCTCAGTCGGACCGGCGCGATACGCCAACCGCGCGCTTCGATGCGCTGTTCCAACTCCTCGAGCAGGGTCGTTTTACCACTGCCTTTAGGCCCGACGAGGGCGGCGCGATAGCTGTGCCGCGCCAATCGATCGAGCAGTATCTGCCAGTCCGGATCGTCGAGGCGGTAACGCAGGCTGTGGACTCTGCTCACCCGAAACGGGTTGTCGCGTGCTCGCCTCAAGGGTTGCTCGTTCACAATTGAATCTCCTCGGCTCCTGGAGCCGAGACGATGTTGACCCGTGTCACCTCGCCGGCGGGTTCCAGGCTGGCTTCGATCGCCCACACTAGTGACAGCAGGGTTCCCGAGAAACTCCACGGGAAGCCTGGCAAGATGAAACTGATCTCGCGACTGCCCGAAGCTGATGGGCCGTCGACGGTGATTTGCTCGATGATCTCGACGTCCTCAGTACCCTTACCTTCGGTGTGCCACAGCAAGCTGATCAACACCGACTTGGGTTGACGTTGCAGCGATTGCCAGGTGACCCGGCCGCGAATTTCGTCACCCGGTTGATAGGCGTTGGGGTCGTCGAGATGGATCTGAAGGGTCATCAGCCTGGATAAACCGTGATCGGAAAGTTTTCGTCCACATCGGGCCACCGTGGAATGTCGCCAGAAATCACCAGGCTCCACTTGATGTCGTTGTTATTGGCATCAAATGTCGGCATGGTGCCCTCTGGAATATTCATCTCAACCTGGCCGCGGTGGATGACTGAGAAGTGCTCCGCCGTCACCAGCCGTTGGCTGTAGAAGACGTGGGTCTCGGTTTTGGTATCGGTTCCGCGGCGATAGCGTACCTCTTCGGAGCCCCGAAGCTCGATGGTGAGCTTCGTAAGGCGTCCCGCGCTGCCGTTGAACTGCCAGCTTAGAGTTGTCGTTTGACCGGGCGTCAGATGACCGTTGGCCAGGGTCAAGCTGGGCCGGGGATTGAACCAGGCGAGCACCATGTAGAAGAACAAGCCGATGAGCCCGATCCCGATGAGGACAAACGGGGTCAGGAAGAGGATCGGAACCACGGCGAACCAACTTTCACCGAAGCTCGAAGTGAAGTCTCCGAACACGAATAGGCTGACGATGCCATTCCAGAGAATAGCAAACACTAAAGTGCCGATCACTTTGGTGGTCGGAGAGGCCTGGGTTTCGAGCACCAAGGTGCCCCTAGAGCCTGATCCCGAAGACTGACTCGAGGCATGAAACCCTCGAGGTTTGGGACGCGCCGTAGGTTGCCGGCCAGCGCCACGCCCGGGGTGGGCACCGCCTGACTTCAATGAGAACAACGAGGCGATGAGGCCACCGAGGCCCACCGCCAGAAAGGGTAAGGGAAACAGGCCCCACCACAAGTAGGAGCCGGGCTCGCGATTGATCACCGACTCGCTTGGCTTCAGGGGATTGTAGTAACAGCTGGCTTCGCTGCCCGGCGGCAAGGACTCGACAACCCGCGCTTTACCATCGTAACCGCTGGACGACCCGACGCTGAAGTCGTAACGATGACCATCGTAGGTCTGCCACTCGGCTTCGTAGGTGTAGTGGATGTCGACGCGATAGGTGGTGCTATCGCTGCCCTGGTGGGCTTCGACATCGCTCGAGACGACGACGCACTCGGTCTCGACCCATTCTCGAGCCGCGACGATTCTGGAGATCGGCTTCCAGGTCAGAAAGTAGGCTGCGGCAAGGCCCACGATCGCGAAGATGCCAAAGAAGCCAACGATGAGACAACCGTTGACCTTGGTGTTGCGGACCTTGGATGTCTTTCTCATCTGCTGGAGCTGAAGGCTGGTGTCGCGGGATGCTCAGAGTATAACGCTCCACTGTTCTGTCGCTCGACGGGGGTGGGGGATGGCGTTGTGCTTGGACTGCGGAATCAACTGACATAACATCCCAGCGAATGGGATGGCCAACTTGGGATCCGAGTTGCGTGGGTCCGAAGAAATCATAGACGTCCGAGGAACGAGCTCCACAGTAGAGCTTTGGGGAACGAGCATGGCGATCGAGTTGAAAATTCCGACGGTGGGGGAGTCGATCACCGAGGTGATGATCGGCGAGTGGCTCAAGGCCGAGGGCGATTGGGTCGCCGAGGACGAGCCGTTGGTGATTATCGAAACCGACAAGGTCAACGTCGAGCTGCCGGCGCCCGAGAGTGGCGTCCTGAAGCAGATCCTCAAGAAGGAAGGTGACGACGCCGAAGTCGGCGATATCGTCGGTCTGATGGAAGCGGGCGAGAAGCCTGGCGACGCGCCAGCGGAGCCGGCGGAGCTGGCGGAGCCCGCGGCGACAGAGGAGCCTTCGGCAACAGAGGAGCCAGCGGAGTCAACGACAGATGCTTCGGCAGGGACTTCGGCGCCAGAAGGCGCCGCTCGCGACGAGACCTTCGACGGCGACCAGCGCATCATGCCAGCGGCGCGTCGGGCATTGGCGGAGAGAGGACTCGATGCCTCCGAGGTGACGGCGACGGGGCCCGGCGGCAGGCTGTTGAAAGAGGACGTCTTACGCCACCGTGCTACGCCTGCCGCGACTGCTCCTGCCGCCGCGTCTGCTCCAGCTGCCGCGTCTGCTCCAGCTGCCAAACCGCCTGTGCCTGCCGCCCCTTCCGCGCCAGGCGCCGGCTCACGACAAGAAGAGGTTGTGCGTATGACGCCATTGCGTCGCCGAGTGGCCGAGCGTTTGGTCGAGGCTCAGCAAACGGCGGCGTTGCTCACCACCTTCAACGAAGTCGACATGTCGAGCATCAAGGCGCTGCGCAAGGAGTATCAAGAGACCTTTATCGCCAAATACGGCATCAAGGTCGGCTTCATGTCGTTTTTCGTCAAGGCGGTGGTCGAGGCGCTGAAAGACGTGCCGCAAGTCAACGCCGAGGTGCGGGGCAACGAGATCGTCTACCGCAACTATCAGGACATTGGGATCGCGGTCGGTGGCGGCAAGGGATTGGTGGTGCCCATCATCCGCAATGCTGAGCGTCTGAGCTTCGCCGAGGTCGAGAAGACCATCGCTGACTACGCGGTTCGGGCGCGGGACGGCAAGCTCAAACTCGAAGAATTGCAAGGCGGCACCTTCACGATCTCGAATGGCGGCATCTACGGTTCTTTGCTGTCGACGCCGATCGTCAATCCGCCTCAGAGCGGCATCCTCGGGATGCACAAAATCCAGGATCGTCCGGTGGCGGTTGATGGTGAGGTGGTGATTCGGCCGATGATGTACCTCGCTCTGACCTACGATCATCGCTTGGTCGACGGTCGCGAGGCGGTGACGTTTCTGATCCGCGTGAAGGAGCGTTTGGAGGATCCAACGCGGATCTTGCTGGAAATCTGATCATCTCGGCCTCGGCGCCTCTTGGCCCGAAGCCAGAAACCGAATTCGAGGACGTATGGAAGAGCACGAGCACGATCTAGTGATTATCGGCTCGGGTCCCGGTGGTTATGTCGCCGCAATCCGCGCCGCCCAGTTGGGCCTGGACACCGCTTGCGTCGAGAAGGAACCGGCGCTCGGAGGGACCTGCCTGCGAGACGGCTGCATCCCTACGAAGGCCCTGTTGGAAGCGAGCGAGCGTTACGAGGAGACCAAACATGGCTTGGCAGCCTTCGGCGTCACCGTCGAAGGGGTCGGATTCGACCTCGGCGCCATGCTGCAGCACAAGGACAACATCGTTACTGCCCTCACTGGTGGAGTGGCGGGTCTGTTCAAGAAGAACAAAATCACCCGCTACAGGGGTCATGGACGCCTCGAGGGTCCGGGAAGTGTGATCGTCGAGTCGGAAGGCGGGGCCGACGAAGCGGGGAACACTGAGACGGTGGTCAAATTGCTCGCCAAACATGTCATTTTGGCCACTGGCTCCGAGGTTGCGACCCTTCCGGGGGTCGAGATGGACTGGGATCGCATCGGCTCGTCCACCGAGGCGTTGTCCTATCCGGAGGTTCCGGAGCATCTGGTGGTGATTGGAGCCGGCTACATCGGTCTCGAGCTCGGCTCGGTGTGGGCCCGGTTGGGCGCCAAGGTCACGGTGCTCGAGTATCTCGACCGTATCCTGCCAGGCATGGATGCCGATACCGCCAAACGTGCCCGTCAGATCTTCAAGAAGCAGGGCATCGAGTTTCGCCTCGGCACCCGGGTCACCGGCGCGCGAGTTGTTGTCGGTGAGGGCTGTGTCGTTGAAGCTGAAGGTATGGAACCGATCGAGTGCGACCGAGTGCTGGTTGCCGTCGGCCGTCGTCCTTACACCAACGACCTCGGGTTGGCGTCGGTGGGTGTCGAGCTCGACGAGCGGGGTCGCATTCCAGTCGACGAGCACTTCCAAACCTCTGCCGCGGGTGTCTACGCCCTCGGAGACGTTATCGCCGGGCCGATGTTGGCGCACAAGGCCGAACACGAGGGGGTGGCGTGTGCTGAGTTCTTGGCCACCGGGTTCGGCCACGTCAACTACGATGCTATCCCGGGTATCGTCTACACCCATCCAGAGATCGCCACCGTCGGCAAGAGCGAGGAACAGCTCAAAGAAGCCGGTATCAAATACCGCAAGGGTAAGTTCCCGTTCTCGGCCAACGGCCGGGCCAAGGCCTTGAATCAAACTGAAGGTCAGGTCAAAGTCCTCGCCGACGCCGAGACCGATCGTGTGCTCGGGGTCCACATCATTGGGCCGCGGGCCGGAGACTTGATCGCTGAGGCGGCGGTGGCGATAGAGTTTGGCGCCTCGAGCGAAGATATCGCCCGTTCCGTCCACGCTCACCCCACCCTCGCGGAGGCCCTCAAAGAGGCGGCGTTGGCCGTCGACAAACGTACGATCAACTTCTGACGAGGTGCCCTTTTACGGGTTTTTTACCCGCCGGAGCGAGGTTCTCTAGGCCCCAGCCAGGGGTTTGGTCTATGCTTTGCAACCGATCCGGCCAGGAAGGCGCCGCGCATGTCGCGAAATTCCGTGCGAATGAGCGCCCCTAGCGCCGCTAGCCCTACCTCGCGGCCCAATCAAGACTCAGCCCGGCAGGCGATCCATCTGCCATCAAGATTCCGCCCCTTCACACTCCCGAAAGGAGCTCAAACATGAAAAAAGTGTCCACTTTGTTGCTTTTGACGATCCTCTGCCTGGGTCTCAGTGCGGTAGCTTTTGCCGACACCGACAACAGCGAGGAGCGCAAGCAGCAGATCCTCGCCAATCTGCAATCGAAGTTCCCGCAGCTCAAGCAAGCCCCCATCACCATGGCTGATCTCGAAGCCTCCGGTTATGGCGACCTCGACCGTGGCAGCTTCACGATCAGCAACCGTCAGACCCAGAAGTTCTTGGTGTCGAGCGACAACACGGCGCTGTTCATGATTTCCGACCCGATCGATGTCAGCCGCGACGCTGGCGAGCTCCAGGTCGAGGCCGAGAAGCAAGAGGCCGAGGCGGCCGTCAAAGCTGCTGAGCTCGCCAAAGAGATTGAGGCCGAGGTCGCTGGCCTGCCATTTCGCGGTAACGCTGACGCGCCGGTGACGATCGTCGAGTACTCTGACTTCCAGTGCCCCTACTGCTCCCGCGGCGCCGCGACCATCGAAGAGATCCTCGAGAAGTACCCGGAGGACGTCAAAGTGGTCTTCCAGCACGTCCCGCTGAGCGTCCACCCGTGGGCCAAACCTGCCGCGATCGCCGCACACTGTGTCGGCCTGCAGAACGGCGACGCGTTCTGGAGCCTGCACGACAGCTACTTCGAGAATCAGAAGGCATTGACTCCTGACAACGTGCTCGAAAAGAGCAAAGAGTACCTGGCCAACAGCGGTATCGACATGGCCAAGTACACCACGTGCGCGGAGGACAAAGAGTCTGCCGAGTACAAGGAAGCTTTGGCGGCGGTGGATTTGTCGATGGCCAATGGCGGCAAGCGTGGCGTCTCCGGTACCCCGGGCTTTTTCGTCAACGGCCGTTTCGTGAACGGTGCGCAGCCGTTGGCGGCCTTCGAGCCGTTGATCGAGGCGGCCAAGAAGGCTGCTGCCGAGTCTAAGTAGCCGAACCCCGGGGATAAATCCCCGGGCTATGAACGACGCCGGCTGAAGCCGGCGTCCTCGATAGCACGGGCCTTTAGGCCCGTGGATATTTGATCGGTTTAAGCCTCTTTTAGATATTCCCGCACCATCAAGGCGACCGTAGCCCCTTCGCCAGCTGCGCTGGCGGCTTGGTTGGTTGCGCCGTGGCGCACGTCACCCGCGGCGAAGACACCAGGGGTCGTGGTTTGCAGCGTCTTGTCGGTGCATAAAAAACCGTGATCGTTGCGCTCTATGTTGTCCGGTAGCCAACCGCTATTGGGTGACAACCCGACGAAGAGGAATACCGCCGCCGGGTTCAGGGTCTCTGCACCGTTAACGGTCGCATCGCCATCCGTCGCGCCGACGATCAATCCCTCGAGCTTGTTGGCGCCCTGCAATTCCCGCACGCTGGTGTTGTAGCGCACCTCGATCTTGTTGTTCTCATGGACTTTGTCGATCACCACTGGTGCAGCCTTGAGGGTGTCGCCGCGGACCAGCAGGGTCACCTGATCGACGAATCGGGTCAGGAACAAGCTCTCCTCGGCAGCGCTAGCGCCGCCGCCCACCACGGCGACGTGCTCACCGCGGTAGAACGGGCCATCGCAGGTGGCGCAGAAATGCACCCCAGCGCCGAGCAGCTCTTCTTCGCCAGGGACCTCGAGCCGCTTGTAGGTCGAGCCGGTGGCGATCACCACTGCTCGTGCTCCGTACTCCTGGCCGTCGGAGGTAGTGACATAACGCGACTCGGCCTCGGGCCGCAGGCCAGTGACCGCTTGAGCTTGTAAGATCTCGACGCCGAAGCGTTTCGCCTGCTGCACCAATCGGTCGGCGAATTCGCCACCGGTGATGCCCTCGGGAAATCCCGGGAAGTTGTCCAGGCGGTCGGTGATTCCGGTCTGGCCGCCGAGGCCGCTCTTCTCGATCACCAGCACTTCGAATCCTTCGCGTGCTAGGTATAGCGCCGCAGTGAGACCCGCCGGCCCGCTGCCGACGATGATCGTGTCGTAGTAGTTCATCTTCGCCTGAGTGCGCAGTCCCAAGGCGGCCGCCAATTCGGCGTTGGAAGGGTTCGACAACACCCGATCGTCCGGCAGCACGATGGTGGGGATGCGGCGCTTGCCGTCATTCACGCTCTCGACGAAAGCGATCGCCTCGTCATTGTCGGTGATGTCGAGCCAATCGTAGTGGATTCGCTGCTCGCCCAGGAATTTCTTCGCCCGTCGGCAATCGCCACACCAGTTGGCGCCGTACAACTCAAGCTTGTCGTCAGCCATGAACTCTCTCCTTGTGTCGGTTGAACGCCTAGTAGGATGTCATTGCACCTGTCGGCGTTACAGCCTCTGTCACAGCCTTTGTTACAGCACCCAGGAAGCCCACGATGACGATCAATATTCGCCGAGTTTACGAACCACCGATGAACGATGAGGGCTATAGGGTGTTGATCGACCGACTGTGGCCTCGCGGTCTCAGGAAAGACCAGGTCCAATTTGATATCTGGCTCAAAGACATCGCCCCCAGCACTGAGCTACGCCGCTGGTTCCAGCACGATCCCGCCAAGTGGTCGGAATTCAAAGCCCGCTACTTTCTCGAGCTCGACGCCCAGCCCGAGGCGATCGCAGATCTCGTCGACCGTGTCAAAGCAGGTCCGGTCACCCTGCTCTTTGGCGCCAGGGCTGAGCGTATTTCCAACGCTGCAGCCCTCGTCGAGTACCTGGACGCGAAGCTCGACGGTTAGATTCGAGTCTTGGCCTGTTAATCGATCTCGATGCGCTGGCGGGCAGCGACGAAGAGGACGTCTTTCAGCTCGGGGTGGCGCTCGAAGAATTTGCAGCCATGATCACGGAGCTTCTCTTCGACGAAGCCGCGGATCACCAAATCGGCTTTGGCTGAACGCTTAGCGACCAGTTCATCGAAGTTACCCCGGTCGTCGGTGGCGATGACGGTGAGGTTGCGTGGGCTGATCGAAACTCGACCCGTCTGCGCCATCTCGAGCAGCTTGGCGCTCTCCGCCTTGACCCGTTCCTTGGGATAAGCGGCGAAGACGCTGATCTCGGCGTCGTGCCAGTCTTGATGGCCAAGCAGGATGTAGGCAAGGAGGATCATCAGGTTGGCGTTGCGGTCATCGTGCCAGGTGAGCCATAGGTGGACGCGGCGACGATGGCCGAAGAAGTGGTCGCCGTGGCGCAACACAAGAGTGTCCATGGCGGTGCCCCAGGCCATGTGGCAGCCGTCCTTGACCTCTTCGAGGACCTCCTCGGGGTCGTGTTGGGAGAACTCGAATAGAGCAGTGTTGTTCTCTACTCCAGAGATCCCTGGCACTTGCAAGCTCTGGGCGAGAGCGGAGCGCATCGATGGACTGATCATGGTCTCGACGAAGAGGTTGCTGCGGTCGATCTGCATCGAGTCGATCAGCTCGGAGAGCTTGCGGCGACCGTCCGAGAAAGTCTCGCGGTTGAGCTGGCCGGGTATGAAATGTAGGTAGGTGCCGACGGCGTAGCGGTCGCAGAGCCAGCTCAGGAACTGCAGCGGAGACTTGCGATCGAAGGTGCGACCGTTGACCATGATGATCGAGGGTCGCCACTCTTCACGTGAGCTCGGTGTCTTCTTTTGTAGTTTGACCTGCAGGAAACGGGTGGCTTGGGTCATGACCCCCTGGATGATCACCCCGAGGTCGTCCGCTCCACCTTTTTTGCTGGCCCGAATCAACGTGTACAGCGCCAACATGGCGACGATCGCCAGCAGAGCGTAAAGCGGGTCCATCTGGAACATCAAAAACAGGCAAGTGAACGCGCCGACCAGACTGATATACCACTTGGAGCGAAAGCTCGGTCGATAGCTCGGACGAGCGGCGAAGTGTTCCAGGAAGCTGATCGCACACAGCGAGCCGTAAGTCACCATGAAGAACATGGAAATGATCCGGGCGACGAAGTCGACATTGCCGAGGGCGACGGTGACGAACGCGAAGACGGCAGTGAGCAAGGTGGCGTTGCGCGGCTCATTGGCTTCACCGACGCCGGCCGCCAGCATGCTGTTGATGCGTTCGGCCGGAACCACGCGGTCGCTGGCCAAAGCCTGCAAGGTACGCGGAGCCACCAGGATCGAGCCGATCGCTGACGAGATGCACGCGCAGGCCAACCCGATGGGAATGATCGGTCCCCATAGGGCGATGCGCGCCATCACCAGCTGGTCGGTGGCCAAGATCTCGGGGGGTGCAGCGCTCGCCAACTTGAAGGCGATGGCGACGTAGATCGCCATGCCAGCGAGAGTGGCGGAGAGGATGCCGCGGGGAATCGAGGTGCGTGGGTTGGCCAAGTCACCCGAGAGTCCAACACCGGCGGTCATCCCGGTGAAGGCCGGGAAGACGATCGCGAACACCAGCATGAAAGGGTCGGCATTGGCGACTGGATTCATTAGGTCGAGGCCGGGGTCAGCGCCTTCGAGGGGCAATCCCAAAAAGAACAACAACAGAGACGAACCAAGCACGATGGCGACCACCCACAGCGCTTTGACGCCGAGAGCGGCGCCACGGGTCACCATCAACAAGATCAGCAGCAGGGTGCCGGGCACCGACACCATGCGCGGGTCGAAAGGCTGACCCAGTTGGCTCTCGATCCACCCTTCGAGGGGACGGAACGCCTCGGCGAAGGCGATCATGTAGAAGGCCACCGATACCGCTTGAGACATGTAAAGAGCGAGGCCAATGGCGCCACCGATGGTAGTGCCAAAGGAGCGCGAAATAATGAAGTACTCGCCACCGCCTTCGACGCGGCGATTGGTGGCGATCTCGGCGATGGCTAGGGATGTCGGAATCGTGACCAAGTGTCCGAGGACAATGATCAGCAACGCTCCCAATACGCCGACACTGCCTACCGCATAGCCGAAACGCAGAAAGAGAATAGCGCCCAAAATGGTGCTGATCGACGCCAGGAAGACCGGCGCTGTCCCAAAGCCCAACCCCTGTGATGCGGCGCCGACCGGCGCCGTAGCCGCTTTATTCGTCATCGTAGGCTCCTCCAAGTGACGCGCCCGAGGATGCCACAAAATGTCATCGGAGCGAAATCGAGAACCCGCAGTTCAGGGTGCTTGGCGCCTTCCCCACAGCCATCGCGGCACCACCCAGATCAAAAGCAACACTGCCACCAGAGCAGCGTAGTATTGCCGCCTCGAAGGCCAGGGATAAATGCGCTCGATGAGCACCGGGCTCAGATAGTTGACTGGATCGCGGACGGGCGCCTTGGCTTCGAGCTCGCGGCGGATCTCGGGAGGGTACCGTTGTTTGCCGCTTCCACGGAAAAACTCGAGGTCGAGGTAGGGCCCGAAGTAGGTCTCGAGGATACGGTTGGCCTGGGCGGCTAGGTACATGTCGCCAGCGTCGTAGCGCTCGTTGCGATGGCCAGCGTGCCAGCCCGCTTCGGCGAGATAGCGATCCTCCCCCTTCCAGGGTGAGGGATCGGTCGGAGGATCGACGCGCCAACGGATTGCCCGGTCAGCTGCTGCGGCTCTCAGCTCATCTGCGGTGTGCCATGAACGGAAGCGCCCGATGGCCGGATCGTGATGCTCGTAACCGAGGTGGGCGGTGTCGAAGAATAAGCCGAGGCTGGCGACGGCGAGCATCGCGCTGACGGTGACGTGCTGGCGACTGGCTGGGGAGAGTCGCCATCGCATCCTCTTGGGCGGATCGAGAGCAAGGCTGAAAAGAACACCGCAAAGGCCAGCGTAGACATTGAGAAAAATATCGTCGATATCTCCGGTCCGGGTCGCCACCCACCATTGCATGCTCTCGTCCAGCACGCCGGCGAAGGTCACCCAAAGCAGCGGCAGAATCAGCATGGAAATATCGCCAGCCGGTCTGCAGGCAAGATAGAGCAGGAGGGCTAACAGGCCGTATTCCACCAGGTGAATTTTCTCCGCTACGCTGACCCGCGCCGCGATACCGCCGCCGGAGATCGGAGCGCTCAGGTAGGCACTCTCGATCCACAACAGGCCGGCCGTCCCGGCAAGCCCCGCATAGCGCCATCCGCGGTGTTCGCGAATACGCGTCAGAGCGAAGATGAAGGCGGCGCTGGCGAGCAGAATCAGAAACCGCGCCAGATAGCGGATCGTCGTGGACTCGAAACGATCGAAGAGGACGTCGCGAATCACCCCCATGAATGGGGCGGCGAGTACGATGACGACGACCAGCAGCACTGGCGGGAGGTAACGCTTCACAAGCTTGGAATGCTAACAGGAGAGGTGTGTCCACATCGGAATTCGAGTGCTGGAGAGCGACGAGTGAAGCATCCAGAAGGGGCGAAACGCCTGCGCTTGTCCTACAAAGCCTCTGTCTGTCCTACAATGGTGGATCGTCGAGGGTAACGTGTGCTGTTGAGCACAAGAGTTATGGCACGGAGGAGGTCACAAGGGCGTGTCGGAGGGTCAACGCAAGAGCGGCGTTCGCTTGACCAAGGAGGAACGCAAGGAGCTTCTGGCGCAACTCGAGCGGCAGTCGAGCCGGACTGTTTCGTCCGAGCGGATTCTGCAACGCGGCGAGCAAGCGCTCAAGGACGGGCAACTCGACCAAGCGCAACGGGTTCTCAAACAGCTCACGACTAAAGCGCCTCGCCTGGTAGGGTTGGACCTGTTTCGGCAGCGGGTCGAGGCTGCGGCTCACGTCGAGAAGCTGCAGGCCAACCTGAGGGCGACCGAAGAGATGCTGACCCGCTACATCCAACAGCGCAAAAAGCCGCTGGCCAAGCTGGCGTTGACGACCTTGATCGAGTTGGCGCCGAACCATCCACGGCGTAGCGACTACACGACTTGGGTGGCGGATCTCGATCAAGAAGTGGATCTCCAGCGCCGCGCCGATGAGCTGCTAGCGGCCGGGCGGACGGCTGTGATCAACGAGGATTTCGCCAAAGCGACGAAGCACCTCGAGACGTTGAACAAAGTTGATCCGGCCTCACGTGCCACGGAGCAACTCGCGGCAGAACTGGCGCAGGCTCAGCAAGGCCAGGCCAGGAGCGCGGATATCGATCGCTCAAAGCAGCGCCTCGAGGAGCTGTTGGCTCGGGGTGAGCTCGATGCCGCCGAGCAGCAGATGGAGCAGCTCGGCCAGATGGACATTCCAAAAGTCACCATCGACTTTCTGCGCAAGCGGCTGGTGGATCACCGCGAGCGGGTGCGCGACGAAGCGGACTCGAGGCTTTTTATCGCCGAGTTCGAACACCACCTGGCGGCGGGTGAGTGGCCAACGGCACGCGAGGTGGCCCAGCGCTACAGTCAACGGTTTCCAACCAGCCCGCGCGGCGCCGCACTCTTCAGCCAGGTCAACGAGCACGAGGCCGTTCAGCGGCGGCAGCAGAGTTTGGAAGAGGGTATTGCCACCCTCGAACGGTTCTTGGCTGGAGGTGACCGCAACGGCGCAGAGCTGGCGCTCAAGCTACTCACCAACCTCGAACTCGACCCGGAGCTCCTGACTCAGTTCGAAAATAGGGTTAGATCGCTCTGACAAACGGCCCCAGTACCGATACGATCTGGCACGATGATTAGCGGCTTGAATCAGGAGGTCACCGTTCTCGGGCGGACCTTCCATTTTCAGACAGAGCTCACCCGCAAGGTGGATCTCTATATTCGGACCGAAGTTTTTGTCGGCGGTAAGATTGTCGCGACCCGGGAATACAAGCTCTTGACCCCAAAGCCGTCGGACGTGGAGTCGGTGCGGGCGGCGATGAAGGAGCAGCACGGCCGGGTCATCGAGAGCACCTTGGAACGGGCCCAGCGCTATCAGAGGCGGAAACAAGAAGCTTCCGTCAGCGATCCGCCTCAGCCGACAGCGCATGTGCCGGACTTCGATATTCAGCAAGCGAGGAGCCTGAGCCCACCGTCCCGAGATCAGCGCGCCGCGGTGGCGTCAGCAATCCGTATTCGGCGAATTTTCGGCAAATTCCGGCTGCGTCTCAGCCTTGGCCAGGCGATCGTCGATGGTGAGGTCGCCGATCGACTAGCGATGGCGGCGCGCGGATTCGCATGGATCAAGAGCTCGCCGACGTTCGAAGAGATTCGTCTCGATGAGCAAATGCGCTGTCATTTGGTCAGCGATCAGGTAGATCAATGGCTCGAAGGCGAGCACGATCCAACGCGGGCGATGGAGATCTGGACGGAGATTGAACGATTCAACGACTACGTCGCCGAGATCAATCATCGTGCCGAGTTGATCGAGTTCGACCACCAACTGCTGATGTGGTCAGCGTTTCAGGTGCGGGATAGCGGGATGTCCGACGCCACGCTGGATCATTTGCAATGGCTATCAGGGCGAGCGCCAGCGCTCGATCAGCTGATCGATCGACCCCAAGAAGTGTCGGATGAAACATGGTTCACTCAGCTGTGTGAGGCGCTGACCCAACTGCCTTCGGCCGGAGACTGAAGATGGCTGGTGCTTGGTCGTGGGACGAGGCCCCGAAGCGTCCGACTCTGAAGCTACCGACGCTGAAGCTTTCGACTGACAGGCGTCTGAGTCCAAAAAATCCTTGCCGCCGGTAACCGCCCACCGTAAACTCTGCGCGCCATGAGCGACCTCGACCCACTGCGGCTGCTGCACTACGCTTACATGCGGTTCGCCCGCGACCTCGACACTCGTTTTGCGATGTTGTTGCGTACCGGACGTCTGTCCAAATGGTACAGCCAGATCGGCAGCGAAGCGACGACGGTAGCTTCCGGGCTGGCCCTCGAGCCAGGGGACGTGTTGTGCTCTTTACACCGCGATCTTGGCGCCATCCTGTCGGTTTATCTCGACCCGGCGCGGGCTTTCCCCGGATTCGGGTTCGGCGAGCCGGATGGCATCCGCCCGGAGCCGCGAGAGTTGCTCTACCGACTGTGTTGCCAGCTCCTCGGCCGGGCTGATGGTTTCTCGAGTGGCGTCGAGCGGTCGTTTCACTACGGTTACCTGGACCCGCGCCAAGGCATCCGCCACATCGGCATGATCAGCCATCTTGGTTCGATGATTCCTGTCGCTGCGGGTGCAGCCTTCGCACTCAAGCAAGCCGGCACCGACCGGGTGGCGTTGAATTTCATTGGCGACGGCGGCACCTCCACCGGCGACTTCCACGAGGGCCTCAACATGGCCGCGGTTTGGAAGTTGCCGTTGATTCTGGTGATCGAGAACAACCGCTATGCGTTCTCGACGCCAACCTCGGATCAATATGCCGCCGAGCGCCTGAGCGATCGAGGTATTGGCTATGGCATGGCCGCGGTGACCGTTGATGGTAATGATCCAGAGAGTGTTGGCGTGGCGATGGCAGAAGCTTTGGAGCGCGCCCGGTCCGGGGCCGGCCCGACCTTGATCGAAGCGATGCTCGGCCGGATGCGCGGCCACAGTGAAGGTGACGATTCCCTCAAAGTTGTCCCGGAAGCCGAGCTCGAGGTCTATATGAGCCAGGACCCGGTGCCAGCCTACGCCCGCCAACTCGACACCAAGGGAGTTCTCGACAGCGAATTGCTGGCGCGCCTAGAAGGGCGGATTTCCGAATTAGTGGAAGAAGCAGTGGCACGAGCGGTCGAGGCTCCTGGTCCTGAGGACGAGATCGCATTCCGGCCCGCTCTGGCGCTATCGTTTGGAGAATCGTCGCTGCCTGAGCAAACGCCTCCAGTCGACTCGGAAGAGCTCGAGATCGATCTATCCGAGGAAATACTTTCCAAGGAAGCGTCGTCTGATGGAGCACCGTCCGAGAGTGCCCTGGCGGGTGTTGAGGATACGCAGCCGGAAACCTACGTCGAAGGTATCCACCAGGCGCTGCGGGAAGAACTCGAACGCGATGATCGAGTGATACTCATGGGCCAGGATATCGCCGCCTTCGAAGGCGCCTTCCGGATTACAAAAGGGCTGTGGAAACGTTGGCCGAAGCGGGTGCTCGATACCCCGATCGCGGAGAGCGGTACCTTGGGAATCGCTGCTGGAGCCGCCTTGTTGGGTTATCGACCGGTGGTGGAGATGCAATTCGGTGATTTCATCTCCTGTGGCTTCAATCAGATGGTCAACGTCATCGCCAAGTTCTTCTATCGTTGGCAGGTTCCGTGTCCACTGGTGGTGCGCCTGCCGGCAGGTGGAGGTGTCGGCGCTGGTCCGTTTCACTCCCAGAATCCTGAAGCCTGGTTCGCTCACGTCGCCGGTCTCAAAGTGGTGTGTCCAGCCACCGCCGAGGATGCCAAAGGTCTGCTCAAGGCGGCGATCCGAGATCCTAATCCGGTTGTCTTCTGCGAGCACAAATTCCTTTATCGGCGGATCAAGGCGGTGCTTCCCGGTCCCGACGAGGTGTTCGAGCTGGGAGTTGCCACTGTTCGGCGTGTCGGTACGGATCTCACGATGGTGACCTACGGCTCCGGTGTCTGGACTTGCCTCGAAGCCGCTGACGCACTTGCCAAAGAAGGAGTCGAGGTCGAGGTGGTTGATCTGCGTACCCTGGTACCCCTGGATGAAGAGGCCATACTGACGTCGGTCCGCAAGACCGGGCGGGCGCTGGTGGTGCACGAAGCTCAGGAAACCGCGGGCTTTGGAGGTGAAGTGGTCGCACGCATCGCCGACCAGGCCTTCTCCTGGCTCGACGCACCGGTCAAGCGCGTCGCCTACCCCGACCGTGCCGTGCCCTTTGCCAAAAATCTCGAACAGGCCTTGCTGCCCTCGACGGACAAGGTGTTGGCTGCGGCCCGTGAGCTGCTCACGTTCTGAGGGACGAGTTCTGCCCGGGCTGCCTGGCTCACGATTTCCCTGTTCCTGCTCGCGACTTCTCTGCTTACAGTGGCAAGCTGTCTCGGTTGAACCATCGATCCAGAGCTTCGGTCGGCTCCGTCCGACGGCGTTGAATCGCCCGACGTCGATCGAGGATTTGTCGCCGGTGACGCCACAGCCAGGTGTATGCCGACCATGACGTGCGCTCGAAGAGCATCACGTAGATCAACGCCTGCAGATCGCGACCGGCGGTCGGTAACAAGGTCCGCCAGAAATTGCCCCGGGTCTGGTGATAAGCCCGCAGCAGGTAGCGGTTCTTGAGCGAGTGGTAGTTGACTGCCGCTGGCAGCTGCCGTCGACGGGTCGGCAGCACTCGGCGACGGTGTTCGGCTACCGCGGCGGGCTCGTAGATCACTCTCCAGCCGCGCTCTTGAAGCCGGAAGCAGAGCTCGGCATCTTCACGGAACGAGTGGAACGTTTGATCGAAGATTTCACCCTTTGACGCGGTTTCCCTGAAAGCCACGTCGTCGAGCGCCGTGCGAGCAAAAAGGGTGGCGGCTCCGGTGGCGCCGAACACCTCGTGCGGTTCGCTCCACTGGCTGCGGTCGATTTGTTCCGAGCCACGGTCGAGATGACGCCAAGTGCGAATCAACCGCATGCCGCAGGCGTCGATCCGCCGTTCTCCTGTCGCCGGGTCGGCAGGACGCACCAAGCGACCGGTGACTGCGGCGCAACGGGGGGTGCTGGTGAGTCTCTTCAACAAACGACGGGTGAACTCGGGCTGGGGTCTGGCGTCGGCGTTGAGCGTCAGTAGAAAGTTGGCGTCGGTGTGTCGGAAGGCGGTGTTCATACCGCCCGCAAAACCCAGGTTCTGCTCCAGCGCGATGACCTGCTTGCGGACCCCTGGAACATCGGTTTGACGGGCAACCTCAGCACTGCCGTCGGTGCTGGCACAGTCGACAACAATCAAGTCGAGCGGGCGATGATCTTGCTCGGCGATGGTGGCGAAGCACATGGGCAAGTCCGTCGCCGAACCATAAGTCACGATGCAGATGGCAACGCGGTCGCCCGGCCCGGTCGTCATCCCAAATCCTCGCGTGAGAAGCGGCGCCGATAACTCGTTGGCCAGCGCCAATCGCTGGTCGCGCCGGCCACCACCCTCAGCAGACCGGCAGCGGCTTGGTAGCGAGTCCGTGCTCGGCGTGGTCGACGCAAAGGCAGGGTGACGAGCCGCAGCGACACTCCGCACAATAACGTCCAGCGTGCGAGAAAGGCCCATCCGCCACCATGGTGTCGGCGCAAGTAGCGCAACAGATTGCGGTAGTAGATCCACAGAAAGGGACCGTAACCGAGGGTCGGAACGGTGGCGCCGCCAGCATGCCTGAATTGTGCTCCGGGCTCGTAAATCAGGTGATGACCGCCATCAGCCAGCCGTCGAGCGAGGTCGACGTCTTCGAACCAGGCGGGAAAGAAGCCTTCGTCGAAGCCATCGAGTTGATCCAGCACCTCGCGACGCAAAACCAACGCCGCTGCCGCGGGTTGTTCGATGGTGGCGCCGCGAGTTGGGGCGACCCTTGGCCCTCGGTGGCTGGCGATGAACATCGTTTGCAACACCAAGGTCCCGAGTGTGGGTAGTGGCTGCAACTGCCAGCGATGCTGCGACCCGCCCTCCGCCCCGATCAGAGCGGGTACGATGCCGGCGGCCTCGGGGTAGGCTTCGGAAGCTGCGACCAGAGCTTCGAGGGCGCCGTCTTCGGGGCGGGCGTCGGCATTGAGGATCAGGATCCAAGGGGCACGCGCCTCCCGGGCGCCGAAGTTGACGCCGCCTGCAAAGCCTAAGTTGCACCCGGGTGTGAGTCGTCGTGCGGGCTCGGAGAGGTCGCCGAGTGAACGGCTATTGTCGACCACCAATAGCTCGAAAGCTGGATCTCGCGGCCAGGATGCGACGAGCTCGGTGAGGTTGTCCTCATCCCGCCAGTGAATCACCACCGCACTCAGTCTGGGGTTGGACGGTGTCATCGGTCGACTTGGAATCGTTTCATCTCCGCCAACGGAATCGTCGTCGGACCGAGATGGGCGAAGCGCAGTCCGTGACGCAGGGCGCCGGCTAGACCCGTTAGGATGCCGAGGGCCGCAAAGCGATCTCGGCTTGTTGCAGCCTGCCATAGATCGGCAGCGTCCCGGGCCAGGATTTGTGGCAGGTTGGTCCAATAAGCGCGCCCCAGTAGCCGAGCTAGCACCAGATGCCGATTGCGGTAGATCAACCTCCGGCTGCCGCCCACCAACTTTCTGCCGCTGACCGAACCCGCATGCCGGGCCCGTGCTACCGGTACCCGTTGCGAACGATAGCCGGCAGCCCTTAGACGACAGGCGAGGTCAACGTCTTCGTAATAGGCGAAAAGCTGTGGGTCGAAAGCCTCGAACTTGGGACCACCGACTTTTTCGAGAGCAGATCGGCGGTAGATTGCCGCCGTCGCCGAGACACCGAAAATTTCCGTCGGCGTGGCAGGCAAGGTCGCGAGAGGTTTGTTGTAACCGAGCTGAACGGCCTGCCAATGACGATTCCAAGCCAGGCCACCGCCATCGATCCGTGACGGCTCGTCGAGCATGAGATTGATGCCCTGGGCCGCGGCGAGGCTAGGGTCGTTGTCGAGGGCGGTTAGAAGGGCGTCACACCACCCGTCTTCAACGATCGCATCATCATTGACGGTGGCAATGTAGTCGCCGCGGGCTGCGGTCAGGCCACGGTTGTTGGCGGTGGCGAAACCGGTGTTTTCATCGAGTTGTAGAATCACATCGGCGAGTTCTTCGGCGCGGTGTTTGCGGCTTTGTTGCCGTCCCTCGCCCTGGCTGACGAGCAGTATTTCGAGATCGTCGGTCTGCCGGCGTAGGGCATCGAGGCAGTCGGTCAGCCACCGGCTCCACCCTAAAGTGGGGACAATGACACTCAGTTTCGGTGGGATGGCGGTCACTACCATGTGAGCTCCGCTCGGTCGAGGATTAGCGACCCTTCGAGGGTGCGGACGACTAGCGGTTGGCCACTGGGCCAGTCGACAGGTCCGAGAGTGGTGGTGACCCATTCTTGATTCGCAGTCTGCTGCGCGTCGAGGATCGCCAGCTGGTGGTCACCGGCTCCGACCCATATCCGTGCCGGGCGATTGGATTTCTTGGGCAGCGCGAACAGCTGAATCGTCACCTGCTCGCCACCGGTGGTGATCGGAGCAGCAAGCCAGCGGCCGGCGGGCAGCGTCCAACCGCCAGTATAGTTGGGCCGTTGCAACACCCAGGGCGGTGGAAAGACGCTGCCGCGTGGTTGGAATACAAACGCATCTTCGAAGTGGACGACCCCGGTCGGTAACCGGTGGCTGAAGAACACCAACGCCGGCAAAAGCAACAGCACCGCGGTGACGCCCCAAGCTGCGGCGGGTCGGCCGCGCCGGGTACCGCGCCGACCCTGCCAACCACCACTCCATCGGGCTCCGAGGGGGATTGCCAACAGGGAGACGGCAATCCACAGCCAGGTGGCTGCACGCGGTCGCACCGTGCTGGGGAAGAATCGAGCGATATCGGTACTCAAGCGCTCGCCGGCCTGGTCCAGGAGATGGCTGCGTCCATCGGCGAAGTTGTAGGTCCAGCCGGGAATGACAACCCACACCACCGTCAATACCAGGGTGAGTGCTGCCAACGCTGCGATCAGGGCACGGACCTCGGGACGCCGCCGCTGGTCGAGGATTGGCGCCAGGGCTACCGCCACCAGCGGTAGGAAGACCAAAGGGTAACGAAACGGCGGCGCCCAACCGCCGAACCACTCGATGCGTGGAGCGATGAACAGCAGGTACGGACCCGAGATCAGCAGCAAGTCGAACAGCAGCGATGGTGATGAGGCAAGAGATGCGCGGCGGTGAATCAGAAGCCCAAAGGCAGGCAGTAGTAGAAACCAGATCGGTGCATTCGGAAACAGGCCAAAGGCGCAGTCATAGAACATGCCGAAGCCGCCGCGAGCGAAATCCGCGAGCGAATACTGCAGCAAATCAAGCTCGCTCCAGGAGTAGATCCGCAAGGGGTTGCCGAAGCGCAGGGCATTAAACGCCATCAGGCCTGCTGCCATCGTCGCCAGGGCGCCGCCCACCCAGCCGATCGAGATCTTTCGGGTCCGCCAAGCGGCGATCAGCACCAAAGGCCCCACCAAGAGCCCAAAACGCATTTTGAGAATCGGCAGTAACAGGATCGGGAGTGCCAGCATCGCCAGTTGCAGGGGCCGCGGCCGATCGAGCTGGCGCAACAACAGGATGCGATCGAGTGCCAGGCTCAGCAGTAAGGCTGCCGGTATTTCGACCCAGATCTGGTAGCTGTAGAGCAGTAGCGGTGGGCTGAAGGCGACGACACCGTAAGCCAACAACGCACCTGCCGGCGATTGGGGCACATAGTGATGAGCGAGACGCAGCACCATCCAGGCGAGCGCGGCTGCCAGCGCGGCCATGACCCACATGGCGCCGGCAGGGCCGGCGAGGCGATAAGCGGGAGTCAGGATCAGCGGCAGCAGGAAACCGTGGCGAGAGTAGATCTCGCCATCGTCACCGACCGGGTCACCGGGCTGAGGCTCGATCCGGCGCTTCATGAAGCGCTGCCAGTCGTCCTGGTAGTTGTTGCTCAGATCAACGTCGAAGTCG
Source organism: Acidobacteriota bacterium (assembly GCA_029263355.1). Classification (GTDB taxonomy): domain Bacteria; phylum Acidobacteriota; class Thermoanaerobaculia; order Multivoradales; family J023; genus JAAELT01. The sequence goes on along the minus strand of JAJCXQ010000686.1, from coordinate 21,858 downwards.
TAGGCCAAGCTATGGGCTACCAACAGGTAATAAGGCTCATCACCATCCGGTTGTCGATGACTGCTCGACCAAGGCTGAATCGCCAGGTAAACCACGAGGGGCAGCACGAAGAAGGCGATTGGTGGCCGTCGAGGCAGGCTGCGTCCGAGGCTGGGGCGGAGTCTGATCACCAGTGTCGCCACCCGCTGGGTGAGCAGCAGCAGAAAGCCGGCGGCCAAAAACCAGTCCGTGGCTACCAGGCCGAGCCGTTGACGATAGATCGTGATGAGGACCCAACCGCCGAGAGTTAGGGCCGACAGCCAGCTTTCGCGCCTTCGCTCGACACTGTGAAGCTCGACACTGTGGCGCTCGATGGCACGCAGCGCGGCAACCACCAAGGGGAGCACTCCAAAAGTGCCGCGAAAAGGATCGGCGGCATCGAGGCTCCAAGAGAGTGCCCATGCTGCCAAGATCGCTGAGACCAGCTCGGCCAGGGTTCGGAACCGCATGTCCGCCGGTGTCATTGCCGAATCTCCAACCGGACGATCCTTAGCTCTGTCTTTTGCGGCAGGTCGGCAGCGCGTCGGATTCTCAAGCGAACCGCTTCTAGCGGCTTGGCAGGCTCGAAGCGGGCACGGTAGCTACGGGCGAAGAAGGTGCCTTCGGGGGCGACCCGGGTGATCCAATGTGAAGGCGCCACGAGATCGTCCCGAGCCGAAGACCATTCTCCCGTTTCGGCGTTGGCCCGCAGAGGCCATTCTGCCAGGATTTCGCCTTTGGGTCCGAGCAGTTCGACAGTTGCAACGGTCGTTCCCGGAATCAGCTGGCTACCGCGAATCAGGTGACTGTCTATCGTCAGTCCGGCTATCGTCAGTCCGGCTATCGTCTGGGTGGTGATCGGTGACTCGGAGAACGTCTTCTGCCATGTTGTGGCTGCGGCGTCGAGGTTGACCGGGCTGTAGCTGTTGATTGGGACGTCGGTCGGAGCGAACCCGCGATGTGACACGGAGCTGATGTCCAACACGCCGTTGCCGAGCAGCAGCGCGATGGCGAGCAGCACAGCGGCGAGGATTCCGGGGCGCGGCGCCCAACGCGGCGAGGTGCGGCGCCACAAATCCAACAACAAGCCGAGTCCGACGACACCGCTCACAACCATCAGCACCGCGAATGCTTCAGTGTGCCAACCGAACAGTGCCATCAGGTCCTCGAGGGGATCACGCCGCACCCAGGGATAGGCACTGAGTAGCGCTGTGCCAATCACCAATGTTGCGCACCAAGCTCGCTGAAGGGTGGCGACGGCGCCGCCGATCGGTGTGCCAAGTGCGGCGACCGCGACGCCGGCTGCCATCGCATCCTGGTGGGGTGAGATCAGTGCCGCAGCCAATGCCAGGATGGCACCCAGGCGCATCTGGCCGCGTCCATCGGCCGGCGCCATGATAGCTGCCGGAACCAACAGCACCGCGCCGCCAGCCCAGGCGTGCAAGGCGCTTCTCGGGCTCTGCATCTGTGGACTCATGATCGCGACCAATGCAGCGGCGATGGTCAACAGCGGCAGGGGAGCGATGGCTAGGCCGGTGGTCGCTATCGCCGCGAGCACCATCAATAACCCCTTCGGCAGGCTCCACAGTGGCAACAAAACGAGGCCGGCGACGGCCCCCCACCGTAAAACGCTGGATTTATTGCGGTCAGCGATGAGTGTGCCCGCTGCCAAGGCTGCAACCGCAAAGGTCGAGGTCAGCGTCCAACCCGGTGCGAGAACCACCACCAGTCCGCCGGCGAGCACCGCTCGTTGGACACCAAAGCGGCTGGCCAGAACGCTGATCGAACCGCCAGCCACCATTGGCAGTATCAGCAAGCTGACCAGAGACCGGGTCTCGAGCAGAGGCGCCAGCAGCAGGTCACCGCGCATCAGCCATTGGCAGCCGAGGGCGATCGGTACTGAGATACCGGGATCGAGCCGGTCCACGAGTCGCCATCGCCCACCGCCATCGAAGAGGGCTCGCGCGGTGCTGAGACCCAACCCGAGGACCAAAATCACCGACACCACAGCACCCCGTGAAGGCCCCTGATAAGCGATCCAGACGGTTGCGGTAGACAGCAGAGCCGTCAACGCCAGCTCTGGTGATGTCCTGCGTCCAGGGGTCCGAGATCCGATCGCTGCAATCGCCGCGACGACACCCGCGATCAAAAACCCGAGGAATGCCCCTTCTGCTTTGCCAGCCGGGTCGAGCTGGCTGCTGGTGTAGGCGGCAACCGCCAGCCAGACGGCGAGTGGCATGGCGAGACGTTCAGGTTCAGGTAGCGAAGACATAGTCGAAACAAGCTCGAGGTTTTTAGTCCCGGAGGATTGGGGTCGGTTGGTGGCAGCCCGGATGACGGTATCCCAGATGACGGTATCCCGGACTACAGCGCCAAGTCGGAACTGTGACGGAGACACGGCATGAACCGTATATGCTTTTCAAGCATAAGTCGTTATCCCAATAATTTCAGCCTGGCCCTCATCAAAGCGAGACATGACGAAACATTCTGTCCAATGGACCCAATTTGTTTTGACGAGTCTGTATCCGCGTCGTGCGGCGACCTGGAGTCTAAGCGTCTTTACATGGCTCGTCATCTTCTTACCTCTGACCGTCTACCTGGCCAAGGTCCCAGAATTTGGTGAGCTTCAGGGTAATGACTACTACGGTATTTTGCATCGTATTGTCGAGGGCGAGGAGATCTCGTACCAGCCGGCGCGTTGGCTGAACCTCAAAGCCAATGAACATCGAGTCAGCCTGCCGGTGCTGGTGTACGTTGCGAACATGGCTCTAGCCGATGGTCACAACCTCGGCTTGACAGCCTTCTCGCTTCTCTTGTTGGCGGTCACTCTGGTTATCATGGTGCGCCTGCTGCCGACGGACCTGCGAGCGAACGGTTGGCTACGCACCGGCTTCGGTTTTACGCTGGCGCTGTTTTGTTTTACGCCGGTTGCGGCGCACAGCGTGGCAATGGGCTTCAGCGGGTCCATTTGGTTCTTTGCCAATGCGTTGTCCGTTGCCGCTATTGCTGTCTTGAGTTGGAGGGCTGAGCGCGGTAGCTACTGGACGCTGTGGCCAGTGTTGTTGCTGGGTACCTTGGGAGCCTTCACCCACAGCACACATCTGATGTTGTGGCCTGCTGTGCTCGTCGGAGCCCTGTTTCTTCGTTTGAGGTTCCGCCGGCTGATTCTCCTGGCCGCCGGCGCGACTTGGATCCTGGCTCTCTTTGTTTTTACCTACCAATCTCTCGCCAGTCATCCTGCCCCGACCACCCGCGGAATATCGACGCTGCTGAGCTACACGGCGGTGTATCTTGGAGGGCTGTTCAGTGCGGATGTCAACCTCGCTCGAGTGGTGGGAAGTGTCGCTATGCTTGGCAGCGTCATTAGTCTGGCACTCATGGTCTGTCTTCCATGGGTATGGAAGACACTGCCCTCAAAGGACTTGCGTACCGACCTGGCGCCTTGGCTGATGATCCAGCTTTATGGCCTTGGCAACGCTGCCATGGCTGCTATCGGGCGCGCTGGGTTCGGCATGGAGCAGGCGTTGGCGTCGCGTTATGCGTCGATGGCCGCTCTGTTCTGGGTAGGCTTGTTGATACCTTTCGGCATCATAGGCTGGCGACTGCGCCCCAACTCGAGGTTGGGCAGAGTCGGTGTCGCGGTGGGACTGATCAGCCTGGCTGTGGGCGCGGCGGTCGCGATGCATGTTCGAGGGGCATCGGTGATGGACCGCTTTCTGGCACGCGGAAGTCGCCAGCCTGTCGCGGCTTTGGCGTTGCATTTGGGTATCGCCGACGACTATATCTTCAGCCGTGCTGTCACCCCCGCGCCGCGCCAAATGTACCGTGTCTACAACTTCATGAAGGCCTCTGGCCATGTGCCGTTCCATCGCCCATATCGTTGGCGTCTAGGTGAGCGGATCGAAGCCTCACTCTTGAGTGATCAGCCCCATCCTCAGCTCCAGGGCGAATTCGAGCGCTTGACTCAGGGTCTCCACGGCGGCTTTGTTCGGCCGAGCGGTTGGGCCTACAGTCGATCGTCGGCGGTGGCCGAAGTCATCGTTCTGGACAAAGGGGGGGTCTATCGGGGCGAGATATTCACCGGCATTCACCGTCCGGAGCTGCGACAGCGGGTAGGAGACGAGGCGTTGGTTGCCGGCTGGGAAGGATATGCCCGAGTCGATTCCAAGTCTGGGCAGCTCAGGTCCTGGGTGCGGTTGGCCGGGGATCCTCTCTTCTACCCGTTGCCGACCCGAGAGAGCGTGACTGAGCAACTGCTCATCGGTCCTGAGGGCGGCAACTAACCACGGATCCGGTGTGCTATTGACGCTTTTCGAAAGCGGTGGTTACACTGCATCGGCATCCCACCCCCGCCTGCCCGCTGACGATTCGTCCATCCGCCACGCCAAGACCCGATGCATCGAGCTCATGATGTCCTCTGAAGACGTTTCGTCACAAGCTGACTCGCCACGTGTCGACTCGCCACGTGGTGAATCTCATTCGGGATCTGTGCCCGCAGTTCGGCGATCGAAGCTGCTCGTCAGCATGGTGACCTGGCTGATAATTGTGTCGCCGATCGTCGTTTACCTAGGCGAATTTTCGAGCTTCGGCCGAATGCAGCACAACGATTATTACGCCATCCTGGGCGACATGATCGAAGTTGGCGGCGAAGCTGAAGGCGGTGGCCTGTCGGTTGATCCGGTGCATTGGCTGAATCTGAAGTCGAACGAGCACCGCGCTTCACTGCCGTTGTTGGTTTACGCTCTCAACATCCTGCTCACCAACGGCCACAATCTTGGCCTGACATTTTTCTCTCTGCTGCTGTTGACCTTGGAACTGGTGCTTTTGGTCTCGGCTCTGCCATCGGCACTTCGTGCCAGCCCTTGGGGCAAGGTCACCTTCGGCTTGGGTGTGGCGTTGTTCTGTTTTTCGCCAGTTGCGGCGCATAACGTGGCGATGGGATTCAGTGGCAGTATTTGGTTCTTTGCCAATGTGCTGGCGGTTGCTGCGATCGTTGCTTTGACTCGGCGTGCCGAGATCGGCACGATGTGGGCGGTATGGCCGGTGCTGTTGTTCGGCATCGCCGCCGCCTTCAGCCACAGCACTCACTTGATTCTGTGGCCGGTGTTGATCGCTGGCGGGGTGTTTCTGCGTTTGAGCTGGCGTCGCCTGTTACTGCTCGGCGGCGGAATGGGTTTGGTGGTCGCTCTCTTCGCTCTGTCCTACGAGTCGCTGCCCTACCACCCTGAGTTACAGACTCGTCATCCCACGTCGTTGTTACGTTACGCGGCGGTTTATCTGGGCTCGATCTTCTCCGGCGAGTTGGTGACCGCACGGACGATCGGGCTGATCGCGATCGCGGCCAGTGGCTTGGTGGTCGCGGGCTGTGTCCTGCTATCGTTCAGCTCTAAGTCTTTACGTGTCGAGATGGCGCCGTGGTTGATGATTCAGGCCTACGGTTTAGGTAACGCGTTGATGACTGCCGTCGGCCGTTCCGGGTTCGGCGAAGCGCAAGCGATGTCGTCTCGTTACGGCTCGCTGGCGGCACTGTTCTGGATCGGCCTGCTGACCTCGATCGGGCTGCTGGCGTGGCGTTATCGGCCTTCCCAGCCGCCTGTTCGGGTCGTAGGTGCGGTTCTGCTGTTGGCGTTGGTGGCAGGGCTGGCGACGGCGATGCACCTTCGCGGAGGTCCGGTGGTGGATCGTTTTGTGGCGCGGGGCGCACGGCAGCCTGTCGCTGCCCTTGCAGTGGTCCACGGCGTGCCAGACAACGAGATCATCGAGGCGACAGTCGCGCCCTGGCCTGAGCATGTGTGGATGCGTCGCGCCTACCTCGAGCGCACGGGGCACGTGCCGTTCGATCGCCCCTGGCCCCTGCGTCTCGGTGAACTGATCGAGCCTGAGCGTCTGGCGGATCGGCTACTAGAGGACATGGCGGGTTACGTCGACCGTTCGACTCGGATCAGCGCGAACTTTGTTCGCCTTGGAGGTTGGGCTTACAGGTCGGGCGCTAGGGTTGCCGAGGTTCTGGTGCTCGATCGTCGAGGCGCCATCTGTGGTGAGCTGGTGCTCGGCGTCCATCGTACCGACGTGGCGAAGAGTTTCCGTCGCGACGCGTTGACCGCGGGCTGGGAGGGTTATGTGATCACAGCCACGGGTGAGGGAGCAGACGATCCCGGAATCGGCGAGGTCCGTGTCGTGGTTCGCTTCGAAGGTGATCCGATGTTCTACCCGTTACCGATGAGCATCGAGCCGATCCGTTTCGACGTTGAGTGACGCGTTATTTCTTGCGGCAGACCAGCAGGTTCAAGAAACACCAGCCGGGCACCGCGAAAAACGCGTTGAGGAAGCGGTGCCATCCCACCACTTTGCTGGGGATCTTGACGGTCAAGTAGAGTGTCAAAGGGAAGGTTGGGAAGATCCCTTTGCGGTGCTCGATCACGAAGTTGGACTCGATCAGATCAATGTATTCGGCGATCGGACGGTCCCCCGGGTGGCGCTCGACCTCCGAGGTTCGCAGCAGCCGTCCCAGCAGCAAGAACGAGAAGCGTGACGAAAAATGCGCCAAGTTGGGCAGCGTCGCGATCAAGCGACCTCCTGGCCGCAGCAAGCGATAGATTTCACTCAGTGCTTTGACTTGGTCGTCGAACTGCAGATGCTCCAGCACGTCGAGACAGAGAATGGCGTCGAATGACTCACTGTCGAACCGAGTCTGGGTGATGTCATCTTTGATGACAGCTTCAGACTCGTAGTTGAGATCGATGCCGATCGCATCGCGTCCCTGGTCTCGTAGCTCTTCCACCAGGATACCTTCGCCACAACCCAGGTCGGCGATCTTGGCGTCTGCCGGCAGTTTTTCAAGTTGCTCGCGTACCCGTGCCATCTTGGCGACATAAATCGGGTAGAAGCGCCAGTTCTTATCGAGATGGCGGTGATAGTCGCCCTTCTCGGCATATTCCGAGCTACGCACAGTGGTCATACTTTGGGTGTCCCCGAGAGTATCCGTCGAATCGAGTAAATGGGCTTCTGCTGAGACTCATGGTAGATGCGGGCCAGCATCTCGCCCAGCAGGCCCATACTCATGAATTGAAACCCAGTGAACAGCAACAATACACCGAGCAGCAACAACGGCCGATTGCCGATCGCCATACCGAGTACCAGTTTCTGAAAAGTGAGGTAAAGGTTGACCGCCATTCCGAGCGCCAGCGAGATCAAGCCTACACTGCCGAAAACGTGTAAGGGCCGGGTAGAGAAACTCATCAGGAACTTGACGGTCAGCAGATCCATGATCACCCGCAGCGTGCGGCCAATGCCGTACTTCGAGATGCCCCGGGTACGGGGGCGATGGCGGGTTTCGACCTCGGCGATCGTCGCACCTTGCCAGTGGCACAGCGCTGGCAAGAATCGGTGCATCTCGCCATATAGACGCACGTCCTTCAAGATCTCCAAACGATAGGCCTTGAGCGAACAACCATAGTCGTGCAGGTGAACCCCGGTCACCGCCGAGATCAGGCGGTTGGCCAGCATTGATGGCAGCCTCCGTATCAGAGTGTCCTGTCGATCCACTCGCCAACCGCTCACCACGTCGGCCCCTTCGTCCAACCTGGCGAGCAGGTTCGGGATGTCCTTGGGATCATTTTGTAGATCACCGTCCATCGTCACCACGATTTCTCCGCGCGCCTGAGCGAAGCCCGCTGCGAAGGCGGCGGTCTGGCCGTAGTTGCGACGCAGGAACACCGCGATCGCAGTAGGTTCGCTTGCGACAAGCTCGGCCAGGATAGCTGCCGAGCCGTCGGTACTGCCGTCGTCGACATAGATCACTTCGTAGCCATCATAACCATCGACCAAGACACCCATCAGCTCAGCGTGGAGATCTTGTAAGTTGTCGCGCTCGTTGAAGATCGGCACGACGATGCTCAAGGCGAGGGATTCGGACATCAGGGTGGCTCGGGTGTTGCAGCTCGAGAGTGAGATAGATGGGTGTCGCTGAGCGAGGAAAGCGGCCGGTGCGAGTACTTGAATATGCTCTCAGGCAATATTCTAGTGTGAATGAGCGAGGTTTGGAATCCTCGGCTCGAGGATGGGCAAGCCGCGTGGAACCAGCTCATACTATGAGATAAATAACTCCACAACGTGATTGACGCTTTTCGCGAGCGGTGGATACACTGCCCCGACTATGTTGGCAAGAACTCTCCTCCGCGACGAAACCGGCCGCACCGGCCAACTCCTCCAATCTCGGGGCCTCGAAGCCGGTCCACTCGAAGCCTGGCAGCGTCTCGACGCCGAGCGCCGCGCTGGCCTAGTGGAGGTCGAAGACCTCAAACGCAAGCGCAACGAAGCGAGCCGTGAGATCGGCCTCATCAAGCGTGATGGCGGCGACGCCTCGGCCCAGATCGCCGCGGTGTCGCAAAGCAAGGCTCAGGTCGAAGCACTGCAGAGTCGCCTGACGGAGGTCGAGACAGAGCTGAGAGATCTCGAGCTCGATTTCCCCAATCTGGCTCACGAAACCGTGCCGGTGGGTCCCGGTGAAGCCGACAATCGGTTGGAACGCCAAGTTGGCGAACCGCGGGAGTTCGATTTTGAGCCCCAGGCCCATTGGGATCTCGGACCCGCCCTCGGCATCTTGGACTTCGAGCGTGGTGCGAAACTCTCCGGCGCCCGCTTCACCGTCTACTTCGGCGCCGGCGCTCGGCTAGAGCGTGCATTGATCAACTTCATGCTCGATCTCCATACCACCGACCATGGTTACACTGAGGTCTTGCCACCCTTCATCGTCAAGCGCGACGCGATGATGGGAACCGGCCAACTGCCCAAATTCGAAGACGATGCGTTCAAGATCGACAGGGTCGAGGGCGAAGATCTCTTCTTGATCCCCACTGCCGAGGTGCCGCTCACCAACCTCCACAGCGGTGAGATTCTCGACGAGTCTCAACTGCCACTGCGTTACACCGCCTACACTCCATGTTTCCGAGCCGAAGCGGGCTCCTACGGCAAGGACGTTCGCGGGCTGTTCCGCCAGCATCAATTCAACAAAGTCGAACTGGTGCAGCTCGCTCATCCCGAGCGTAGCTTCGAAGCCCTCGAAGAGCTCACCGGTCAAGCCGAGAAAGTTCTGCAACTCCTCGAGCTGCCTTATCAGGTGATGGCCCTCTCCACCGGCGACATGGGTTTCGGCGCCGCCAAAACCTACGATCTCGAAGTCTGGCTTCCCGGCCAACAGCGTTACCGTGAGATCTCCTCATGCAGCAACTGCACCGACTTCCAGGCCCGTCGCGCTAACCTGCGATTCCGTCCTACCGGCGGTGGCAAAGCGCGGCTTGTCCACAGCCTCAACGGCTCCGGTCTCGCCGTCGGCCGTACCCTGATCGCTATCTTGGAAAACTACCAGCAAGCTGACGGCTCCATCGTCGTGCCTGAAGCCCTGCGTCCTTATGCTGGAGGTTTGGAGCGCATCCCCGCTTCAGGGTAAGCTGGGGCAGGTCCAATCGCCGGAGAGATGGCTGAGCGGCCGAAAGCGACGGTCTTGAAAACCGTTGACCATTCACGTGGTCCGTGGGTTCGAATCCCACTCTCTCCGCCACATAGAGCTTTAATAACGTTTGAGTACGTCTCGATCGTTATTGGCAATTTGCCGATAACGCTCAGGACCAGCCGGATCGTTACTGGGTAAATGCCAATAACGATCAAGTTCGTTTGAGCTGTTGTTGGCAATTTGCCAATAACGATCAAGATCCGCTGTGACGTTACTGGGTAAAATGCCAATAACGATCAAGAGCGACTGAGTTGTTATTGCCGTTTGCCAATAGCGTTCAGGCTTGGCCCTGACCGTTTTCAGTAGAATGCCAATAACGATCAAGTTGGGCCGTGGCGTTACTGGCAGAACGTCATTAGTTATTCCGCCTGGCCTTGAAGGTTGTTGGTAAAATGTCAATAACGTTCAAGATGAACAGAAACGTTAGTTGTAAAACGTCAGTAACGGCTAGAAAAAACTAGAACGTTATTTTTCGGACTGCAAAGCCTCATTCAAGGCAAAGGCGCTGTGCTCTGATGGGTCCAGCTGGCCTCTGCAAGCTTCCGCGACGCGATTCTGGAGCGTTCAAAGTCGAGCACTCTGCGCTCGATGGAGTCGGGATCGGCGATCCGACGCTGCTCGCTATAATGGCTCTAGAAGGGGTCAAATTGGTGATTACCGAAACAATCCTAACGCTCATCGTCACGATCTCGAGTGTCCATCAAGGTGTTGCCACCATCGACAAGGGTCGGATGGCGGGCCTTGAGGTTGGTGATGTCGGGCTGATTTATTATCAGCTCACTGTTGGCGCGGAGACCAAGAGAATCGATGTCGGCGAGGGGACGCTGGTCGAGGTGGAAGACTCTCAATCGTTGCTGGAGATCAACGGCGAGGTTGTGGTGCGTCCGAGCTATCTCGTCGAGTTTGATCTTCCCCGGCCCCCGAGCGGCTCGGAGGAGGCTGGGCTAACCGTTGAAAGTGAGTCGGCCCTTCGTTCCGAGACCGAGGAAGTTGCTTCTAGGGATCAAGAGGAGTCGGCGGAATTCGCTGCCAGGCAGCAAGCGCTACAAGACGAACTGAACAAGGCGCAGGCGGATATCGCCGGTTTGACGCGACAGCTAGGGTTGGCTGATATCGCGCAACGGAAGCTGCTAGACGAGTTGGCTGTCACTCGGTCCGAGTTGAGCCGGCTCCGGATAGCAGAACGCTGTCCAGAGACTGAGGCGTCGCCAGAGGTCGAGGGGCCGCCTGAGATCGAGGTGTCGACTGAAGACGAGGTGCCGCCTGAGACGGGTGGATCGCCTGAACTCGAGACACCTACGACCGAGATACCTGAATCGCTACCCCAACCGGACGCGCCCGCGTCACGGAAGGCGAAAGTCCTAGCCATGGTTCGGGATTGGGCCGGGGCCTGGTCGGATCAGCGAGTGGACGACTACCTCGCCTTCTACGCTCCCGGATTCCAGCCGCCGGAAGGACAGAGCCGCAGTGAATGGGAGAGTCACCGACGAGCCCGGATCCAAGGTCCGAGCTTCATCGAGGTGACGGTGGAGAATCCGGAGATTCTCGCCATGGAAGCTGGATCGGCAAGGGTGCAGCTCCGGCAGCTCTACCGATCCGACACCATCAAAGTCGCCGCCAACAAGATCCTCGAGCTGGTGGAAGAGGACGGTCGATGGAAGATCTTGGCGGAGATTCTCCAGTAGCACCGTGCAGTGACTGACTTCTTTTTCGGCGCCGTCTCCGCAGTGGTTTATCCGCTGCCCGCAGGCCTCGGCCTGTTGATCCTCGCCGCCCTGGCCCTTTGGCGTCGTCGCCGGCTGTGGGTGGCGGTTTGCCTGGCGCTTGCTCTGCTGACTCTCGGGCTGCCTTCGCTGCCCGTGGTTTCAGTCGGTCTGCGAGGTTCCCTGGAGCAGCGTTATCCGCCCTCCGCTGCGGAGGACTTACCGCAGAGAGACGTGATCGTGGTGCTCGGTGGCTTTGTCGGTGGGCCGATTCCACCGCGGCTCACCAGCAATCTGACGGCGGCATCGGATCGCGTCCGCCACGCGGCACATTTGTTTGCCGCCGGCAAGGCGCCGTTGATCGTCGCCTCTGGTGGAGGACCGCCCGATGCGGCTTCTGAGGCGAGTCTGATCGCAGATCTTTTGGTCGAATTTGGTGTCCCACGGAACGCGATCTTGATCGAAGCTGAGAGCCGCACCACTTACGAGAACGCCCGTTTCACTCGAGTGCTGCTCGAGCAGAGAGGGCCGCAGACAGTATTGCTGGTGACTTCTGCGCTGCACATGCCAAGGGCTCTGGCCACCTTTCGCGCCGCTGGGGTCGATGTGGTTGCTGCCCCTACCGACTTTGAGATTGTTGAGGAGGGGATAGGATGGCTGCCTGACGCCGAAGCGCTCGAAGGCAGCACCCGCGCCATCAAAGAATACCTTGGAATGGTGGTCTATCGTTGGCGCGGATGGATGTGATGAATCGCCTGAGGTCGGCTAGCGCGTGCGCCAGAGCCGCGCTGCAGCCTGCGCTAGGGACTGCCACCAGAACCGGATGCTGGCGACGCTGCTTTCGCCGAGGAGGGCGTGATAGGTGACGTGCCAGAAGACTCGGTAGCTTTTGCGCCAAACGCTGTCGTCGGCCACGGCAGAGAGCGACGCCACGGCCATCACGATGCGTGACCGAACGGGCTCTTGTCGCAGGTGGGCTTTTGCCGCCTCCGGAAGCGTTTCCGGCAGCAGCCTTTCGAGCGCTTCGCAGGTGGTTGAAACCGCCCGTTGAACGTGGTGCGCCTTGGCCCGGATGGCAATCGTCTCCCAGGCGAGATCGGGATGATGCTGCGCAAAAAGATGTAGATCGTAGAGCCAGCGTAGTCGCAAAAATCGGTGACGCGCGGCGTGAACGGCGAGATAGAGGAATTCGTCCTCCGGCGCCAGAATCCACGCCCTTCCCGCGTCCGCCGTGTCGTAGGGGATCGAGCGGGTGACGAGGTTTTCGGCCTCCAGGGTTGTGGCGAAGCCGTCGGAGGCGCGATAGTGCAGGTCGACATTGCCGCCACCGGAGTGGTCGAAGACGCTGGCGTGAAGAAGGGGTGCTCCTGGTCTGGGGGAATAGCCGATGCGGATCAAGGTTTCCCGGGCTTGCGCCATGTCCGCGGGGCGGACCAACAGGTCGAGATCTCCCGAAGCACGCAGCGCTGCCCGTGGGTAGAGACGTTCGCTCAGCACCGGTCCTTTCAAGGTCACGGTATGTAACCCGTCTTCCGCGAACGCCTGCAGGACCTGCCTGAGGTCCCCCGTCATGTGGCGATGCCACAGGCGGTCGACGGCGAGACGTTGCTCAATCGCCTCGCGAGGTTTTGCCGGTAGGCTAATGCCGGTGTCCGCGATGCGCTGCATCAGAACACCCGCGACGCCGTGCTCCAGCGCGGATTCGAGCAGACGCTCCCAATTCCGGACCTCCTCGCATTGCTGCGAGAAGGCCTCGTCTCGACCTGTCATGGCCGCGACCAGTTCTACCAGTTGTCGCTCAATAGAACTGTATCGGGCCGCTGATGGACCCCGCGGGGCAACGGACACTTGCAAGACCACCTGCGAAGTGTATGGGCCTCGCGGTGCAGCGAGCAAACCGTGCCTGTTCGCTCTACTGCCTGATCGTCTCGCTCGCTCTGCTCCGCGGTTCTAGTTTTGAGTCGTGTTGTCGTGGTTGGACGTCACTCTCGAACTCGACCTTCAGCGTGTTCGCGGATCGACCCGAGCCCAGGGATTGCCAAGCGCCCAGATTGCCCGACTCGAATCCGTCCGCGAAAATTTGACCGGCCGACGGTGACACTCCCTGCACCGACCACTCGAAGTGACGACTCGGCCCGGTCATGGTGAACGAGTAGCTCGCGCCGGGGCGAATCGTTACCCGCTCGCCGGTTTCCTCGTCGAACAGCTCCGAGCCGAGCAGCCGAGTGCCGGATCCTTCCCAACTCAGAGTCACGTCGGCGGTGGGGTCCGAGGATCGGACCTCGAAGTGCCAAAGTGTCGGCTCGGACTCGAGACCGAGATTCAAGGGGCGGAAGTCCGTCGTATAGTCGTCGGCCCTTTCCTCCCAATCCGGGTGTGGAAAAACCACGGTCAGGTTCGGTTGCCCAAACGGCGGCAGCTCGGCCAAGTCGTCGAGGTCGTAACCTTCGACGCTCTGCTCCGATTCGCCCAAGATGTTGCCGGCGTCCCGCAGATTTCCTGATTCTGCGATCAGCCGAATGAACCAGCTGTTCGGGTCTACTTCATCCCCCGCTCGCTCCGCATCCCGGCTCGAGGGAACCGCGGGAATTCTCAGAGAAATACCACTCTTGAACGCTTTGACCCACAAGCCATCCAGCGGGCTGAGCACACCTTCAGCGCCGGGGGTCGCTCCGTTGAATGTCTCGTAAGCCGCCCCGTTCCACCGGTAGAGCAATCGTGACATGACACAGCTCGCGTGGGGTGGATCCAGATCGCAGGCGCGATCGAGCCCAACCACCGGATCGGCTTGATCGAGAGTTAGGACGTTGCCACCGTCGACCACCTGCACATCGGCCCAATCGACACTGAAGGTGTAGGGGAATCCAACTAGATTGGAGCGGCCCGCCGGGTCCGCGACCAAGGACATATCGGTCATCGAGCTGGGTTGTCCACCCATGCCGATCGCCTGCGGGTTTACGATTCCTCCAGGACCGATACTCTGGCCGTCGTCGCGAGTTTTGAGCCAATAACCCCGGCCCGTCTCGACGGTATCGCCGAGAGCCATCACCGAGGACTGCCCGGTGTTCACATCGTAGGTAAAAAGCGCCCAATCGATGCCATAAACACCGCTCAAATCGTCGGCGAAGAGATCTTGCACGGTGTTCTCGAGCCCGGGATCGCAAGGTATGGAGATACTGTGCCAATTCCCTGCCGGCAAATCTCGGAACCCGGCACACGCCGAGATTTCTAGTGTGTAGTCCTGAGTTTCACCGAAGTTGTACAGGCCGCAGTCGGTGACATCGTCCGACGAAGCGGCAGCCTGCGTCACAATCCGCATCCGGGCCGGGCCCAAGACCGCCGACGGCGGAACACTGAAGGTGCCAGACAGCAGCGCGTTGGGAAACGGAGGTCCGGTCAACACCAACTCGCCAGGATCACTGAAGTCTGTGTCGCCATTCCAATCGACGAACAGCTTAGTGACCTTGTTGAAGTTGTTGGCGTCGCAAGAACCTTGTCCGATCTGGATCGGGAGTCCGGTCTGCCCGGGAAAGACATGGGTCACGAGGTCTGAGTTGTTGGTGTAGAACGTACAACTCGGCATCTCGTTGTTCACATACTCGAGATTGCCCAATCTTACCGAGTCAATGCGGGAGGCATTGAGAAACTCGGCGGCGGAAAGACAGTGGGGGTCGACAATGAAGTCGGATGTCGAAACATCGGATCCCTCGCACACTGAGCCCACGGTAATCGGACCGTCCGTAGCACCGTTGGGCACAAACGCGACCATTAGCTGAGGATTGATGAACACGCGCGATGCCGGAGTACCATTGAAGAGCACGGCAGTGGTGGTGTCTGTAAAGTTCTCACCGAAGATCTGAACAAAGGCGCCAACCGAAGCCGTGGTAGGGGTGAAACTGTTGACGACTGGCGGATTGGCGAAAGGCGTCACAAAGAAGGGTGATGGTGAGGACACGCCGGGGTTGGGGCTGCATGAGTTTGGGAGCTGAATGGGTCCCGTCGTCGCGCCCGGTGGCACGTTAGTGGTGATTGTCGTGTCGTTGACAAACGTTCCTACGGCAGGAGTGCCGTTGAAGAAAAGGCCGTTCACGTTCACGTTCACGTCACCGAACTTGTTGCCGTTGACGGTCACTGGCGTGCAGGGCGGGCCAGATTGTGGTGTGAAGCTGGAGATCGAGAGCGGTGCAACCTGGAAGCTGTCGGCATTTTGTGAGCCGCTATCGACCTGCAAGATGAAGTACCAAGTGCCCGAAGGGAAACAGCCAAACGACTGCAGGGACGTGGGCATCCGGATGAACCGTGTCTGCGGGCCGGCTGGCGGACCAAACGAGGGGAACGTGCCGATCAAAGGGAGTTGAAATGACTCGTTTAGAGGGCCAAAGTCTCGGCTGGTGGGAGAGGCGCCGAGGTAGAACCTCAACTCGGCGACCGCCAGCGTGCTGGTGCCGCTCAAGGTGTAGGTGACGTTGAAGGATTCTCCCGGCGCAATCTCTTGCGGGACCGAAACGTTGATGACGCTAATCGCGGCATGGGTCTCGGACGTTGCAAAAAAGGATAACAGCAAGCAAGCTGCAATCAGTAACGTGCGAAATCTCAAAACAAAACCTCCATCTATAAGATGAGTATCGACCCGGAACTCGAACTCTGGATAAAGACCCGCATCCGCTAGATGAAGATTTTGGATCCACGCCAAGTGGGCCGTAACATTTGGGCAGATAGATCTACCTCGATTAGAGAATATGCAAAATTCTGGTCGAAATCAAGGCACGCCGGTGCGAGGCAGACGATCTGATAACCTTCCAATCAATGCACTCACATGGTGGCGAAGAAGCCAACTTCAGCTTGACGGATCGAGTTGTCCGCGGCGAAGCGTCAACCGGCGAAAGCTCTCCCGGCGACTATCTGATCCTGGATCTCGACTCGGGTAGCTACTACGGTGTGGGGGAGGCCGGGGGCTTCATCTGGGACCGTCTCGACGGTGAGTCCGAGCTCCGGGTTGTCGGAGAAGCGGTCGCCAGGCACTTCGGCATCGAGGCTTCGCGCGCCAGTTCCGATTTGCTCGAGTTCGTGACCCGGCTCCATGAGCTTGGCTTGGTCGAGCGTGTCGACGCCCCATGACCCGCGCCTCTCTGGTGGTCCCGATCGGATCCGGTCTGGTTTTTCGTTTCGACCCCCTGCCGAGGCCGTTGCATCAGCGTATCGAGGCGTTCCTGGCCTACTTCATCCATGGTGCGGTTGCGGCGAGCGGCTTACCGGTCGAGGTGAGCGTCGGAGCGCGAGCAGCGGCGCCGCTGCCGAGGGGGAGGACGGTCGTCGAGGAGCCTCCGCTCACTGTTCGGCAAGCGGGGGATCAAATCTTCTTCGAGCTGCCGAGGGTACTGGCCTGGTGTGATGTGACGGAGGGCCGGGGTGGCCTCTGCCTCGAGAGCCCTTCCGATGGTGAGTTGGATCTTTTCATCGGCCTGGCCCTCGTGCCGATGCTCATCGAGTTGGGCGCGAGTCGTGGTTGGTTCGGGATCCACGCTGCTGGCGTCGCGGTTGATGGTTTTGGGATCCTGTTGCCCGGCCCGAGCGGCGTCGGGAAGTCGACGATTTTTGGCAATGTCCACCGCGCCGGGCACGAGGTGCTCTCGGACGATGTGGTGTGGCTCGCTCCGGGCGAGGATGGCCCCCGCATGGTGGCTTTTCCTCGTGGTGCGGCGACCAGATCAGTACCCTGGCCGACCACCACTAACATCGAGCTCCAGGCGATCGTTTGTCCTGAGATTGTCGACCATGAAGACAGCGTCGTCTCGCCGTTGATGTTGCCGGATCTGGTAGACGTTTTGGTGGGGCAGAGCGGTTTCCTGAGCTCTGGGGCCGCTGCCGGGGATCGATTCCGGGCCTTGGTGAGGCTCGGTCGGTCGATTCCCGGCTACCGGCTGGAAGCCGGCCGGAAACGGGACGATGTGCCCGCTCTGTTGGCTAGTTTGGCGCCCGCTGCCCAGGCTTGAGCGCGCAACTCCAGAAGCGCCCGCCGGAACTTTTCCAGCACGCGGCTCACGAGTGAGCCGCGATGTTGCCAAGCGAGCCGGTGCAAACCGGCTTCGAGTCGATCGAGACCGCGGACCGCCGGTCCGTCGAGGTGTTGCACCACGCCTCCTCGATCAACGCTGATGACCCTACCGAGCACACTCTCTGGGAGGTGTTCTTCAACCGCCACCGAGTGGTCGCCGGCTAGCCAGACGCTGTCGCCGTCCCGCGCAATGACCCTGTGACAGACCAGATCGTCACTGCCGCTTGCGGCCAACACGACACTGCTGTTGCGGGCCAGGACGATACTGCCGTGTTGCGCTGCACCGGGCGGCAGAACCTCGACCCAATCGCCGTCGCGAATCAAGGGCTCCATGCAGCGGCCCCGAACTTGGAGCCGAGCCGCCTTCTCGGCGCGCAAAGCCCGCGCTAGAAGCTGTTGCGCAATCTCTCCGGAGGCGGCTGTCCCCAACGCGACGTTCCTAGGGGCGATGTTCAATCCCATGCTGGCCGCAGGGGCCGTATCAGAAACCCTTGCCTGGCGGCGGTGGCGGCGATCCGATCAAGCTGGGACGGATTTGGCCATAAAGCTTGGGTTCAGGTTTCTGGTAGGGGCGCGAGGGACGCTCAGCAGCTCTCGCTTCCCCCGCTGCTGGCGTCTCGAGCGCCGGATCAGATTTCAATATATCCATGTCGCACCTTGTTTTCTGTTCTCAGTCGAGCCCCCATTCTATCAGGGGCTCGTATCGCCGTTACCAGGCGCTTGTATCGCCCGACTCGAAGCTGTCCGCGAAGAGCCCCTGGCTTGCCGCCTGTGAGACCCAGTGGAAACTTCGACTGTTGCCGTTCATCACGAAGGTGTAGCTCCCATCGCCTGAAACGTCCACTTGTTCGCCTGTCTCTACATCGGTCAGCACCGAGCCGTCGAGGCGCGAGCTTGGCCCGTCCCAGCGCAAGGTCACCTCGGCACTGGTTTCCGAAGAGCGGACGTCGAATCGCCACTCGTCGGGCTGCGACGCCGGGCGCGCCAAATGATAGTCCGATGCGTAGTCTCCTGCGTGATCGCCCCAGTTGTCGTGCGGGAACACCACGGTTAGGTACGGGGTGCCAAAAGGAGCGAGCTCTTGAAGGTCGTGCGGATCGTACCCGCGATGGCTGTCGGGAAGCTGACCAAAAACGTTGAAGGAATCCACCAGCTGCCCGGACTCGGCGGTCAGCCGTATGAACCAGCCTTCACCTTGATCGCTAGTCCTGGCGGGTGGTCCGCAGGGCAAGCCCGGGCCGCCTGGAGTCTCCGGTATGCGTAGCTCGATGCCGGGCTTGTTGGCCGAAATCCAGAAGGCGTCCCAGGGCACCAAGGTACCTTCCATGCCCGGGGTGGTGCCGTCAAAAGTGGTGTAGGCGGAGCCGGTCCACTTGTGGCCGATCCGCGACATGACACACGTTGCGCCGCCGGTTGTTTGGCAGATTCCGCCCGGATCGACCGTTGCCAAGTCATTGATAAATCCGCCGTCGTCCACCAGGACGTCCGCCCAGCAGACGTCGTAGGCGTGTGGATTTCCGGCCATGCCACAGCGTCCCGCCGAGCTGGCGCAGCCCGCTGGTGGGGTGGCCAGGACGCCCGTGAGCGGCGTGTCGGTCACCACATTGTCGGTCCCCGAGACGTCGACGACTTGTGAGCCGAGGTTTGTTCTGATCCAGTAGCCTTCGCCGACGGCTAGGGTATCGGTGGTCGCCAGTTTGATCTGGGTTTGGGTCGACGCGTCGTACCGAAAGACAACCCAATCAACGTCGTAGGTCCCGCCGAGGTCGTCACCGAAGACATCGGCGACAGTATTGGAGCCGCCGGGATTACAGGCTAAGGAGATCTGTTTCCACTGACCCGTGACCAGGGCGATCGACTCGGCGCAGGTGTCCGACAGGCTCGTCATCCGATAGCTGCCGCTCCCCATGGTGCCCGCGAGTAAAACGTCTGCTGCCGAGTCGTAGGTGAGCTCGAACACGGGGGAGTTCGGAATCCCCGCGCCAAACTTTGTCCAGGTGCTGAACGAGGTGCTGTCTGACGCGATGTAGGTTCCCCGGTCGGCGCCGACGACCACAGCGTCACCCGACGAGCTGTTGATGTATTCGATGGAGCGCAGGGTGCCGGGGCTCAGCGTGAGCAGGTTGCCAGTGACGTTGGAGAAGGTTGTGCCGGTGTTTGTGGTGCGGTAGACGTTCGCCGAATCGAGTCCGAAACCATGGGTCGCATCGTCGGGATCGATGGTGGCGCCGACCATGGCTGTGCCGCCGGCGGCGGTTTGGACGTTCGAAAAGGCGCCGCCGCTGGTCGTCCGCGCCCAGAGTGCGCTGGTCCCGCCAGCCACACCAGCAACGTAGACGAGGTCGGCGTTGCCGGTTCCGCCCGCGGCGATGGCGCCGCCTCCGTTGAAGATATCTGTGACGATTGTACTGCTGATCTGGCTGATCGTATCGCCGCGGTTCAGCGACTCGAAAACCCCGTTGGCGCCGCCGAAGATCAGGCGGTTGGGGGCGATCTCGTTGATGGCGATAGGAGTCCTGAACTGCGGGGAGAAGGCGGCACCGGCGAGAGCGGGAAAGACTGTCGACAAGAGAGTGTTCGAGGAATTGAACGTCCGGCGGCGAAACGACGACAGATTCTGAAAGCTCGAGTAACGCACCTCTTGGCCAGCGACGGCGCCGGGGCCGGAGATCACGTCGCCACCGTCACCCTGGGTCACCTGGTTCCAGATCAGGCCGAGCGGGGCGGTCTGCTCGGCGGTCCCGACATCCTGATTGCCGACGATCAAGATGTCGTTGAGACTGTCGTAGGCCGAGTCGTGGTGTTCGGTGACCTGAAGGTTGTTGTTGAGCGAGAACCAGTCGCCGGTGGCGGAAGTCGGCGAGGTGCGGCGGTAGATGCCGCCGTCGTCGGTCTCGATGAGGTCGCCGCCGGCCGTGAAGACCATGTCGCGCGAGTCGGCGTGGGGCGACGAGTTCGAAGCGGTGCCACTGTGGGTTAGGGCCGTCCACTGGGATCCCGGGGCTAAGCTCGCGTCACCGCGTGCCAGGTTGCCGGAGAAGTTCACCGCGCCGACCGGGTTGGGAAACGGGCTGGCCTGGCGATCACCGCCGAGATAAACGATGTTGGAGTTGGTCGGGTCGGCGGCGATCGAGGTGTGGGTGCCGCCTTGAGTACCGGGGTGAAGAGTGCCAGCGGCGGTCGCAGGAGCGTCCATCTGTGTCCAGGTTGTTCCTCCGTTGCCGGAGCGGAAGACTCCACCGTAGGCTCCGGTCCCTGAATTTACGATGGCGACGAAGACGTTGTTGCTGTTGCCAACCACGATGTCGACGTTGGTGCCCGAGCTGTTGTTGAGCAGGGCGTCCATCGCCGCTGTGCTCACCTTGGCCCAGGTGGCGCCGGTATCGGTGCTCTTGAAGATGCCGTTGACGCCCGCGCCGCAGGCAGCACCGAAAACTTTGCTCGCGTAGAGGGTGGTGGTGCTGCTCGGGTCGCTGGCGAGAGCGTCGGCGAGGCCGCCCAAGACCTGCGTCCAGCTCACTCCAGTGTTGGTGGATCGCCAGACCCCGATGTTGCCGCAGCTGAAAATGTCCGCAATATTGACTGCTGCAACCAGGGTCGTGCCGCGTGCAGCCGTACCGACGATGTTGCGCCCCGCCATGCCGCCGTTAATCAGGGTGAAGTTGACGCCGTCGGTGGTGCGCAGCAGCCCCGAGCGGCTGCCGCCAACCGAGGCGAAGCTGCTGAAGCGGCCGATGCCGGCGAGGAGCGTGTTGTTGGTGCCGTCCGTTGGATCAAAATCGATCGTACCAATGGACTGTGAAGCTTCGGAGGACGTCAAGCGGGTCCAAGTTGGCGACGCGCTGGTGGCGTTTGTTGTGCGCCAGATCCCGCCGTTGACCGACCCGACATAGAGGATGTCCGAGTTGGTCGGATGTGCGGCAACCGTGTTGATGGCGCCAGCCACCGGGTTGTTGGTGATGCCTTCGGTCTGCCCGTTGTGGATCGGCGTCGGCCCCTCACCGCTCCAGGAGTTTCCCGGTAGCTGTGCGTGTCCCGGAGCTGCCGACAGAAGAACGGTGGCCAGGAGAGTTGATCCCCACCTGAGGGACATCGAGGGGCGGCGTGACGATAAAGTGTGGATCATGGTTACTCCTCCGAACGGATTCTCCTCGACGACAGCCTTGTCTTTCTGAATGTATTGAATATACAGGTTTAGAAGGGTATAATTCAATCTTGCTGAATTGACGGCTCCATCAACGAGGAGACCTGCATGTCTCGTATTATCGACTCCGGCCAGCCAAAAGCTACCCGTGGCCTACGCGCTGCCGTTCTAGGCACCGTTTTCGCCGTCCTATGGGTCACCGGCGCCGCAGCCCAAACTCCTGGGACCTTCGAACTTCGAAAAGGCGTGGTCGTCGATCCCGGTGCGGGAATGGTCTACCTCATGAGTCCCGCTGGCGGCATCGACGCCGTGAGTCTCGCGTTTGGAACCGTGCAGTGGCACAGCGATGCCGCTGCTCGACCCATCTCAGCCTCTGCGGCCGGCATCCTGGCGCTAGCTGAGGCGCCTCAGCCGGGGAGTCTGCAGC
>JAJCXQ010000685.1 GCA_029263355.1 Acidobacteriota bacterium | reverse complement strand
GAGTTGGCGCGCCTCCACAAGATTCCGCCGTCCCAGGGCGACGGCACCCGCCCGGCTCGCCCGCCAAAGGCTGAACCCTTCTCTCGCCGACGCTACGTGCTGCTGTGCCTGGCGCTCGCCGTCCTCGAACGTTCGGATCGTCAAACGGTTCTCGGTGCCCTGGCCGACGGGGTGCTCGACCTGGCGGCCAGCGATCCACAGCTTGCCGCCGCCGGGATCGAGTTTCACCTCGAGAACCGCGACCAACGTCGTGACCTGGTGGCGGTGGTGCGCTTCCTTCTTGACCTCCAGGTGCTGGTGAGGGTCGACGGTGACGAGAATCAGTATGTCGACGGCAAAGGTGATGTGCTCTACGACATTCATCGCTCGGTGCTGGCGTCGCTGCTCGATATCCGACGCGCACCGTCGACAATCGAAGACGGTGATCTGGCCACCCGTTTGCGGTTGCTCACCGAAGAACCCTGGCCCGATTCCACCGAAGGCCGCAATCGTCGTCGACGCTCCCACCTCTACCGCCAGCTGCTCGATGATCCGGTGCTGTACTTCGACACCTTGGACGAGGACTCCCGCAGCTATCTGCGCAGCCAACGCGTCGCCATCACCCGTCAAATCGAAACTGCCACCGGACTGCGGGCCGAGGTTCGCCGCGAAGGCATCGCGATGGTCGACGAGCGCGGTAAGTTCAGTGATATCGGACTGCCAGAAGAAGGCACTGACGGCCATCTCACCTTGTTGCTCGCCGAGCATCTGGCGGATCGGTTGCGGGCCGCCGCCGACCCGCAGCAGGACGATTCGTCGACCGGCTCGCAGACCGGCTCGAAAGCCGTAGCGCCGGTGGTCATCGGCCTGGCGGCGCTCGAGCAGACTATCGCCGAGCTGATCCGCGTGCATCGTCGGCGGTGGGCCAAACGCGTCCGCGAGCCCGGTGCTCCGGCAGTCCTGCTACGGCAGACCCTCGACCGTCTCGAGGCGCTGCGGCTGGTGCGTCGGATCGCGGGCGGGGTGGTGCCGCTACCCGCGGTCTGCCGGTACGCCCTGGATCACGAGGACAGCCTGTGACCGAGTCCGCTGGCGACGCTCTGCCGCGCCCCCAGAAGTCACGTTGGCAACCGCTACGCAGCGGTCTGCTCAACCTCTTCCGCTACGACTACGAGGAGTTCTGGTACGAGGACGGTCATCTGTTGCTGCGCGGCTACAACGGCACCGGTAAGTCCCGGGTGCTGGCCCTGCAATTGCCTTTTCTGCTCGATGGTGAAGTCGCCCCCCACCGCCTGGAGCCCGACGGCGATCCCGCCAAACGCGTCGAGTGGAATCTGCTGATGGGCAAGTACGACGACCGTTTGGGTTACACCTGGCTCGAGCTCGGCCGGCTGACCGACGAAGACGACGCGATCGGCCCGGGTCACGAGCTCTACCTGACCCTCGGGTGTGGCTTACATGCCATCAAAGGACGGGGCCTGGCCCATCGCTGGTTCTTCATCACCGAGCAGCGGGTAGGCGTTGATCTTTTTCTTCAAGGTCGGTCGGGAGAGGCGTTGACCCGGCTGCATCTCGCCGACGCCCTGGGCGACCGCGGCGAGCTGTTCACCACTGCCCGCGACTACCGCGCCGCTGTCGATCGCCGCCTCTTCAAGCTCGGTTTGCAACGTTATGAAGCGCTGGTCGACCTGCTGATCCAACTCCGCCAGCCGCAACTATCGCGCAAGCTCGATGCCGCCAAACTCTCGGCCGCACTGTCGCAAGCGCTGCCGCCCTTGGATCGCAGTATCCTCGCCGATATCGCAGAGTCGTTTCGTAGCCTCGAGCTCGACCGCACCGCCCTCGATGCCCTGCGGGCCGCCGCCGACGGCGCGGATGCGTTCCTGCGCGGCTATCGACGTTACGCCCAGATCGCGACCCGGCGGCGAGCCGAGAGCGTCCGCACCAGCCACTCAGCCTACGAGCACGCCCAACGGCGACTGCGCGCCGCCATTGAGCAACGGCAGGTAGCGACGGCGGGCCTGGAACAGGCCGCCGCTGAGCTCGAGCGTTTGGCGATCGCCGAAGAAGAGACCGCGACCGAGGTGCGAACGCTCGAACAACGGCCGGAGATGCGCGACAAGCAGACCCTCGACGCAGCCCGCCGGCGTGCCGAAGATCGACGTTTGGAAGCGCGCCGCGCCACCGACGAGCTCGAACGGGTTGGCGAGCGTCGAGCGTTACGGCAACGGCAAGCGGACGACGAGCAGCGTGCCGCCGAGCTGCGGCGCAGCGAGGCTGCCCTCGAGATCGAGCGTTCGGCGACAGCGGCGGCTGGCGCCGGCTTTGCCGACGGCCATCGCAAAACGCTTGGTGGTCGTGAGGTCCTCGTCGAGGAGATGAGCCTGCCAGCGGAAGCCGCTCGAGAGGACGCCGTTCAGGAGGCCAGCCGCCAAGAGCAGGCCGTTCAGCGCCTGGACGATCTGGCGCTCCGCAAGCAACGCGGCGTGCGTCACGTGCGTGGCCTGCAGCAGCAGGTCGAGGACGCCCGGCAACGGCTGACCGCGGCCAAAGCTCAGCAGACCGAACGCGCCGCCGAGCTCGACGAAGCAACCGATCGCCAGCGCTCCGCCCATCAAGCGGTGATTACAGCTCATGATGATCTGCTCGAGAGCTACCGTCATTGGCGCGCCGAGCTGGTGGAGTTATCGCCTCCAAGCGCCGCCGATCTCGCCGAACAGCTCGCGGACTGGGGCCGTGACGCCCAGGGTTCGGGACCGTTGAGCGCCGCCGTACGCACCGCCGAACATGTCGCCATGCGTGAGCTCGAAGCATCCCGCGCCCACAGTCAAGCTGCCTTGCAGGTCGTCGAACAACAGCTCAATGAGCTGATCGCCGAACGTGATGCGCTGCGCGCCGGGGTACACAGCCCGCCGCCGCCACCACCCAGCCGTGGCGAAGGAGTGCGGTTACATCGTCCCGGTGCGGCGTTGTGGCAGCTCTGTGACTTCGCACCCGACGTGACCGAGGACCACCGCGCTGGCCTCGAGGCGGCGCTCGATGCCGCCGGTTTGCTCGACGCCTGGATCACTCCGGACGGTCGGCTGCTGGCCGCTGATGACCTCGACACCGATCTCGACACCGTGCTGGTCGCGGGCCGCAGTACGCCGCCACCTGCTGGACGCGGCCTCGATACCGTGCTGCGTCCTGATCCCTCCGCTACGACGGTGACGACATCTACGGGCGCGACATCAACCGTGACGTCCTCAACGGTAACAGCGATCCTGCAACACATCGGCTTCGGCGAGGGCAGTGGCGAGCTTTGGGTTCAGGTCGACGGACGTTTCCAGGCGGGGGCGCTGCACGGCCGTGGCCACAAGCCCGCCGCGCAGCATATCGGTCAGAGCGCCCGCGACGCCGAGCGCCAGCGCCAGCTCACAAGACTCGAGGCTGCGATCGAGGAGACCCGGTTGCAACAGGCTGCCAGGGTCGCCGACATCGAAACCCTGGACCAGCGTCAACGCCAGACTCGGGATGAAGCGGCGAACGCTCCGGATGAAGATGGCCTGCGTCGCGCCGCCGCCGATCTCGCCGCTGCGGCGGACTTTGTGAGCCGAGCCCGCCAGCGTTTGGTGGCGGCTGAAGAGCAGGTGCAGCTTCGTCGCACTGCGCATCAACGCCTGGCCGACGAACGGGACGAGGCCGCCCGCGATCTCGGTATTGCCGACCGCCTCGACGACCTGGAAACTCTGGAGGACGCCGTTGCCGAGTATCGACGCACCCTGGCCGCGCTGCGGCCGACCCTGCGAGCGCTGCGGGCGGCGATAGTCGCCGCCACCGCCGCCGCCGAGCGTTACCAGCAAGTTGTCGATGAAGAAGCGCGACGGCGGCAGGTGTTGACCGAAGCCGAGACCCGGCGGCGTGCCAGCGAGGTCGAGCGCGACACCCTCGAACAGACCCTGGGCGCGGGCGTTCGCGAGATCCTGCAACGCCTCGACCAAGCCCGCGAACAACATTCGGCAATCCGCCAGCAACAAGAGGGGGCCCGCGGCCAACGCGAGGGCTGGCTGGCACAGCAGGCGCGAGCCGACGCCAGCATGGAAGCCGAGCAGCACAACGTCGAGCGTGAGACGGAGGCACGGCAGCGCGCCATCGCTGGCCTGCAACGGCTGATCGACGCCGGCTTGTGGCCGGTGGCGTTGCCCAAGCAGGAGCTGAGTGACGACGACCGCTCAGCGGAGCGTTCGGTGTCGAGGTCGGTCGAGATCTGCCGAGCGCTGGAGAGCCAGCTCGCCGAGGTGGTCGCCGACGACGGTCGTTGGGAACGGCAACAGCGGGAAGTCCACAGTCGTTTCCAGCGGCTGCAGGAAACTCTGGCGCCCCATGGTTATCCACCGATCCTCACCGTCGAAGACGATCTCTTCGTGGTGACAGCGCCCTTCCAGGGCAAACAACAGACCCTCGATATCTTCCGCGCCTCCCTTGGCGACGAGGTCGGTATGCGTGACCGGGTGTTGACCGAGCGCGAACGTCAGGTGATCGACAATCACCTGATTGGCGAAGTTGCATTACACCTCCATCAGCGACTGCGCGACGCTGAAGAGTTGGTTCAACGCATCAATCAGCAAATCGAACGTCGCCCCACCTCCACCGGCATGACGCTGCGGTTTCGCTGGCATCCGATCGAAGACGAACACCCGGGGCTCGCCTCCGCCCGCCGTCTGCTGATGTCCGAGCACGCCCTGTGGTCGACCGCAGACCGCAGCTCCGTCAGCAAATTTCTCGAGGAACTGATCAAGAAAGAGCGTCAAAGTGACGACGCCGGTACCTGGCAAGAACACCTGAACGCCGCCCTCGACTACCGGAGTTGGCACCAATTCGGCGTCGAGAGGCGACAGGACGATCGCTGGCGACGACTCACCCGGCGCACCCACGGCACGGGTTCCGGCGGCGAGAAAGCCATCGCGCTCACCGTGCCGCAGTTTGCCGCCGCCGCCGCGCACTACGATACCGCCGACAAAAGAGCGCCAAGGCTGATTTTGCTCGATGAAGCGTTCGTCGGTATCGACAAAGACATGCGCGCCAAATGTATGAGTTTGCTGCAAGCGTTTGATCTCGATTTTGTGATGACCAGCGAGCGCGAATGGGCGTGTTACCCAACCTTGCCCGGGGTCGCTATTTACCAGTTGGCGACCCGCCCCGGCATCGACGCGGTGGCGGTATCGCGCTGGCTGTGGAATGGTCGAGAGCGACTCCGCGACACCCCGACTCTGCCGCCATCAGCTGCTGCACCGGAGCCTTCGGACAGCGCCCAGAGTGACCTCTTTGCGGAGACGGATTGAGCTGGAACGACCGGCTGCGATCGATCCTCGGTCGACCTGAGCTGGGGCGGTTAGTTGACCGTTTGCGGCGTCGGATCGAAAGCGGGCATGGGCTCGAGGGCGCCGTCACCCTAGGATCGCCGAGTGACGCTGAGCGTCGAGCTGTCGACCGTCTGCTTGGCCGCCCGCTGTCGACCGGACGCAACCTGCGTGTTCCCCTGGCCGAGCTGGCCGCTCAGCTGCACCACGCCGGTGTGGACGGCGGTCTGCGCCGCGCGGTGGAATCCGTGACCGGTCCGCTGAGCGATCGGCGAGCCCTCCGCCAGCACCTCGAACAACGCTGGCAGCGGCTGCTGACCGATGCCGAGGGGCGCGATCTGCGTCCGCAGATTCAGGATTGGCTCGGCGCGCGTCGCACCCGGATCCTGCTGCGACGCTACTGCGGTCAGGATCCCGAGCGTGGCCAACAGCTGCTGGCCACCGCGTTCGATGTCCTCAGCCAGCTGCCGGCCCGCGGCCTGACGCTGGCGGAGCTTGCCGCCGAA
The DNA here is from genome assembly GCA_029263355.1 of Acidobacteriota bacterium. Classification (GTDB taxonomy): domain Bacteria; phylum Acidobacteriota; class Thermoanaerobaculia; order Multivoradales; family J023; genus JAAELT01. The sequence continues at coordinate 20,719 of JAJCXQ010000685.1, read as the reverse complement.
ACCGTCGGCGACAGTCATGCGCTCGACGCCGGACAACCCCTCGGCAACCTGGTCATCGACGCCGCCGCGCGCTTGGGCGGAGCAGACGACTGGCACGGCGCCGAAAACCATCTCCAGGTATGGGCCGCGGTTGGGGTCGCCAAAGACGATGTCAGCGCGTCGGTGTTGTGTTTCGGCTTACCGGGCTCTGGTGCCGGTTTATGTGATCGTTTGCTGGCCGCCTGCCAAGCAGCGGGCGAGCCCTGTCGCTTGACCACCGGTCAGCTCTACCGTCACCCACCGAGTTTCCCCGCTGAGCTGCGCACCGTTTTTGTCGTCGAGAATCCAGCCATCGTCGCCGCCGCCCGTCGCCTGGGAGCGGCTTGCGCGCCCCTCGTCTGTACCGATGGTCAGCCGACGGTGGCCGTACACACCCTCCTCACCCGACTCGCCGACGTCGGAGTCGCGCTGCGTTACCACGGCGATTTCGATTGGCCCGGTGTCCGTATCTTCAGCCGTCTCCAGCAGCGTTATCCCATCAACCCTTGGCGCTACACCGCCGCCGACTATCTGGCCGCACCACCCGGCATCGAACTGACCGGTAAACCCGCCCCGACCCCCTGGGATCCCGACTTGCACGACGCCATGTCAAACCGTGGTCGCGCCGTCCATGAAGAGCAGCTCATCGACCTCTTGTTGGGTGACTTGGGCGAGCCACGACGGTGACGTCATGCTCAGGCTCTAGCGAACCCGGCGATTCATGAAGCTCACCGCGCCGGTCTGATCCTGAAGACACCGTCAAAGACAGGTTCATTCGACCCGTGCTAAGCTGTTGCAAAAGGTCTGCATTTTTACTCGTGTCGGAGACGAATTTAGATTCGTCTGCAGACCCATAGCGTCCTCAGGAGGTGCACAGAATGCGTCCAGGTAAGAACACCGACAAGTCCGAAACACGCCCGGCACTCGACGACTCTCCGAGCGAGGCACCGGCCAAGCTGACCCGCCGCGAAATCCTTGCAACCGGGGCCACTGCGGTCGCGGCTGTCGCGGCAGCTGGCTGTCAGCCAGCTCAGCTGGACGTGCCCGTGAGAACCAAACCACTGATCGGAGACGATGGCCTGGCGGTGTCCGAGTCGTTTGGTTCGATTCGTGTCGAGGAAGTTGTGGACGCGGCTGTGCCCAGGAGTTTTGCTCCTAACTTCTTCGAACCGGAAATTGTGCGGGCCGGTCGCGACGAAGCGATCCGCGAAGATCTGACAGTGCGGATGGCGGATCTGCGTATCCTACAGCCTGATCCGGACAACCCGGATGAGTGGGATTACCGATTAGTGTCGACGCGAACCTACAATGGAAAGGTTCCCGGCCCGACCTTGGAAGTTTATCCGGGTGATCAATTGGACTTTTCTGTCCACAACGAACTGGGACCCAATCCACCCGCGCCACCGCCCTATCAGGATTACACTTGTGCGGAGCTTATGGCGCTCGATATACCGCATTGTTTCAATACGACAAATTTGCACACCCATGGCCTACATGTCTCGCCCAGTAGTCAGGAAGATGGCGTGGCTTCAGATGACATCACAGTCAGGATCGAGCCCGACGAAAGCCAGCCTTATCTCATCTGGTTGCCGGAATTTCACGCCCCCGGTACACATTGGTACCACGCGCATGTTCATGGCTCGACGGCGCTGCAGGTTTGTAACGGTTTAGCTGGCGCATTGATTGTCAAGGACCCCGACGATGATCCCGCACAACAGATTCCGGTTGACGACGATATTGTGTGGATGATTCAGGAGATCATCGGCGAGCCCTCGGACACGGTCTACGGCCGAATTGAGGATGCAGATGGTAATGCGGTGTACGGAACTGCACAGCCGAAAGTACGCTTTACGGTCAATTCCATTGACTCGGCCGAGTTGGTCATGGAAACCAATAAAATTCACCGTTGGCGTTTCATCAATGCCACTGGAACGCCACGTGGGTTCATGAACGTTGCCCTCGAGAAGGAAGTGGGATCCGAGAGAGAACCTTACACCGGAGAGAACAAGGGCCTCAGTTTAATGGCTGTGGATGGCATCACCTTCTATGGTGAGCCTGCGGTACCTATTGAAGAGCACTTCATGGCACCGGGAAACCGCGCCGATTTCCTAGTTCAGATACCCGATCCAGGGACCTACTATGTGGTCAAGAAGACGGCCGTCGTCCGTAGCAACGGTAGTACCGGACCCACCCAGGACCAGGATTTGGTCAAGATTGTCGTGATCGGTGAACAGCAGCAGCCGAGGGAACTCCCAGCGCTCCCTTCCACCGATTATCGGCCGTGTTACCTCACCCCGATTTCAGACGAGGAAGTGACTGGGGAAACCAGAGACATCAGTTTTGAAGTTGATCCTACCTTCCCCGCCCATTTTGGCGGCTTCAAGATCAACGGGGAAGCCTACGGCAGTCACCCACCGGCAGTCGACGTGAACTATCAAGCGGTGGAGGAATGGAACCTAACCAATCCATCGGGCGCGGCCCATCCCTTCCATATTCATGTGAATCCGTTTCAGGTCGTAGGCGAGCTGATCAATCCGAACAAGCCAGATGAACCTTCCAACTGGCGCTGGCAGGATGTGATCTCCATTCCTCCCAACGAAGATTCGACGCCTGGGGAGGTGCGCATCCGCCAACGGTACCTGACCTACAGTGGCAAATTTGTCATTCACTGCCATGTGCTGGTTCACGAAGACTGCGGCATGATGCGGGATGTGGAGGTGGGTCCAGGCGGTACGGGTCCAGGTGAACCCGTCGAGATCTGCACCTTGCCATAGTCGTTCGGCCGGTCTCCGGAGACCCGGCGAGCCGGCGATGAGCGAGGGAGAAACTGCTCCCTCGCTGGCGTGATGGTGCCTGGCGTGATGGTGCGGGGCATGTAATTCTGCCGGATGTTCCGCGTCTATATTCCGGCCGCAGAGTTGTCGTGTATCGTGCGACATGAGACGAGGTTCCAGAATAGGCTAGCTGTGGTAAAAGAAGGTGAACCCGATGACCGTCACACCTGGCTTCTTGCGGTCGGAAGCCGTCCTCGACCATTTCGGGGTCAAAGAAACGAACTGGCGCGATGCGATTGCGGAGGACCCGTTCTTCGCAGAATCGGAGACGCCGATGTATGTTGGGCGCGGAATCGCCGCTCTGGCTATCGATCCGAACAGGCGCGTCAGAGCAGGTTTGACCTTCAGCGCGGGTGAGCTCGCGAAGTTGTACGAATTCACGGACGTTGATGGGCGAACTCCTCAGTTCTTCGCTCGTCTCGAGCAAAAGACCACTGAACTCGCGGTTCGCAGTGATCAGCTCGACGAGATGGAGCACTTCCTCGTCTGGTCGCGCTACTGCCAGATACATCAGAACCCCGACCGCCGTGAGGAAGCGGCAAGACTATTCGAGCGCTTGGAAATCTTCCGGTGCCGGGCAGGGCTTGCGACCTCGTTAAGAGCCGCTGGCCCTAACGGAACAAGGCAGCTAACGTTTGCATTCGGCTCCGAGAACAGTGCCTCCGAGAACAGTGCCTCCGAGAAGAGTGTCGGGCACCACCCATCGCGCAGGCATATCTACTGAAGAGCAAGTCTTGGTTGCGGCCTACCGGGTAGCAGACTGGGCGGCTCCTAGCGAGAAATACGTTCCTTGAAGTTTGATCATCCAATCGATATATCGCTTCGAGACTTCGTCTTGCACGGCAAGTTCGATTGTCTCGAACTGGGTTGCAGCAAGGAGTGGATACTCCACAACTTTCCCGACCCTGACGACTGGGGGACGCGACCACGTTTCGAAGAGGCGACCCTCTGGCGATACGGAAATCTCGAACTGCATTTCAACGGCGACATCTTGAGCATGATCTTCACGGGCTACATTCAAGATCTCGTTGGCGGGGAGAGTTTAAGACTCGACAAGTGGATTTTTGCCGGTGTCCCGGCGCCGACTCTCGAGCGGGTCGCTCATCAGCTCAACCTGGATGGTGTCGACTAACTGTGTCAAGAACCGAATCAGGGAACGGCGCTCGGAGATTCAGGTCACGGAGAGTCGCGTCGTGTTGGGGTTTGAAAATGCGAGCAAGAGGTGCCCCGGCACGAGCTCGAGCAAAATCACCATTGCAAAGCCCGCGCAGGTCGTGCTGTAGAGCACACGGCGGTGATGGCTGAAGGCCGGCGCTATGCTCGCGGTCGGCCGAGAGCGCCACGAGAGCAAGGCGAAGTAGAGGATCGCCGCTTCGAAAGCGAGGATGTTCGCGGCCAACCGATTTCCGGTCGCCGCCATGGCGCTCGACCGCAAGCCTTCATAGAGGTCGCCGTGGTCTCGATCGCGGGTTCCGCTGAAGATTGAGGCCCCTCGCTTCATCAGGAACCCCAGGGCTAAGATCTCGATGGGGACCGCCAGCAACTTAGCCATCCTCAAGGCACTGTGGTGCGCTTCGGGAACGATCCACGCCGCGATCACCAGGCTGAGCAGAAATACCGGTATGCAACTGAACACCGGCCAACTCCTCCCGCGAACGAGGAGCCAGTAGTAGAGGAGGGGGACGATCAGCACCAGATCGGCGGTCACCGCGACAGCCAAGACCGGTGCGTTGCCAAGCGTCTCCAGGGAGCGGGCAATGGAGAGCGAAACAGCGTAAACCGCAGCTGCGCACAGCAGAAAAGCCGTTGGGTGATGGAATCGTCGAATTGCAGAGCTCATGAGTGCACCTCGATCGGGATGGTTTGTGTACCCACACTACGCGTCGAGCCTGAGGATGCTTCGCTCTGCCTAGAGAATTACGAATCCCCGTAGGACCCGACCCGAATCCGGTACGCGTGCTTGCTACCAACGAGTTTTCTCGAACCCCGGGGGTTCAATCCTGTAGGAGACCATCACGCTTCAGTTCAGCGACGAAATCTTTGTGCGAAGTAGTGGGCTCGTTCCGACGCTCGGCGATGGCAGCGAGATCTTCGAAGTCTTCCATCAGTTCCTCGAACCCGCGAATAGGAACGATAACGGCGGTCTTCTCGCCCGTCGGATCGGTGATGTACTGCACGTTGAGCTGGCTGGTTGTTGGTCTTGATTATCCATAGCTGTCTCCGAGACTCAGCATACCAGAGGCCTTAGATTCAGCCAGACCCATGATACTCTGGCCGCGAGGCTTCAACCTGCTGGAGGTGGCAAATATGCGCGACGAAAGAGCGTTTCACAGCGACCCTGAGATCCACAGTGGAACTCCTGTGTTTGTCGGTACCAGAGTCCCGGTTCAAACTCTGCTGGACTACCTCGAAGGCGGGCATCCTCTGGCAGAGTTCTTGGACGATTTCCCCACCGTGGCCCGTGAGCAGGCTATCGCGGTGCTGGAGCAGGCGAAGAAACTGCTGGTGGCCCGTGCGAGTGCTGCTTGATGAGTGCCTGCCCAAGAAACTCAAGCGGGAGTTTGGGGGTCATGAGGTAGCGACTGTCCCCGAGATAGGGTGGGCGGGCATCAAGAACGGCAAGCTCCTTGCGCGTGCTGCTGAGCGCTTCGATGTGATGATCACCTCGGATCAGAATCTCGAGCATCAACAAAACTTGGACGGCTTGGATTTGGCGATCCTGGTACTGGTGGCCGTTAGTAACGATATCAATGTCCTAAGGCCGCTGATGCAGCCCGCACGCGAAGCACTCTCAGGCCTTCGCCCGGGCATTGCGATCCGTGTTGGTCCACGAGCTTAGAGTCGCTAGCTTCTCTGGAAGCAAACGCCCTGCTGAAGCGGTGCCAGGTACGTATTTGGTGGGTACGTATTTGGTGGGTGCTATTTGGTGGGTGCCAGGTACGTATTTGGTGGGGTGCGGGAGAAAGGCGGATCAAGACTGACCGATGAGGTTGGCCGCTGGATTTTCATTAGCCTAAGTAAATTAAAACGTAGCCATTCTGACCTCCGGGCCCTGAAAATGCTTGTTCTTGAACTTTTTGACCGCTCAGAGTCCTTTTTATTTTCCCCAAGAGCGTTGTGGGCCGTCCAGGACGATGTGGTCAAAATGCCATTGAGCTTTTTGACCGCCAAAACGGCACTGGCAAAGCCCACATTTATCTTTTTGACCCCCAAGAACGATGTTGGCAAATCTCTATTTATCTTTTTGACCGCCAAAACGGCTCTGGCAAATTGACTTTGGGCTTTTAGACCGTCCCGAACGCTCTTGGGAAAATTTAGGAGGCCTCTGGGCGGCTCGCAGCGTCCTTGGAAAAAGTTCAAAGGGCCTCGGGGCGGTCCACAGCACTCCTAAGATATTTCAAGAGGCCTCTGAGTGGTCTACAGCGCTCTTGAAAAAAACCAGGAGGTCTCTTGGTGGCCCACAGCGATTCAAGGGAAATGGATTGGACGCCGGGACCGGCCATCGGCTAGCCTCAGTTCAGCGACGAAATCTTTGTGCGAAGTAGTGGGCTCGTTCCGACGCTCGGCGATGGCAGCGAGATCTTCGAAATCTTCCATGAGCTCCTCGAACTCGCGAAGAGGAACGATGACAGCGGTCTTCTCGCCCGTCGGATCGGTGATGTACTGCACGTTGAGCTGGCTGGTTGTTGGTCTTTGATGATCCATAGCTGTCTCCGAGACTCAGCATACCAGAGGCCTAAGATTCAGCCAGACCCCTGATACTCTGTCCGCGAGGCTTCAACCTGCTGAAAGTGGCAAGTATGCGCGACGAAAGAGCGTTTCACAGCGACCCTGAGATCCTCAGTGGTACTCCTGTGTTTATCGGTACCAGAGTCCCGGTTCGAATTCTGTTGGACTACTGAAAGCGGTACAGGGCATCCTGCTGGATGGACTAGAGTTACTTTGCTCATGATCCGTAGAGGCCACGGGTAGCTGCCTGCTCTGTGTTATGCCGGCTCATCTACAGATTCAATCGGTGGATGCTCCTCGATCGACGTAAGAATCTGGCGCAGATTGATCAAACTCCCGCGATTCAAATGAAGCGCCTCTGTCGTGGCCCGGCCGGTGGGTGACAAGCCGACGATCTGCGTGTAGTCGTTGTTCCACCCGAAATGATCGCTCCAGCGCTGGCGTCTCGGATCATACAAAGGCGCCAGACTTTTGGTGACCGGGTCGAGGGCTTCGGTCTTGGTATGCTTGTGACTGTTGCAACCTTGGCAGGCCAGCGCCAGATTGCCCATGGTTGTCGGCCCGCCCTTGTCCCGTGGGACAATATGTTCGATGCAGAAAGACTGCGTCGAATAAGAGGCCTGGCTACGACAGTACTCACAGCAGCCCCTGGCACGCTCGCCCACCGCACGTCTTTGCCGAGCGGTGACGCGGCTGCTAGGCATACGGCGGCGTTTTGATACCGAGATCCTTCATCAATGCAGGTACGGTAGTCTGGCGCCAGCGCGCCAACTCTGCCAGGTGCTCCACGCGCCGGGCGTCCAACTCTTCGATTCGCTCGGTCAATCGCAGCAGTTCGTCGTACTCGACCTGAGAGATCGACCGGTCTCGGCGTTTGGTGATGAGGTCGTCGTAACGACTCTGGAGGTCGGTCGAGACGCCTCGATTGATCTTCATCAAGAGGTCGGACTCGGTTCGCGCAAGTCTCGGAGTTCGCGTGCTCACGCGCAGTGCGACGACGTCTCTCACGAATCGATCACGCTCCGGCCGGGGCATCTGCTCCACGGCCTTTAGCAGTTGACCGTAGGTCAATTGTACTTGCGCCGGCATCTCATACCTCCTCGCGTGTCGGCCTAGTTGAGATCATAGTCTTCCTGCCACGCACCGAGTATAGCGCCCCCTCAGAGTTCAATAAACCCGGGAGCGATGGGTGCGCCCATCAAACGACTTTACGCCGTACTACCGCGTCCTGATACAATCCCGCCGCTGCCGGACGGCCTCCGGTACTAGATATGGTGGTGTGTGTAACGACTGTGAGGAGCCGAGATTGGCCAAGAAGGCGGTTGCCTACGACGAAAAAGCGATTCTGACTCTTGATCCCCTGGCGCATATCCGGCTGCGGACGGGGATGTACATCGGGCGGCTCGGCAATGGGAGCAATCCCAACGACGGGATCTACATCCTGCTCAAGGAAGTTGTCGACAACGCCATCGACGAGTTCATCATGGGGGAGGGCAAGCGGATCGAGATCACGCGGGATGGTGAGCAGGTGACGGTGCGTGATTACGGGCGCGGCATCCCCCTCGGTAAAGTGGTCGACTGTGTCTCCAAGATGCACACCGGCGGCAAATACAACGACGATGTGTTCCAGTTCTCGGTTGGCCTCAACGGCGTTGGCACCAAGGCGGTCAACGCATTGTCCGAGGACTTCGAGGTCGCCGCCTGGCGCTCCGGCAAGTCGCGGCGCGCGACCTTTTGCCGGGGCAAGAAGCGCAAGGTGGAAGATCTGGTGGAGCCGGCGAGCCCGAATGGCACCTTTGTCGGGTTTACCCCGGATCATGAGATCTTCGGCGACTACACATGGCGCGAGGAGTTCATTGAGCACCGGCTGCGTTATTACGCCTTCCTCAACACCGGCCTGACGATCAAGTACAACAATCGGCTGTTCAAGAGCCAAAATGGTCTGCGGGATCTGCTGGCGGAAGAGCTCGGTGAGGAGCCGGGGCTCTACGACATCATGCATCACCGCGACAACCAGATCGAATTCGCCTTCACCCACACCCACAACTACGGCGAGACTTATTACAGCTTCGTCAACGGCCAGCACACCTCCGACGGCGGCACCCATCAGAGTGCGTTTCGCGAGGGTCTGCTCAAAGGCATCAACGAATTCGCCAAGAAGTCTTTTGCTGGACCCGACGTGCGCGACGGTTTGATCGGCGCGGTGGCGGTGAAAGTCCAGGAGCCGGTGTTCGAGAGTCAGACCAAGAACAAGCTCGGCTCAACCGATGTTCGCAGCTGGATCGTGCCAGCGGTGAAAGACTCGATGGTGGTGTGGCTGCACAAGAACCCCGAAGTGGCGGCGGAACTGGTCAAGAAAGTCGAAGCCAACGAGCGCCTGCGCAAGGAGCTGTCAGCGGTCAAGAAGCAGGCCCGGGAGCGGGCCAAGAAGACCGCCATCCGGATCCCCAAACTGACCGACTGCAAAGTCCACCTGGGGGACAAGAAGCCGGGAGCCGAGGAGTCGAGCATCTTCCTCACCGAGGGAGATTCGGCCGGCGGCTCGATGGTGCAGGCTCGCGCTGTCGATTCGCAGGCGATCTTTTCACTCAAGGGTAAACCCCTCAATTGTTACGGCCTCAAGCGCGACGCGATCTACAAGAACGAAGAGCTCTACAACATCATGCGCGCCCTCGGCATCGAGGAGTCGGTGGACGACTTGCGTTACCAAAAAGTGGTGATCGCGACCGATGCCGATGTCGACGGCATGCATATCCGCAATCTGCTCCTGACCTACTTTCTGCGCTATTTCGAAGAGTTGGTGATGCGCGGGCATGTCTACATCTTCGAGACTCCGTTGTTCCGAGTGCGCAACAAGAAAGAGACCCGTTACTGTTTCACCGAGGCCGAGCGCGAACGCGCGATGCAGGAGCTGAGCAAACCCGAGGTCACCCGTTTCAAGGGTCTTGGCGAGATCTCACCCCGCGAGATGAAGCAGTTTATGGGCGGCAGCATTCGGCTCGTTCAGGTGCGGATCCAGGCGATGAGCGAAGTGTCGAAGGCTCTCGGGTTCTACATGGGCAAGAACACGCCGCAACGCAAGAACTTCATCATCGATAATTTGATCGCCGAGGTGGTTTGAGGTGAGTTACGTCGAGCCGCTGATGCGGCAGAATTTTCTCGAGTACGCGAGTTATGTGATCGTCGACCGTGCGATCCCCGATCTGCGGGACGGCTGTAAGCCGGTGCAGCGCCGGATCCTCACCACCCTCTTCGACGTCGACGACGGTCGTTTCCACAAAGTGGCGAACATCATCGGCGAGTCGATGAAGCTGCATCCCCACGGTGATGCGTCGATTGGCGATGCCCTGGTGGTGTTGGCCAATAAAGAGTATTTCATCGAGCGCCAGGGAAATTACGGCAGCATTCTCACCGGCCACCCGGCGGCGGCAGCCCGTTACATCGAGTGCCGACTTACCCCGCTCGCCCGCGACACCTTGTTCAACAAGAAGCTGACCGAATATCGGCCGAGTTACGACGGCCGCAAACAGGAGCCGGTATTCCTTCCGGTCAAGCTGCCGGTGCTGTTGATGTTGGGCATCGAGGGCATTGCGGTCGGCATGTCGACTCGGGTTTTGCCGCACAATTTTGCTGAGTTGCTCCAGGCTCAGATCCAGCTGTTGCGCAAGGAGCCGATCGCGCTCTTCCCGGACTTTCGCCAGGGCGGTTTGATGGAGACCGCCGAGTACGATGATGGCCGCGGCAAAGTCCGCGTGCGGGGGCTACTCGAGGTCGCCAAGGACAGCAAGACGATTATTGTGCGCCAGGTCCCTTACTCGACGACCACCGAGAGCTTGATCAGTTCGATCGAGACGGCGGCCCAGAAAGGCAAAATCAAGGTCGCCTCGATCGACGATCGCACGGCGGAGCATGTCGAGATTGTGCTGCACTTGCCCCGGGGCATTTATGCCGACGAGGTGGTGCCGCAACTTTACGCCTACACCCAATGTGAGGTCTCGATCACCTCGAGCATCGTGGTCATCCAAGACGATCGGCCGGCCGAGCTGTCGGTCACCGAGGCCTTGACCGCCTTGACCCAGCGCCTGCGAGAGCAGATCCGGGCCGAGTTGGAGCTCGAATTGCAGGAGCTCGAAGACAAGCAGCATTTCCTGACTCTCGAGCAGATCTTCATCGAAAATCGGGTCTACAAGCGCATCGAGACGGCCACCACCTCGCAGAAGGTACGTGAGGAAGTCTACGAAGGTATGGACGACTATCGAATGTTCTTCATCCGCGAGATGACCGACGAGGACGTCGAGCGCTTGCTGCAGATCCGTATCCGCCGCATCTCGGTATACGACATCAATAAGTCGCGGCGTGAGATCGACGACATCGTCCGTGCGATCAAGGTTTGCAAAGGCAAGCTGCGCGCCCTCACCAAGACCACCATTTCCTATCTCGAAGGGCTGCTCGAAAAGTACGGCGACCTCTATCCCCGCCGGACTGAGATCACTTCGTTCGACGTGATCAGCAAACACGAAGTTGCGCGCCAGACCCTCAAGTTGAGTTATGACCCGGAAAGCGGTTTCTTCGGCTCGGCGGTGAAGGGGGACAAGCACCAGATGACGGTCAGCGAGTACGACAAAGTGCTGATTGTTACCGCCGACGGCACCTATCGCATCATCGACCCGCCGGAAAAACACTTCGCCGGGCAGCGGGCGCTGGCGATCGAACAGTTTGGCAAAGACGAGGGTGTGATCCTGACCTACGTCTATCGCGACGAAGAGAAGAAGCCGTGGGCCAAGAAGATCCACATCCAGGGATTCATCAAGGACAAGGAATACGACCTGATCAAAGGTAAAAAGGGTAAGGTCGAACGCCTCTACGTCGGCGAGCCAACGTTCCTGGTCCACATGAGCTTCGTGCCGATGAAACGCCAGCGCAAAAAAGACGACTGGTTCAACCTCGCGGATCTTGGCTTCTGTGGCTTGGGTAGCCGGGGCACCCGGATGGCGACCAAGCCGGTACAGAGATTCAAGATCCACAAAGGTGGATAAATCACTGGATATGCAGGGTCATGTCGCCTCGTTTGACCCATCCGAGCCGGCGCTCTAGCATGTAGGACAATGACCGACACATCAGCCGGCTCCGGCGCCGAGGGGGCGTCGTCAGGAGGTAGCAGCCTAATGTCAGAGCGACGCACCAGTCCACGCATCGACAAGGTGCATCTTGTCCAAGTCAGCCGGGTCGACGAAGAAGGTTTTCGCGCCGATCTCACCACCGGTCGTACCCTGAATATCTCCCGCGGCGGGGTTCGCCTCGAGCTTCACCACTCGGTACCACTGCGCACCGTCGTCAGTCTCAATCTGGTGCTCGGCGAGCGCATCGTCGACGTCAGCGGGACCGTCGTTTACCTCGAAGTGCTCGACGGTGAGCGCAGTGGTATGGGGATCGAGTTCAACGATCTCGATCCCGAAGTGGAGGCCCTGCTCGACGAATTTGTCGACCGTCATGACGTCGGTGAATCGGACAAGGAGCCGGCTGAGGATTGACGGGGGGGTAGCTAGCCGGTTGGCGCTTCATCGCCAAGCAACCGGCCGTCCCCCGAGGGTTGAGGCTCGAAAAAGCCACCTGCTGGGAGCGCCGGCGTCTCGCCGGCTTGGTCGAAGCAGCGAAACCGTTCGATGAGCCGGCCTGTTCTGGTTCCTTGGAAGAAGTACGACCGGCTCGGCAAACTCTTGCTTCATCCGTCGTCAGAAGTCGACGACGGTTTTCACCAAGCTGAGATCGGTCGGCCTATAGGAAGCCGGACGCAGGTGCGCAGGTCGTGGCTCAAAGGAATGGCCTGGAATTGCAGGAAAACCATACGCCCGATCGACGGCGGTGGCGGTCAGGGGTTCCCTGCCATCGAGCTCGATCTCGAATTGCCAGCCGTCCGCCGCGAGGCCGTAAAGACGCACACGCCAGGAGTAGGGCGGAGCGTCTTCCTTGCGCGAAAATCGCTCGAGATCTACTTCTTGGCCGTCGATCGTCAAGCGCGTGAGCTTTGACTTGGATTGTAGGCCGACAGCCATCTCGCCGGCCTGCCGGGTCGACATGACGCGCAGGCTGAGTCGCCTTCCGGCGCCGAGTGCCTCTTCCTCCGGGGAGGGTGTTGCTGCGGGCGTCGAATCGCTCGGTGACACGCTTGCGGGTGCGTTGGGATCCATCTCCTCCGGCGCTGGCTCCGGCGCCGGCAGCGTGATCGCCGGAGCCGACAGAGCAACCACTGGAGCATCAACGGCCAGAACCTTGGGCTCGGAACCAAAGAAACCAACAAGGGGCCGAGTTTGAACGTCGCCGGGCAGGAACTGTGAGGTCCAGTCGTCGACTTGCCGATCCATGGTTGCCCAAATCGCCGTCTCATTCACCGAATCCAAGGCATAGAAGACACTGTTGGTGCGCGGCCGCTTGGCGTCGTGGCCAGCGCCGGCAGCCACCACGAGAGACATCCCCAGGCCGATCACCAAGATCGCCATCGGCAGCATCCAGCTTCGACGCTCTGCTGCCAGCAGCCTCGCCTGGAGGGGCGAGGAGCTCACAGCAAGACCTGTGAGGGTCGCCAGAAGAACCGCGGCGCTGGCGCCGAAAGCTGATCCCACTAGAGTAACGACCGGGGCCCACAGCAGGACGGTCGGTACGACCAAGAGCAGGAGCAGAAGACCGGTCCGTAACGGCAGAGCTTCCGCCTTGGGCGCCTGCAGGAGCAGAAACAAGCTGGCCAGCGCGAACAGCAACGGCCAACTCATCAGGTAGCTCGACGAGGGCAAATAGAGGGCTGTTGCTACTGCCAGCAGCAGCCACAAAATTGCGGCGCCAGCGCTCAAATTCGCTAGGCCGAGCTTCTTGCCGACGACAGATAGGACGATGACCGTCACCGCGAGGGCGACGAGTGCGAGGCCAAGACGATAGAGGGCCGGTGAGCCCAGCATTCCTCGTCCGGCGACCAGCGCACCAAAAAGGCCGAGGTGAACGAGCCACACGGTGAGTGCCGCAAGACCGATCGCCACGGGACCTGCAATGAGGCCGAGGAAAACACGGCCGGGAGAGAAACGTCCTCTCGAGAAACCCAGATAGAACAGGACCCCTGTCATGACGATGAGCACCGCCACCAGCGGTAGTGCCCAGCCAGTCGAGTAAGCGATCAAGCCCAGGCCCGGGAGGTTGAAATAGATGCCATTTGCCCCTGATTCGATGGTTTCGAAATCTATTTCGCCAAAGCCTCGACTCAGATCCAAGGCGTAGGCGCCGTGGTGCTGCAGGCTGCGGGGGTCCATTCGGTCGATTGAGTCCAACCGCGAGTGATAGGCAGCAAGATCGTCGATAAAGGCAAAATTCAACCCGTTTTTGGCAGACTGCTTGAACACCGAAAAATCGGTGTCGTTGGGAAGGAAGCGGTAAATATCGTAGGAATATGAGCTTGCCACTGGCCGGGAAGCGAACGACGCGAATTGTTCTATCAAGTTGCTGTTGCCAGCACTGGTCTCGAACATGATCGAGGGACCACCGGCGCCACGGGCCTCAAAATTGATAATCAAGCTAACGTCGGACCGCCAGGGGTGATTCTCCTGGAAGGCGGTGGCTCCGATGAGGCCAATCTCTTCACCATCAGTGAACAGGAAGATGACGTCATTCCTTAGCAGCGGGCCTGCCCGAAGCGCTCGCAGAGTTTCCAGCAAGACCGCCACTCCGGCGCCGTTGTCACTAGCTCCGGGGCTGTTGGGTACCGAGTCGTAGTGGGCCATCAGCAGCACAGCGGATTTGCTGTTCTTGCCAGGGATTCGCGTCAAGACGTTGCTGACTTTTGCCGCCACGGGTTGACCGTAAAGCTCGGTGACGACAGTGTCGTTCTGAACCTCGGGCTCGAGTCCCATCGCCGCAATCTGGTTGACGATGTAGTCTCGCACCTCGGCATGGGCGAGGGTCCCTATCGGGTGTGGGGCCGCAGCGATGACTTCGAGGTGCTCGATTGCCCGGGCGCCTGAGAATTCGGTCGCTGGCGCATTTGCGTCCACCACCGCGGGTGGTTGCAGGGGTAACATGCTGAGACCCACCACAGCTGGAAAGAAGGCGATTGCAGCGATGCAGCGTTCTCGTAGGCCAAACGATCCGCGAGTTTTGTTCTCGAGCTCAGTGCTGGCTTCCTCTGACATGGTCGACTCCTCGTCGGTTTTGCCGTAGACGTCGTTGCCGACGGGGGGCGCTGGTCATAGTACGATGTACTTCTCGTAGTACGGTGTATCTCTCGCAAGGTTGGGGCACGCCGCCAGGGGATCTGATCATATCAACCCGCCACCTATTTGGTTTCTTCAGTAACTGTTCCATCCGAGCCTCGGATGTGACGCGCACCGAGAATCAAAGCTCCCAGGAGGCGATGTTTCAGCGGCAGCAACCCGCCGTATTGCCTCGATTAAATGGTCCGCGAGGGAAGAATAGGTGAGATCACCAAGGCCGCGTGTTCGTCTCGAGCGCAGGCCATCGTTCGAGGGCCTGCGCGGTGGTGTAGCTGCCGACGCTGGGTTCAGTTGAGCTGCCGCGTCAGCCACTCATCCTTGTAGGCCCGATGAGCTGGGGTGTCGGGATACGATTCACCTTCCGCGAAGGGGTAACCGGTCATGGCGCGGAACGGAAGCGGCTCGAGCTGCTGGGCCTCGAAGGTGTTGCGGTCGGCGTCTTTGTCCCAACCGTGACTTTCGAGGAAGAGGGTACGATGAAAACCGGGTGCTGGTGGCGGTAGCTCGCTGGCGTCGAAGGTGAGGGCGATCTCGTCGCCTGGCGCCAAGATGACCAGAAAGTCGTCGGGATCGGTGAGCAGCTGGCGGACGTCGCCATATCGAGTGTAGTTGCCGGGGAAGGGGATCCATGGCGACTCGGTGCGGACGTTGGCATAGTCGAAGCTGTGGGGGGCGTTGGGGCTTTCCCGCACCAGAGCGGAATAGCCGCGGTAGCGCAGGTCGGCGGTGGTCGGCGCGAGCTTGGCGCGGACGATCGGCGCGTGGTCGGCGGGGGTGGTTGTCCAAGCGATGCGATCCCAATGTAACCACAGAGAGGTGACCATGCGTAGCTTGGTGGCGCCGGCAGGCAGTGGTGGCGTATCGACGACCATCGTTTTGGTTTTGCCGGCGGGGTGGCCCATATTGGGGATCAGCTCCTGCCAGCCATCGGCGGTTTCGACCTCGAGCCGAGGCGGCAGGTTGGGGAGATCACTGCGCTGTGCCACCGCCAGGTTGAGACTGGCGTCGGCGGGGAAGATCCAGCCGTCGAGATGCAAGCGAACCGGGCCGTTGGGGGCTGCGCCGAGGTCGAAGGTGAAGGTCCAGGGTTCGGCGGCGACGCCTTGGTAACGACTCTGGGCGTAGCCGTCGGCGTAAACCTCGTCGCGACGTTGGACTTGGTGCGTCACGTCGCGACCGGCGCCGTCCCAGGCGCGGGCCACCGGTCGGAGATCACGACTGGCGAGGACTCGCTCCGTAGGCTCGCCGTTGGGGATGGGGTCGCCGGGGACGATGCGCAGATTACTCGCCACCTCGAGCTCCTGCGGGGTGTCCACTACCCACAGCCGGGTGACGTCGAAGTAGGCTGCTTCCCACAGTTCCTCGGTGATCCGTAACTGGTAGAGGCCATCAACCGGCTCGACGTCGAGACGGACAATTTCTTGCGGATGACTGCCAGCGTAAGCGCCGGGGGCGACCGGTAGACCGAGGGGCGCGCCCCACAGCAGATCGGAGACGAAGGCGAAGCGTTCACCGTCCCAGGCGTAGAGGAAGGGGCAGCTGCCCTTGAGTAGCTGTTCTTCCACCAGTCGCTGCTGGCCTTCCACCTGGAGTCGATTCTGCGGTACACCGTTGGTCCACACCACTCTCAGCACATCGGCTGCCTCCTCCTGGCCGATGCCAAAGTGGACCACATCACCGGTCGCCTCACGGAATTGATAAGCCCGGCCGCTCGACACTTCCACTGTTGAGCCGACGCCGTAGAAGTTGTTCTTGCTGTTGCCTTTGTCGAGGCCGCGCAGCCGCACGGTGAGCCAACCGTTGGTGCTGCCACCGCGGTTCTCGAGCCAGTGTAAGCCCTCGGGGCCAGCGACGATCACGTCGAGGTCGCCGTCGAGGTCGAGGTCGGCGCTAGTGACCGCTGCCGCTGTTGTTGGACCATCGGTGATCGGCGTGGCTTCGAAACTTGGGCCGTCCGCGGTCGGCTTCTGCGCCAGGATCCAGACCCCGCCTGGGCCGGCGGCGGCGAGGTCGAGGCGACCGTCGTTGTCAGCGTCGAGGGCGTGTAATGAGGTCACCGCGGCCTGGGACGGAAGGCCGGACAAGCTCCAGGGCTCGAAACGGCCGCCGTGACCATGCTGAGGGCTGTCGGGTGGAACACTGTGGGGCACACCATTGTGCCAGGCTTGGACGCCACCGGCGCCGCCACCGATCAGATCGGGCAAGCCATCGTTGTCGAGGTCGACGCTGATTGCGGCGTCGAGGGCCTGGGAGGGGCGCAGTCCAGCGCGGACGCTGCGGTCGACGAAGCGGCCTTGGCGTAGGTTGTCGACCCAGGTCAAACCACGGGCGTGGCCGATCAACAGATCGAGATCCCCGTCGCGATCGAGGTCACTGGCGACGATGGCGCGGCCGCGGTCGACCGGCAGACGCGGCAAAGAGCGGGTGCCGACTCGCTCGAGAGCTCCTTCCAGGCTGTTGCGATAAAGATCTCCTGGCCCGGCCGCGCCGCCGGTCATCGCCAGGTCGAGGTCACCTTCGATGTCGAAGTCGATCACCGTCGTCGCGCTCGCTCCAGCGGCGGCCAGGCCGTGGGCTTCGGGGGCCGCGGCGAAGCTGCCGTCACCAGCTCCCAGCCAGACCATGCCATGGTCGGCGCCGCTGGCGACCAAGTCGAGGTGACCGTCGTTATCGAGATCGGTGGTTAGAAGCTCGTCGAGTCCGTTGGCTGGGTACTCATTCGACACCTTCCAGCCGCCGACCGCGGGTCGTACTTCGAGGGTCGCCGCGTTCTCGACGTCCGCTCGGATACGGGCCAGATCCGCTTTGCCGTCGCCGTCGAAGTCTCCTAACGCCAGGGCGCGACCGGCGGTTGGGCGCTCGTCGAGGCGGGTCCCGGCGAGTTCGATCTCGAGGGGATCACCAAAGGCGTCGATCTCCTGCTGATCGAGAAAACGGAAGATCGGAATGCCTTGGATACCGGTTTTGAGCTCGCGTTGACTCTCGCGATGCATGGCGCTCACCTTGAGCACGTTACCGAGGCGGATCGCCGGCACGCGCGCTTTCGACACGTCGTCACCTTTCAGGGCTTCTTTCACCATGCCGAGGGCGCGATTGGCCATCGCGTCAACTTGCCACAGTAGCTGTTCGATACGCAGGAACGCCGCGGTCGCGAGTGGACGGTCACCAGCGGCGATCGCTCGCTGGCCGAGTTGCATCACCACTACTACGTTCTCCGGCCGCAGTCGGGCCAAACGCCGCAGAACGTCATCCGCCACTGCTTCAGCAGCGTCCGTGCGGAGGGTGTTGGCGAGCTGATAGGCAGCGTAGAGGATCTCCAGATCCTCGGGGGCGGCGCCGGCGGCTTGCTCCATCAGTTCTAGAGCGCCTTCGAGGTCGCCGGTCCACTGCAGCACTTCGGATTTGATCGCCAGCAGATCCGCTCGCCCGGGAGCCAGTTCCAGAGCTCGGTCAATGGTCGCGATTGCAGCGTCGTTCTTCTGTTGCCTGAGCTCAGCGATGGCGAGGTTTCCCAAGCCGATTGGATCTTTGGGCAGCAATTCCGCGAGTTGGCGAAAAGGCTCCTCTGCCAGCTCTGGTTTCTCGTTCTCGAGCTCGGCGATGCCGTGGTTACGTAGCTCAATGGCTTGTTTGGAGACAGTTTTCTGGGCGAGGGTAGTGCTCGCGGGTAAACAGAGGGCGGCGAAGAGAACGAGGAGTTGGTTTCGCATGGGCGCTATTTTACTGGCATCGGAGGCTGGGTGGTGCGTTGACTCGATCACGGGAGCTCTCCAAGTGGTAACCTGGGCAATGATCAATCAATCAAGGACACCACGATGTGCATCAACTCTTACCCACGAGTCGCCCGGATGCTGGGCTCACTCATCGGAATTTGTCTCAGCGCATCAATGCTCACCACGAGTTATGCGCAATCCTCTCCTCCGGATTCAACCACGCCACAGGAAGCTGTCACGATGAGCCATGCCAAAGGAACCTTTGAGATCAAGCTTGCCCCGCAGGGGACCGAAGACACGTCCGACGGAGCCAAACTAGGCCGGATGTCGATCGACAAGCAGTTCTCAGGTGATCTCGAAGCGACCAGCCAAGGTGAAATGCTAAGTGCCGTCTCGCCAGTGCAAGGCTCGGCGGGTTATGTAGCGATCGAGAAGGTCACCGGTACGCTGGGTGGCCACAGTGGCAGCTTCGTGCTCCAGCACAGTGGTTTGATGACCCGCGGCGCACCGCAGGCCACAATCTTGGTGGTGCCGGATTCAGGCACCGGCGAGCTCGAGGGGCTCACCGGTACGATGAAAATTATCATCGAGGACGATGAGCATCGTTACGAGCTCGAATATCAGTTGAACTAATGGTCCTCAAGTCGTCAGGACGTCCGGCAGGTTTTTTGACCGATGGTTGGTCCAACCAGCAGCGGCCACGAGTCCCAGGCCGCTGAGGGGTCCAGCAGTTAAGAGCAGGGGGCTGGCAAAGAGCGGCGCAAAGAGCCAAGCCACAGTAAACGGCACCTCGTCGCTGCCGCTGTGCTGCGTCAGAAGAATCACGAAAGTCACTGCCATCTCGAGCGCAATGAGGGCTGTTGTCAGTCCAAGAAACGCCGCGCGGACCCGCCGTTTCTGCACCACAGCGTTGCGCAGTGGCTGGTTGAGAATCCAACCTGAGATGCCGCCTGCTATCACCAGCGACCCGACAATGTAAGGCGGCAGATCCTCGCGGAATCCGAGGTCGAGTCCGATCTGAAACGCAAGGACGCCACTCAGCCCGGCCCAGGCACTGAACCAGGCGACCACCGCCAGTAGGCTGGGGCGCTCGAGGGGAAAGGGATTCGGTTCGTTGTGTTTCGACATGCTCTGGAGTGTGTCGAGCGAATATGGCGTTCCGATGACCGTGAGGGGGCAGAGTTGGGCACTCGATCAGCTGCCCCAAGCCGTTGTATCGCCGGACTCGAAGCCGTCGCTGAAGAGCTCGATTTGGACGGCGATTGCGTCGACGCAGGTGGAAAACTCTGAGGTGGATCCGCCCGGGCTGGTGGCGGTGGCGGTAATGGCGTCGCCGGCACTGAACGTCGCCGTGCCGGTGACGGTGAAGGCTTCGGCTACGCCGTCGATGGTGGCGACGATGCCTGAGCCCAAGTAGATGCCGCCTTCGCCGTTGCCAGAGGCGTCACAGCTGGTGCTGGCGTAGACGTCGATGACATTGAGTGCGCCGTCATTGCTGTCGAGCGATCCAGTGACGGTGCGGGCAGCAGGGTTGGCAGCGGTGAGGACGGGAAAGTTCTGCAGGTTGTTGGATCCGACGTCCGGATCGCCAGGGTCGTTGGCGGTGACGCCGTCGTCGTCGAGGTCGATGCCGAGCCCGTCGTTGTCGAAGATGGAATTGCCGGAGATGGTGTTGAGTGTGCCGGAGTCTGTCACTGTCACACCATCACCGTCGTTGTAGGCAATGACGTTGGCTTCTCCGGTTGCTGTGCCGCCAATGGCGACACGGACACCACCGGTCGTAACCCCGTCGCCAGTGTTGCCTGCGTCACCGCCACTGGTGGTGACGCCGATGCGATTGCCGAGCACGCTGCCGTCGGTAACTGCGCGGACACCGACTCCGAGGTTGCCCGAGATCAAGTTGCCTGCATCGTCGTCGAGTTTCTCGAGATGCAGCTCGTCGGGGGTGGCCGGCAGTCCGAAACGTTCGGGTTTGGCGTCGAAGGCGCCGGCTGGTGATTCGAACACTAGTAATACGGCGCCCTCGATGCCGTCGATTGCGATCGCCAGGTCGGGCAGTCCGTCGCGTCGATTGACCTCGCCTGCGGTCAGCACCGTCAACACACCCGGGAGAGGTCGTGATCGCGGGTCGGAGAAACCGCCGTCGCCGTCGCCGACTCTCAGGTACAAGACA
>JAJCXQ010000684.1 GCA_029263355.1 Acidobacteriota bacterium | reverse complement strand
CTCAGTGAGATCAGGCCAACGCTGCCGAGCGCGAAGTTTTCGTCCCATTCGCTGATGAGCTGGCGACCGCCCACCGAGATCACCAGGCGATGGTCCTCGGCAACCACTTCGAGATCGACGTATTCACTCAAGTCGAGCTCGGTGTCGACGATCTGCAACTCGGTCTGGGGCTTGTACAACGTCACGGTGCCGTTGGGACGCAGGTAGACCGTATAACCTTCGGTCCAAGGTGCCGCCGACGGGTTGGCGCGGCGCAAGGTGACGCCCGCCCAGCCACTGCCCCCTGGGCCGAGCTTGATGCGGGTCGCAACCCGTGACGACGCGAGCGCCGGCCCGCGCCCGATCTGGGCCAGTCCCACGGTGGCGCTCTGGTGCAGCTGTTCATTGTCGACCGCCCAACTGCCGGAGTGGTCCACCCAGGGGCCGAGGCTGCCGCTGGCAAAGTCATCCTCGAATTCCAGGCTCGCGACCGGATAACGAGACAGCTGGACGTCGTCGTATTCAGCCGCCTGATTGACGGTGTCGAGGCTGACCACTCCCGAGGTGTAGGTCGAATCGATGAGGTCGATGCCCTCGACGCTGTTGACAAAAACGCGGAGGCGATCCTCGATTGCCTCCACCCGCAGGTCGACCGCTTCGAGGGTTGGATCCAGCCCCGCATCGAACGTCGCGAGCACGCCTCCCGGAGCGTACAGCGAGACCAGGCCGCTGGGACGCACATAAACCGTGTAGCCACTGTGCCAGGCGAGGTCCCCGGACTGCTTGCGGAAGTGGACACCCGCCCAGCCGTTGGCGCCCGGGGTGAGCTTCAACGTCGCGCGGATGACGAGATCACCGAGCGTCTCACCCATCAGCTCGGTGAGACGGTTGCCGCTGGTCTGCGTCTGGGACAAGACACCGCCCAGGATCTGCCAACCCGGGCCGGCGCTCCAGCGGCTCCCCAGAGAATTCTGCTCGAAGTCATCGCTGAGATAAGGCACGATCACCTTCTCGCGCACGATGGTATCGAGCGCGACCACGTCACGGGCCAGATTCAGCCAGGTGAACGGCACATCTTCCGGCCCGACCAGGGTCGGGTAGTTGTGCCAGCTCGCCGGGGCATAGATGTCAGGCGCTCCGCCCGCGGCGCGAAACTCTTCGGCATAACGCAGGGTGATGTCATAGGCGCCGCGGTTGGCCTCGGCTTCGTCTAGCAACACCACCATGTTGTAGTCGATCCCGGGGTGAACGAGCAGGCCGTGGCGCACGCCGGTGCTCTGAATGTGGCGTTCGACGTCGATCAACCGACCGAAGTCCCACGAATCATCGTTGCCGCCGTCGAACCGCGGTGCTTGTGGGCCGGCGTCGGTCAGGAAATGATCGAGGGTCAGTCCTCGATTCGCCATCTCGGCCAATAGATCGCTCCAGAAGTCGCGGAATCGTACCGGCGGATCGATCGCGGTGCTGTTCGGCGAATAGACGAAGCCTGCGTCGGTGGCCACCTCGAAGGCCGTCGGACCCTCGAGGAGCCCCATCTTGATACCGGGAAACGCGGTCTGCATCGCCTGGTAGTAGTCGACCAGCTCACGGATGATCTCGGCCATCGTCATCGATGGAATGGACGGATCGTCGTTCATTTTGTTGAACGATATGAGCACGGGGTGATCGGCGGAGATCAAGTCCAGGCGACCATCGGGCATCGAATCGCCGTCCGAGTCGGCCGCGAGCCAGCGCTGCAACAGCGGAATCTCCCGCGCTGCTTGCTCCTCGCCAGCGGTCAAGGGATCCTGTCCCGGAGCCAGACGCAGACCGCCGGTTTCGAAGGCGACCAGCAAACCGTGGTCGTTGGTGAATCCAACCAACTGCTCGAGCTCGGCGTCGGTCAGCGGCGGTAGTGAAATGCCCGGCCACAGGTTGAAGTCCCGGGTGATATTCATGAATGAGCGCCAGGTCGTCGACTGCCCGAGCAACTCGGGCCATTTTGTCGCGTCCGCGACGTTGTCCAAGTAGTCGTCGCGCATCCGATCGTTGTCGGTGTCGATCACCGTCGGTTCGACCCATGTCGGCGGCGTCACCCACAGCTCTGGTTGTGCCCACGCCAGGGGACTCCAGGTGAGCGTGAGCAGAGTTGAGATCGCGACCGTTCGACGGCACGTCCGCGTGGCTTCGCAGGTCAAACTTCCCAGTGTCGTTTTTCCGAGTGTCGTTCTTCCGAGTGTCATCATGGTGTCAGCTCCTGTTCCGGACCCAGTGGGTCCGAGTTGTTGTGGCTACCGCCCGTGAGCGCCCCTCGACGCTGATCACTGCGAGATCCGGGGTTCCGGAACGCTGCGATCTCTGACTCGGAGCTAACGCGAGAAACGAGGCCAAAATCGGATCACCTCAGCCGGAGTTTTTTGCATGCGACCTGCCCTCGATCCTCTCTATGCAACCTCGGACGCTGAGCGCTGGCAACGGGTCGAGCCCGTTTTGGCCGAGGCGCTGGACCTGCCGATCGCTGAGCGGCGGAGATTTCTAGACCGGGCCTGCGGCGATGATCGCGCGATGCGGCGCGAGGTCGAAGAACTGCTCGAAGCCTGTGAACAGGCGGACAACTTCATCGAAGATCCGGCTTTTGACGTCGCGATGAAGTGGGAAGACCGGCCCGGCAGGGCGGCGGCTGGTATCGGCCACGAGGCAAAAGTCGAGGCCGGCGCCGACTTCGGCCCCTACCGGGTCCTGAAGCCGATCGGTGAGGGTGGCATGGGTGTCGTGTACCTCGCAGAGCGTGGCGACGACGTGTACCGCAGGCAGGTTGCCGTCAAGGTGCTGCGGGCCAGCCTGCCGAGCGACGCCTGGGCCCGCAGGTTTCGCCACGAGCGCCAGATTCTCGCCCAATTGGATCACCCCCACATCGCGCGCCTGCTCGATGGCGGCACCAGCCACCCCGGTCCGCACCCAGAGAGCCGGCCTTTCCTGGTGATGGAGTACATCGAAGGCCAGCCGATCGATGCGTTCTGCGATGCCCGGCGACTTCCGATCGACGCTCGGCTGACACTGTTTCGCAAAGTGTGCGACGCGGTGCGGTACGCCCATCGCAATCTGGTGGTCCATCGTGACATCAAGCCCCGCAACATCCTGGTCACTGCCGAGGGGGATCCGAAGCTGCTCGATTTTGGCATCGCCAAGCTGCTCGACCCGACGATGTTCGCCATCACCGCCGAGGCCACCCACACCGGCGCGCAGCCCATGACTCCGCAATACGCCAGCCCGGAGCAACTCGCCGGCCAACCGACGACCACCGCCGTCGATGTGTACGCGCTCGGCCTGCTGCTCTTCAAGCTGACAGCCGGGTGTCTGCCTTACCGGCTGACGTCAGTGACTCCCCAGCAGGTCGAGGCGGTGTTGGGCGGCGAGCTCGTCAGACCGAGCGCCGCGCTGGATCTCGACGACGTCGATCCAGGTCGGATTAGCGAGCTGCGCGGCGTTTCGACGCAGCAGCTGCGTCGTCAGCTCGAAGGCGACCTCGACAACATCATCGTGATGGCACTCCGTCGCGAGCCGGAACGTCGCTACAGCTCGGTGGAACAATTGGCGGAGGATCTGCGCCGCCACCAGGTGGGCCTGCCGGTCATGGCCCGGCAGGACAAATTCGGCTATCGCTCGGCGAAGTTCCTATCTCGCCACCGGTTGGCGGTCGCGATTACCGGGCTGATCTTCAGCCTGCTGTTGGTCTTCGCGTTCACCATGGCGCGCCAGACGGCGCGCATCACCGAACAAGCCGCTCAGCTTGCCAACGAGCGGGACCGGGCCGAGACCGAGCGCGCCAAGGCGCAGGAGGTGTCGGATTTTCTGGTTGATCTGTTTCGTGTTTCGCAACCTTCCGAGGCCTTGGGACGGGAGGTCACCGCTCGCCAACTGCTCGACGAAGGAGCGTCGAAGATCGAGCGTGAGCTGCGCGATCAGCCTCTTGTGCAAGCCAACCTGATGGACGTCATCGGTGCTGTTTATGGAAATCTGAGACTGTTCGACGAGAGCAAACCGCTGCTCGAGAACGCCCTCGAAGCGCGCACGCGACTGCTCGGCAATCAGCACCCGGTGGTTGCCGACAGCCTGCAGAACCTCGGCGCCAACCAACTCGCCAAGGGTGAGCTCGCCGCCGCCGAGCCGCTCTATCGGCAAGCGCTCGAAATCCGTGAGCGTGTCTTCGGAGGTGAGCACCTCAGCGTCGCTGAAACGCTCAACGATCTCGGTGTGCTCTTCCGGCGCACCGACCGCTTGCAGGAGGCCGAACGCGTCCTGTTGCGCGCCTTGGATATCCGCCAGACGCAACTCGGCGATAACCATCCCAAAGTTGCGGAGTCCCTCAACAACCTCGGTATGACGCTGCAAGATCAGGGGCGGTATGGCGATTCCTATCGGCTGCTGCAACGTTCGCTGGCGATCCAACAGCAGTTGTTGCCCGCCAACCACCCGGAGCTCGCCACCGCCGTCAACAACGTCGCCTACTCCGAAATGGAGCTCGGGCAGTTCGTCAAGGCCGAAGCCATGTTTCGCAGCGCCTTGGCTATCCGTGACGCGGTCCTCGAGGCCGACGATCCCCTGCTTGCGGTCTCCCTCAACAATCTTGCGTTGGTGCTCACCGCGGTTGGTCGCTTCGACGAGGCCGAGGAGCTCTACCATCGCAGCCGTAGAATCTGGGAGCAGAGCTCGAACGGGTCCGGCAGGGTCGCCGTCAGCTTTTATTGCCTGGCGACCCTGCATACGGCCCGCGGTGACTTGGAGGCTGCCGAAGCCCTATATTTGCGAGCCATCACCCGCTTGGAGGAGCTCCACGGGCCGGACAACCTGCGGCTGGCTCAACCGACGTGCGGCTTGGCGCGCAATCACCGCATGCGGCTTCAGCTAGACCGGGCCGAGGGCGGCTTCCGCCGCTGCCTGGCGATTCTTCAAGGGCTGCCGGCAGATCAGCAGGCCAGAACCTGGACTCAGAAAGAGCTTGCCGCAGCCTATCTGGGCCTGGGTAATGTGCTGCACTTGCTGGGCCGCGACTCGGATGCCCGAGATGCCTGGCGCCAAGCCGTCACGTTGATCGAGCCCGTCGCCCAGCGATTCCCCATTGTCCGCTATCTCGACATCCAGGCGTTGGCCTTGCTGCATCTCGGGCAGGTCGAAGAAGGCGCGCCGATCGCCCGCAAGCTGCTGGCTATCGGCTGGAGCAACCCCGACCTTCGCGCCGCGGTAAAAGGCTTGGACCGTGCCGAGGGTTGACCCGGGAACAAACCGATGGAATCGAGAGTTGATTCCCCGAATTCGTGCCTCGAAGAAGAAAAGCTGGCAGTACCATTGATCGACAACGCTGCCACTCTTACGGGCACTCTTGCGGTGGGGCAGGTTTCAAGTGGCGTGCTCTCTTCGTGGTAGGTTGCCGGTGCCATGGCTCGGTGTCATCGCTCGGTGTCATCGCTCGGTGCCATCGCCCGGTGTCACCACGATGGCTGAAACGTTCAACAACACAAAGTTCTGAATGAGCTCGATCCATTCGCCTCTCCAGTGGCTCGCCATTTTCGCGGATCCGGTAGATGTCCTGGGCTTGCTGGTCTTCGTCCTGGTTTTCCCTGTCTACCACGGTTTCTACCCGTGGCTCGTCCGCCTGTTTCCGGGTCGAGCCGCGAAGGCCCGAGTCGATCTCTTCCGCCGCTCGTGGATCGAAGAGTTGCTCAAACGGCGTGATGTCATGGCCGCGGCGCAACAAACGCGCAATCTGACGATGGTGAACTCGCTACTGGCCTCCTCAGCGCTCATCCTGATGGGCGTCACCGCCAACGTTCTCATCCGCTCGCCACAATTCACGCAGGCAACGTCACCGCTCACGGAGTGGTCGCTGCACCCCGACGCTCAAGCGGTCAAGTTGTTCCTCTTGATCATTGTCTTCGCGGTTGCCTTTTCCTACAGTATGACGTCGCTCCGCCACCTCGGTCATTTTGTGCTCGTCATCGGCGCCGACCCGGAGGTCATCCGAGAGCATGAGGGGGACCCGGTCGAATACTTCACGGCGCTGATCAACCGCGCCTCCAATCGATACACACTTGCGGTGCGCAGTCTCTATTCGGCCTCTCCGATCTTTGTCTGGCTCTTCGACCAGTGGTTCTTCATCGCGCTCACGCTGTTCTGGGGGATCAAATTCATCGGCTTTCAGGACTTCGCGCACACCTTGAAGCGCCGAAGTTGAGGATTCAAGAAGCGACCTAGGTCGAGCTGGGGTGACCGGTCAAAGGAGAGGCTCATGGAGCTTGGTTTTTGACCAAGGAGTACGATTCGGGTGGCACTCTTACGGGCTGGCTCTCTCGAGCAGAGGCTCGGCGTCCAAAGCGCACGTGTTGCGGTGGCTGAGGGCGAGACCGGCACCGCAGATTTCTCGTTCAGTGCCCCGTCCGGGCGTTGAGTGGCGCGGTCCAATGCCCGGTAAGCCCGGACCGTTCATGAACCGTCAACGAGCCAGCAGTCGACGATCGGGTCGATGATGGGACTGTTCTCGACCAAAGTTTCAGTCAGCCGTCCATCGCAGACCACGTTGTCGACGCTCCATTCGGCTCGCTGAGCCTTGCAGACCGCGTCGTTCGACCTCGAGCGGGCTTCTGGCGACGCTCAGATGGTGTCGTCGAGCATCGATCTCTGCTTGCTGAGGGCTGAGAAGGCGTCGTTCATCGATGCGTTGACGAGTTGGTCGTCCAAACTGCTCGACGCATCCGATGTTTTGGCGAGTAGGTCGTCCAAACGGCTCGACGCATTTGATGTTTTGACGAGGTGAACGTCCAACTTGGTCGAAACATCAACCGCGAGATCATCGCGAAGACATCCAACGTAAGTGATAGACACTTCAAGAGCTAGCGATGTTCTCTACCGGCTCCTCGAGAGTGAATTCTAGCATGAGACCCGTCGAGATCGGCCTGTCCAAGTCTCGTGTGGATCCTGGCGCTTGATGGCCCCACTTTGTCGCGGTGCCTGGCAGAGACACTGAGGTGTGGCATCCTCGAAGTGATGCAGGACAAGTGCGCAATGGACGATGTCGAAGGTTTCCTGCGCCGGCAGATCCATGAGGTCTCGTACTGAAAACTCCAGATTCTTCAGCTCATCGCAGTGACGACGGGCTCGCTCGATGCTCGGTCGCGACAGGTCGATCCCCCGGATCCGTGCCCCGAGACCTCGATCGGCGGCCCACTCGTGCATCCGTCGCGCACCATCGCCGCCGCCGGTCCCGACGTCGAGCAAGCTGAATCGCTGTTGACCTGGGGGCAGCAACGAACGGACGGCTTGGATGCTGGGGCCGAAGCCTCCCAGCATGCGATTGATGACCGCTAACTTGTCGAGGGTGCCGAGCAAGTCGGTTTCGTCGACGTTGGGATCGTCCATGATCTCGGTCTCGGTGCTGCGGTGCGAAAGATCTGGCATTCAGTGGCGCCCTAGCCATCGGTGTACGGTAGCTTCGGGCCTGTAATAATAGCGACCAACACATGCCTCACTCGCACCGACTCCGCCGACGACCCAGTAGCAGCGGACGCGACAATCTTCGAGCCGGTGACGCCGGTTGACGATCCAGCGGCGTGGACCTTTACCCTTGACGAGACTGGGCGGGCAACGCGAAGTGTTGCCCGGCTTTAGTTTTCTGCTAGCGCGCAAGAGAGCTTACTCTGACCGCCTCGACGCCGGTATAGTTAGAGCGTAATGGTTCTACTGGGCGGCGATCCACACGTGCAGTCGGGGTGGCTGAAGTCAGCCATGGTGAGGCAGAGTGCCGAAACTCTATCGTGAGCTTGCGTCCTGGTGGCCGTTGCTCTCGCCACCGGCGGAATATGCGGAGGAAGCGACGTTCTATGAGCGGAGCCTCTTGGCTGCCTGCAAGCGACCGGCGCGAACACTCCTCGAGCTTGGCTGTGGAGGAGGTAACAACGCGTCGTACCTTAAAGCGCGGTTCCAGATGACCTTGGTCGATCCGTCAGCGGAGATGCTAAATGTGAGTCGTGCCTTGAATCCTGAATGTGAGCACATCGAGGGCGACATGAGAACCCTCAGGCTCGGTCGGACCTTTGATTGTGTGTTCGTTCACGATGCTGTTGCCTACATGACAACCGAATCAGATCTGAGGAAGGCCATGGAGACGGCCTTCCTACACTGCAATCCTGGCGGTGCAGCTCTATTCGCCCCGGATCATGTTCGCGAGAACTATTCTTCATCTACCGATCACGGCGGTGTGGATGGCGAGGGCCGGGGATTACGTTATCTGGAATGGACTTATGATCCTGACCCGACAGACTCCAGCTACGTGGTCGATTATGCGTACCTGATGCGTGAAATTGATGGATCGGTACAGGTTGAGCACGACCGACATATCGAAGGCCTCTTCGCCAGGTCCGATTGGCTTCGCTTGATGACCGAGGTTGGCTTTCAGCCGAGCGTCGTATCCCTCGAACACTCCGAAGTCGAACCGGGTACCTGCGAGATTTTCGTTGGAACGAAGCCGAGTTCTTGAGTGCAAAAGGTGCGTTTCCGAGGTTCGGTAGGGTGGGGACAAAGTGCCAAGTTGACCAGTGCCTCTCTTGCCCAAGCGAGTCTTGGGGTTCCTGCTGGCACGTATGCAGGCGATCAACTAATCCGCTCGCCAACTGCTCCGGCAATCGTCCTCGATCGGGGCTATCGATTGAGTGTGCGTTTGGGGCGCTGTTTGAGGAGCTCTGCTCTCCGATCGCGCTCCTGATCCGTTGCCACTACTTTCAGCGGTACCACTCCCACCGGAGTCGCCTGTTCGACCTTGCAGGTACCGCCGAGGCGGCCGATCAGCTCTCGTATCTCGTCGAACTGACCGCACCACGTGGATTCGAATTCGAGGTCGGTGCTCTGGCTCGACACCTGCCCCGTGGCGCGGAACGCCACAGGCCGCATCTGCATTCGCTCGCCGTTGCCGGCCAAGTTGATCTCGGCGCCATATTCAGGGGTCGTGCTATTGCGAAGGACCAGACGGCCGCCGTGCGGAGTTGCAGTCTCCATCCCCTCACGTACCTCGTAGCCGAGCTTCTGCAGTGCCCCCAAGACGGCCTTGCGTCGATTTTCCGCGGCCTGCTTTTGGTGATGGTCCTCGATCAGCCGTCGACCGGCAGTTATCAGATGGCTAGCCTGCTCGAGCGCCCTGGTGTCGATCGCACGCGCCAGCGACGCTGCGAGTTTGGTGGCTTCGCTCCCGGCGATGCGCTGGAGTTCTCCATGTACTCTCGCCATCTCGTCGATCATCACTTCGGTAGCACGCACTTCCCGGGCGCGGGCCGCCAGATCTATCAACAGACTGTCGGCTAGCAGCTGCCTCTGGTCGTGTGACGATCTGTCCGTGATCGCCTCCGCGCGCGCAGTAAATGATCGTGCAGCGTCCCCGTCCTCGCGCAGTTCGAGCTCCGCGATGAAGCCGTCGATTTGGCGCAGTTGCTTGTCGAGCGGACTGCCATTCTCGGCCAGCCAGGAACTGAAACTGACGCCCTCGAGGCCATCGCCAAGCTGTTTCGCGAGGTTCCGTTGAGCCTCGGAGAGAGTTTCGCTGGCGTCCGGGGAGCCAATCTCCGCCACCGCTCTCGCGATGGCGCGCTCTGCTTCGTCGAGGTCCGCGATCGAGCCTGACCGAACGGATTCCAGGGCTTCGATGATTGCGGAGCGAGGTTTGTTCGGCTGTGCTCGAATGGCGGCAAGCAGGCTCTCGGCCGTCATCTGAAATCGTCGCCTGCGACTCGAGGCCGATGCGGCGGTTGCTGCTGCTTGCTGGAGTCGGCGATCCCTGTCGGATGTCAGGAATGCGATCTCCTTCGGCACCGCGAGTTGAAGCTCCTTGAAGCGGTCAGCTTCGAGGAGCGTGCGCAGCCGCTGCCCGACCTTGCCGACCTGCTCGATGTCGGCGTCGGTTACGGTACCGTTTCGCCGGCCCACATCGGTCCAGTGCTTGGCGACACCATCCAGTTGGGCGAGGAGGCCCTCGCAGCGATCGATCAGTTCCTCTCTGGTGACGATTCTCACGACTTTGGGTCCACTCACGAGCTTGCTCCTATTGAATCGCCCGAGAAATGGCTTGCTCGAGTCGTCGCTGCTCGTTGCCCGGGTCGTGGTACCAGGACCGTGACGAAACACGGTGGATCACGGGGATCGAACCCTTTAGAACACTTGGACGCCAGATTTCCCGGGCGCGAGCGGTGTCGAGAATCAGACTCTGAGGAGGGTCGCTCTCGATTCCGTTTCCGAATTGCGCTGTTGTCCGGTGTTCAATAGCGAGATCGAGGGTAAACGGGCCTTCCTCATGTCCGCGAACAGCAGTCCAGCCCAAGCCTTGAATAAATTCCGCGACGTGGCCGGTGAAGGCGTCATGGCCATTCAGACGCTTCCGTCCCAGTTCTGTTCGCCGGTTACAGATCTGATCGAGAAGCCTGCGACCGAGATCCGGCTTGCCGTCTGACACTCGTTGGGCGTATTCGAGATAGGCCTGGAGATAGTCGCGGGGCCGATTTGGACGGTTGCGGGTGGTGAGCAGGTCAGAGACTTCGCTGATCGGGATCGATGTCACGAGCACAATGCGATCCCGTGCGCGAGTTACGGCTACATTGAGTCGGCGCTCACCTCCTTTCTGGCCGAGCACGCCGAAGTTGCGCCGGAAGTTGCCGTGAGAATTGCGACCAAAAGTCGAAGAGAAGACAATCACGTCGCGTTCGTCACCTTGAACATTCTCCACATTCTTGACGAAAAATCCTACGTCTTCGCCATCCACGGTCCGTTGCAGCTGCTTCGCGTAGGCGTCCCGAAAGGCATCGTCCTGTTCCGCGTGGGTTTCGAGTCGCTCGATGATGAGGTCGGCCTGCTTACGGTTGAATGTCACGACACCAACGGTTGGAGTGCCTTTGGACGGGTCCGCCCACATGTCATGAAGCAGATTGACGACCCGATCTGCTTCCTCCGGGTTCGTCTGGTTCTCGTAAACACCATCAACTCGAATCAGCCGAATCGGCCGTTCCTGAGTGATTTTTGAGTCTGGGTGTGTGACTGGAACGTGAAGGTTACGCTGGTAGAACGACGCGTTGGAGAAGTCCACGAGCTCCCGGAAACGCGATCGATAGTGGATCTCTAGAGTCCTTGATGGAAGAACTGTGCGGCCGAGACTCAGAAGATCCGGGCAGTCCTTCACTTCGCGTCGGTTCCACTCCTCTTCGGCTGCCTCTTGCTCTTCTTCGGTCGCATCGGCGCTGAGTGGCTCACCGTCGTAGACTTCCGCCTCGTCGCTTTCGATTCTGCTCGAAAAAAAGGACGTTGGCGGAAGCTGCTTTTCGTCTCCACTCACGACCACAATGCGTCCGCGAAAGAGCGCTGGGAGTGCATGCTCGACGGGCATCTGCGACGCTTCGTCGAAAATAACGATATCGAACAATCCTGCCTTGAGGGGCAACACGCGGCTCGCGGTGTCGGGATTCATCAGCCAGACGGGGCGCAACTCCAGCAAGCCGAGATCCGTTCCCGCCTCGATGAATTCGCGCAGCCGACGGGAGCGTGGCCCCGATAGGCGCGTGATGCCGGTCCACCGTGAATCGGCTAGGTGTTCGTGATCCACATCTTCGATCAGGGCGTGGCGGTTGAGTTGTCGTAACTTCAGGTCCGCCTTGGCGAGGCGACGCACTTTAGACTTCAGCTCCGCAGGATCTTGCAGAAGCAGCGGCTGCTCGAATTCGAGGCGGGTTTTCCATGCCAGTCGCGCCTCGCGATTGATGATGCGCCGAACCTCTTCCTCGACCTGTTCGGTAGGCAGCGCTGCGAGAGCCTCGCGGGCCAGGTGCAACTGACTAAGCAGCGTCCAGGCGTCGGGCGTCAGAGTGGTCGACTTCGCTCGAAACTTCTGATACGCGGCCACGCCGTTCGACTTTTGCCGGATCGCCCCTGTCGCGCCATCGGTCGTCGCTCCGGCTTCGATACAAGTGTGACAGTGGGTGACCCAGGCGTCCTGCATCCAACGGCCGAGTGCGGTCAGTGTGGACTTGCTGGCGACCCGCGTATCGTGCACTCGAAGATCCGAACCCAATTGGTCAATAAACGCTCCGATAGCCTTTGCCGATCCCGTCACAGCAGCACCGATGAGCGCGTCTTGGTTGGGGCAGTGTTCCAGCCACGGCGCGATCCTCGCAATGCGACTCAAGGCGCTCGCAGCACCCGCCGCCCGCGCTCGCAGCGCCTTTGGCGAGAGCTGCGCCAACCCTGTGCGCGACTCGCCCAACTGCTTCAGCACAGCCGCGACACCTTCTCGCTTGGGGCGCAAGGTCAGTTCGAGCTCGATCGCATGCGCAAGGTCGGTCATCGTTGAGGAATCGGCCTCGCGTCCGAGAATCTGGAGCGCCGAGCGTACGCGAAGCTGATTCAGGTATCGAATGGGATTCAGTCGACCGATAAACCCAGTTCGCGCCCGCGCCGATTGCACGCGTTCTCCTAAGATCTTGACGTCATCAGTCGAGCGGCTCACCAGGAATCCGGCAAGCTCCTCGTCGAAGGCACGCTGCTCGAGCCCGGAGAGCGCGTCGACCAAGTCCTGCAACCCTTTCCGTACCTGCTCGGCCGGAGTCTGGTCTTTACCCTCGCACTCGAAGAGCCCGATCCAGCGGGCCAGATCCGCGGCCTCGGTATCTTCGAGTCCGTGGAACGCGGTACCATGATCGGCGATCCAACGGCGTGCGGCTTCGGGGTCGGAGAATACGAAAACTCGGCCTTCGCGATCCCCCATGCGGGCGCGCTGCTCCTCGGCCTCGACGAAGGTATCCAACGACGCCCGGAATCTTGCGACTGTCGGAGGGTCCCATGCGAAGGGCTTCAGAGCCTCGAGCGGGCTCCCTTCGTAGTCGGCCGCTAGCCAATCCCGGATCAGCGGAGCACAGAACTCCTCCAGCGTAGCGACGCGCCTGCTGCTGAAGTCGACGAAGAGATCGCGCAGCGTCGGGACGTCGATGGGAGCCGGCGGATTGGCCTCGAGCCCGACGAGCTCTCCGACAAGCTGGCGATAGCTGAATCCCGTTCGTGGGTCGACCCGGCGCAGTCCCTGGTGGTGATCGTTGAGCTCTTGCTCTAGTCCAGCGATCCGTTCGGTCTCGATCTGCCGCTGGCGTTTCCATTGGAGATCACCACGGTCTTCGGTCGCCAGCTGATCTATTTGCTCGCGGATCGCGCGGATCACTGGGAGGCGATCCTTGCTGGCGTCTTTGATCATCACAATACGGCTTGCCAGGCCTTCACCCTCGAGGCGCTTGCGCACCACATCGAGGGCGGCCAACTTCTGGCAGACGACGAGGATGCTCTTCTTGCGGCCTATGGAGTCTGCGATCACGTTGACGATCGTCTGGCTCTTGCCGGTCCCGGGTGGGCCTTCCACCAAGAGCCCCGGCGATTCTCGCGCCGCTTGCACTACACGTTCCTGCGACGGGTCGCTCTCCATCGTGAGGAACGAGCTCAACGGCTCTTCGGGGGCCACGGTGCGAGGAGCAACTTCTGGACTGGAGAGGTGCAGCGCGGTGGCGAGAGCTGTCCCTGCTGGCGGGATAGTTTTGAGTTGGCGGATATCTTCGAGCACCGCCTGGGCCATGAAGCTGACATGAAAGAGTACCGCTGCGCTCGTGAGCTGCGGTGAGTCGACTTCCACGTGCAAGTCCTTCGAAGGGAGGGCGCCGAAATCCCTCGAGTCGGGAGGCGCCAGCACCGCGAATGCGTCGTTTACGTCTCGCTCGCGCACGTCCCCAGCCAACACCTCGGCAGCTGCAGCTTGCCAGCGCAATAGGTCGCTGGGGCCGAGAAAGTTCTCCAGAGTCGGATTCAGGCGGACCTCCTCGCGATCACGATCAAAAGCGATGGTGAACATCCCCTGACGGCCGATCTCGGCTGTGAATCGGACTGGCCAGAGTAACACCGGTGCGATTCGCGGTTTCATGCTTGATTTGGATGGCCTGACGACTAGGAACGGGAATCCGAGGTAGAGGCCGTCGATGCCGGTATCGCGGCGGTAGAGCTCGTTCTGCTTGCCGAGGCGCCGCATGCGAGGCTCTAGCTGAGGCTGCTTTCGGAAGGCCTCCGGGTCGAGAGACAGGGTCGCGTCGGAGCGGTCGAGGAGATGGTTGAGGATCGCTTTGGCCGGCTGCCGCTCGGTTTCGAGCTCCATCAGGTCGATGCGGGCGGTGGTTTTACCGATCACCATACGCGCCAGCGGGCCGCGGGTGATCGAAAACGAGACCTTTTTCTCGAAGAACTCGAGAATTCGCACACAGTAGTCATGTTTGGCAGGTTGCTGCCAATCGTCAGCAGGGAGCGAGAGCAGCACGACGGCTCGGGCCAACGGGATCTTGCGCTCCAGGCGGAATTGGTCGGCCCATTCGTCGACGCGCGCGGTCCCGCAGCGGGCCAAACCCTCGATCCGTGCGTCAACCCTGCGGATCACGTCGATGCGTGACAAGCGGATCAACTCGCTGGCAAAACTCTCGTCGGGTGCCGGCAGCTGGCTGGCGGCCGCAAGCTCGCGGGCCTCTTGGAGTACCTCCTCGAGCGACCGATACTGGCCGACGGCGGCGCCCAACAGGACGATCAGATCTTCCTCGCGCAGAGGTTGCCTGCCGAGAATCGCGCTGAGGCCGCGATGATCGGTGTCAGGGAAGAGTTTTCGGCGTTCGTTCCAACTTGCGGCGAGAGCAGCCCTGGAGGTCGTGAGGAGGCATGGCCGGAGGAGATCTTCGTCGAACTCGATCTCATGGGCCTTGGCGCGCTTGCGCACGGCAGCCGCCCGCGCTTGAAGACGCGCCAGCCAGTCCTCGCTCTGCTTGTGGCCCAGCATCTCGAGCATTGCGGGGGCAGGGCCAGTCACCAAGCGATAGCCCTCGAGCGGATTCTGAAGCAGCCAGCCGGGTGTTACGAGATTTCCGCGCACCGTGAGTGGGAGGTTCGGCGCCAGAACCTTCAACGCGAGCCCGAGTCTGAAGTCGTCGTCGAGCCCATTGCGCCGGGTGATGTTGCGGATCGCTGCGACCGCTTCGCCAGTGGCTTCTTGTTCTTCGAGCCAGGTCGCGAGCTCGCCGCGCAGAAGCTGATGACGCGCCTGCTCCCAATTGGTCTCGGTCGCTGCCGCGAAGGCGTAGTGCGAGAGTCGAAAATGCTCCGTGTCGCCAAGTTGCTTTCCGCTCCCGGCGGGCTCGCTGGAAGTTTCGGCGCGGTGAGGAGCTGCCACTGGTTCTCCGCGCTGCCATGCGCTCACCTGATCCCACTGCCAGCGTTCCGTTCGGTCACGTGCCAGCAGGCCGCGCAGCAGCAGG
This sequence comes from Acidobacteriota bacterium, assembly GCA_029263355.1. Taxonomy (GTDB): domain Bacteria; phylum Acidobacteriota; class Thermoanaerobaculia; order Multivoradales; family J023; genus JAAELT01. The sequence continues at coordinate 5,388 of JAJCXQ010000684.1, read as the reverse complement.
TCGAGATCGGGCGGCAGATCGAGAGGGAGTGGCGCACCGTCTGCGATCACGTGGATCAGGAACGCTTTTTCGTGAACGCCCTCGAAGCACCGGCCCTGGGTCACGAGCTCAAGTACGATCATCCCGAGGCTCCACCAATCCGAGGCCGGGGAGACGCCGCCGATGATCGCCTCGGGCGCCATATAACGGGTGGTCTCGAGTGGGGACACAACGTCGAGGTCGTACTCTGAGAGCTGGGCGGTGCCGAAGTCGGTAATGACCAAATCAAGGGAGTCGCTTTGGCGGATCAAGATGGCGTCAGGCTTCAGATCACGGTGGCGCAGGCCCACGCGCGTGAAGTCAGCCAGCGCGCGGGCGATTTCGTCGACGATCCGACGTATGAGCGCGCCGTCCGTGGCATCGACGGCAAGTTCCGCGAGACTTCCACCCTTGATGTGTTCCCAGACTTCGTAGCAGCGACCCTCATTGCGCCCAGTCGCGAACAGCGCAGGCACGTGATCCACATCCATGGTGCGCAGGACTTCATGAACCGTGGGATCGGGCTCCGAGCCCACGCAGTACAGGGTGAGGACACCCGAGCGCCCGCGTTCGACCTCGGTGACGATGAAGGTCTCGCGAAACGCGTCGGCAGCGTTGAGTCGGGACTCGAGTCGCCACCCACCGATGACCGCCGGCATCGCGTGTTCCGGGTGCTCGTCGTCTTCATCGCTTGGAGCAGAGATAGCCGCCTCTCCATCGCTGCTGGTGATCAGGTCCAGGCCGCATTCGGAGCAGATGAGGTCACCTGGGCTGGCGGTATGACCGCCTGGGCAACGTAGTTCGGAGTCCGTTGCGTTAGCGGCCACAGGGGCAGCTTCGGAAACGGGCAGGCCGATCGGAATCGACGTCAGGTCCCAGTTGCATGGGCCTCCATCAATCGTGCCTTGGCAATGCAGCTCGGTGAGCGGTCGCTCCGTGTCACAACGTGGGCAGTGGCGGAAGCTCATACTTGGCCCAACCGGACGGTGCTCCCAGAGCGATCCTGACTCGTGGTGACGCGGTGCCCTGAAGCGGTGAGCAGAGCGCGAAGTGCCTCGAAGCTACCTTGCCGCGGAATGCCGGCTAGCCAGACGGCGCCGTCTTCGTCGAACATCACGTCGAGCGGGGGCGGTGCATCGTCAGTCGGCGAGAGGTACCTATCAAACCGCTCCCGCCCCAATGGCGTGAGCAAGTGAAGTCGCTGGTTGTCGCTTCCACGTAGTGGCAGGGTCTGGGGCGAGTCACCGTGATAAGGCCCGCTAATCAGGGCATCGATCAGCCCGGCTCCGCGATCGAGCCAGCCGGCGATCACGTCTGCGTCATATCCTGTGTAGATCAGAATGTCGCCGTCGAATCGATTACGGATTCGCTCGAGCAATCCGAAGACAGCCAACGGCTGATCGAAGGGCTCTCCGCCCGAGACCGTAATGCCGTCGGCTATCGCCAGCCAACGCTCCAGCGAACTCATGACGGCATCCAGATCCTGCAGTTCGGAGCCCGGCGCCCAGGTGTCTGCCGAGATGCAACCTGGGCAGCGAATCGAGCACCCTTGCACCCAGATTCCGACACGACGGCCCGGCCCAAGCGCGGTGATCGGGTAGTGGATGCGCGAGAGAGCGATCCGCAGCGTCAAGACTCCAGCTCCAGCCGGGCGAGCATCAACTCCGTGATTGGTCCGAGCTTCACATCAGTAATCTCTATGGGCGTCTGCCTAGGAATCTCCTGATCGAACAGCACACGGGAGAGCGGATTCAAGAGGCGCACCTCCACCTGATTCCGAATGCCGCGGCCACCGTTCGAGAGATCCGCGATGCACGCCCTGCGCAGCGCCAGGTGAACCTCCGCGGCAATCTGCACCGAGTACCCTTGCTCACGAAGATCCGTCAGTGTCGAAGCCACCATCTGGTCGAAGATTGCCTCCGCGACATCCGGCCGAATGAAGTCGAAGACGATGATGTTCTCGCCGATCCGGTTCAGGATCTCGGGACGATTCAATACCAGTTTGAAGTAGCGATCGATTTCCGAGCGGACGTTACGCTCCACCACTTCGTAGCTTTGCTCAGGGGATACGTTCAGGACTCGCTCGCCGTCGGCATCGGTGCGGTAGACACCGAGGTTGGAGGTAAAGATGATGAACGCCTCGGAGAAGTAGACGCGGTCGCCTCGCCCTGAAGTGAGGACCCCGTCATCGAGAACCTGCAGAAACTTATCGAGAATTCGCGGATGGGCCTTCTCGATTTCGTCGAATAGGACAACGCTGAAGGGGCGTTCCCGGATCGCGTTGGTGAGCTCTCCGCCCGCGTCGTAACCGACATATCCAGGTGGAGCACCGATCAGACGCTGGTCTGCGTGCTCGGCGCTGAACTCCGACATGTCAAAGCGGATGTAGGCATTGTCGTCTCCAAAGAGGAGGCTCGTAATCGTTTTGGCCAGCTCGGTCTTCCCAACACCGGTCGGCCCGGCAAGAAATGCCACTCCCCGTGGCCGATCACCGCCCCCGCGGCCCGCCACTCCAGTGATGGCTCGCTTCACGATGTCGAGTGCGTGCGAAACGGCTCGGTCCTGCCCTTTGAGTCGTCGTCGGATGAAATCCGAGCCTGACCGGATTTTGTTCCGATCGATCCGAGCCCAAGGGTCGTCGGTCACACCCACCTTGTAGCGGCGGATCGCGTCGCTGATTCGTTCAATAGGAACATCCTCGCGGCGAGCGAGCTGGACGATGGCGTTCAGATCGGCGAGGCGGAGACCGTCGGTGCCTTCCACGAAGGTTGTCTCGGCCCTTTCGATCGCCTCCTCCGAGATGCCCTCTATTCTTGGAAGCGAAGCAAGGAGCGAGGGAACAATCGTTCGCCGGGCATGGTGGTCGGGGAGCGAAATCGGGATGTGCCGTATACGAGGATTGTCAATCAGAAACCAGTCGGGTAAGTCAGTCTCTTTATCGACGACCCAGACCACCGTATTGAAGAAGGGTTCGCGACGTTTTCCTGCAGGCCGCGGCTGCGCCTGTCGCGAGAGAATAAACGCCTGAGTGAATAGCCAGTGCTCCGACTCGCTGAGCGCGTCCGCACGGATCGCGAGGCGTGAGCTGAAATGTACGACGAGGCACAGCGGATCCCCCGGGTACTCGACGAACCGGCCCAACGTCTCTGCGAGCGGCGCCGTTCCCGCGGGCGCCGTTCCCTCGGTGTGTTGCAGGCCGAGTTCCTTGATGACCGGGCGGAGTGTAGCTGGGTTGGGCGTCAGCTCTGCTTCCCTAAAGCCGCCAACCGGGTCATAGACAAAGCAGCCTGCGTAGCCAAGGTTAATCAGTTCCGTGCATATGACGCCCTCCAAGGATGCGGGAGTCGTTCCCGAAGCAACTTCCAGAATCTGAAGGTCCGCCACGTTTCCAGACAGTACGAACTGGCTCTTGAGCGGAAGGAAACGGGAAAAATCGCGAAGCCAGCGTGATTTCGAAGCTGCTATCGTCAAGCTATCCGCCTCCCAATGGTATTCCGACGCTTGAGTATGTAAGAGCGTATAGTAAGGTTTAGCATACACGCTTTTGGGCGCCGGCTTAGCGGCAGGTCGTAGTCTCGGCGCTCCAGAGAAACACGTCGAGATGTGCTTGCCAGCCAGCGGCCGGCCCAACACGAGATGTCGGCGCCTTGTGGGCGACTAAGACTCCTCGAGCACGCGTTGCCAGCGCGTTTGTCGGCGGACAATTGGACCGGCACCGGCGTGCCAGCGCGTTTGTCGGCGGACAATTGGGCTGACACCGCGTGTCAAGACGTTTGTCGGCGGACAATTGGACCAGCACCGGCGTGTCAACGCGTTTGTCGACCGACAATTGGACTGACACCGGCGTGTCAACGCTTCTATCGGCCGACAATTTGCCCGACACCGCGTGTCGACGCGTGTCTTGGCGTTGAGCCCCGGTAGGGGCGGTGCCAAGCACGTATTCAAGTAGTGTAGCGATGGGCACGTATGCGGTCGAGATCGTGAGAAATGCCCGCTCACCGTGGATCGCAGGGGTTCATTATCTCGATCCCGCACTCTTCGAAGTCACGGACATTGCGGGTCGCTAAGGCGAATCGCCGCGATCGAGCTATCGCCGCGATCTGACCGTCCAAGATGCTCATCGGGCGCCCGATTCGTCTGCGATGTCCCATCACCTCAGCGTACTCTCGAGCTGCCAGCGTATCGAAGTCAAGGACACGTTGATGGAAGCCCCGGGCGACGAAGTTCTCGAAACTCTGCTCGAGGCTCCGCCGACGCTTACCCGCCGGCAGGATGTGCAAACCGTAGCCGATCTCGGCGATTGTGATGGACGTGAGAAACTGGTCCCCAGTATCCCGTTGATCGAGCCATTCGAGCACAGCTTTTACGGGCGTCCGAGCCATGACGGCAGACACGATATTCGTGTCTAGAACGATCACTCGTCGAAAGCTAGAGGTTCGTGCGGATGGCGACCGGGAAGATCCAACTCGACGCCGTTCTCTGGCCCAAAGCACTCCAGAGCTAGTTGACTTAGACGCTGGGGCGCAGCGACAGCGCGTTGGATGATCTGGCGAACCTCTTCTTCCATCGAGACGCCATGCTGCGCGGCACGGCTTCTCAGCAGCTCATAGATCTCGTTGTCGATCCGCCGGACACTCAAGCTCGCCATGTGTGGGCTCCTCTCTGCCTAGATATCGAACCGATACCAGGATCAAGCTAGCATACGAATAGTCTGCCAGCAACTGCTAGCACCCACGAGGGCCACCTGTCGAAACGACACTCTCGGGTAAAGGTATGGCCCGATTTTGCAAGCACTCGCTGACGAGTGGCACCTATATGTCAACGGCCGTAACGGTTTCGAGATGCTAGCGACTGGTGAAGGTTCCGTGGGCATCGTTCTCAACCAGGCTCGATTCAGGGTGTTCTCAGAGGTAAGGAGGTCAGCTCGATGAAGACCGAAGATTTTCCGTTTGAAGATGTTTCGTTTCAATATGTTGCGTCTGAAGATGTGAAGCCTGAAGATGTCTTGTCCCCACAGGTGTACCAGAACAGTCTCAAGTTCCTCGAGATCGGCCATAGGGGAGTCGCAGCAGCGCGTGCCCGAAACCGTGAGCTTGGCATTCCCAATGTTGACGCCACTTGGGACGGTAGGCTTTACTGGGAGCTCCCCAATGGGGAGATCACATTCGACGATCCGGACGTCGAGAGCGAAGGGTGACGCTGCCCACCTAGGCGGCTCGGTCAAGACTCCGATATTGGATACCCAACCGCGCTCAACGCCACAGCGATCTCGTCGAGAATCGCTGGGTCGTCGATAGTAGCCGGTATCTTGTAAGCCCCGCCGTCAGCGATCTTGACCATGGTGCCGCGGAGGATCTTGCCGGAGCGGGT
>JAJCXQ010000683.1 GCA_029263355.1 Acidobacteriota bacterium | reverse complement strand
GGGCGAGTCCGGAGCGGGCAAGATCGGTCACTTTGAGACCGACGACCTCGCCTGCAAGATCGCGTGCGAGGTGCCGCGCAAGGACGGCCGCGGCGGCGGCGCGCCCGACATGGAGGGCGCGTTCGACCCCGACGACGTGCTCGACAAGCGCGAACAGCGTCGCGTCGACGACTTCATTCTCTACGCCATCGCCGCCGCCGACGAGGCGGTGAGGGACGCCGGTTGGGCGCCGGAAGACGAGGACGCGCGCAAGCGCACCGGGGTGCTCATCGGCTCCGGCATCGGCGGCTTGCAGACGATGTACAACGCCTCGATCGATCTGCACGAAAAAGGGCCGCGCCGTCTGTCGCCGTTCGTCATCCCGGCGATGTTGATCAATCTGGCGTCCGGCCACGTTTCGATCCGCCACGGCTTCAAGGGTCCGAACCATTCCGTGGTGACGGCATGCTCGACCGGCGCCCATGCTCTCGGCGACGCGATGCGGCTGATACAGCGCGGCGACGCCGACGTCATGGTCTCCGGCGGTGCGGAGGCGGCGGTCTGCCGCCTCGGCATCGGCGGCTTTGTCGCTTGCCGGGCGCTGTCGACCGGGTTCAACGACGAACCGACGCGCGGCTCGCGCCCCTACGACAAGGACCGCGACGGCTTCGTCATGGGCGAGGGCGCCGGCGCCGTGGTTTTGGAAGAATACGAACACGCCAAGGCGCGCGGCGCGACAATCCACGCTGAAGTGATCGGCTACGGCCTGTCCGGCGACGCCTACCACATCTCGGCGCCCGATCCCGAAGGGGGCGGCGCGGCACGGGTGATGCAGGCGGCGCTAGCAGATGCCGGCGTCGCCGCCGACAGCATCGGTTACATCAACGCCCACGGTACCTCGACTCAGCTTGGAGATCTGGCCGAAGTGAAGGCCATCAAACAGGTCTTCGGCGAGCATGCCAAGTCTCTGGCAGTGTCGTCGACCAAGTCGTCGACCGGCCACTTGTTGGGTGCCTCGGGTGGTCTGGAGTCGGGGATTCTGGCCTTGTCACTGAAGCATCAGGTGTTGCCTGCAACGCTGCATCTCGACAACCCGGATCCCGAGGCGGATCTCGACTTCGTGCCCCATACCCCGCGTGAAGTTTCGGTCGACGTGGCGCTGACCAATTCTTTTGGTTTCGGCGGCACCAACGGCGCGGTGATCATGCGGCGTTTCGCCGGTTAGTGGCCTGGCTTTCATAGCCTGGATCTTGCGGTGGAACCATAGCCGGTTCTGCGGGTCGGCTCCGTTCGAGCCCTGACTCTTAGTAAGAAGTGCGGACCTCGGTCGGCTGGTCCGAAGCTTGTGGGCGCGAAAGATTGTGAGCAGATGCTGCACCGTAGACCTGGTCGAGTAGATCGCTGAGCATTTGTTGTCCCAATGTGCGAGGCTTGGCGCGGACGGGCTACTATATTTGATTGGGAGGAGAGTCGAAGAGCACGCGAGTCGCGCCACGGTTGCTTCGACGAAGGACACAGGATCTCGAAGCTAATGAAGAACCAAGTCGTCTATGTCAACAGCGTCAAGGATCCAGTAAAGCCGTCTCCGGGCTTTGCGAAGAAACGCCTGTCGACCTATAAGCTTGACATCATGGCGCTATGTGGCTTCGGCTGTCGGTACTGTTCTTCGAACGCAGGTAACTACCTCCGCATCAATCGGCGCCCATTCGCGGAAGAAACCGAGCGGCAGATCGGCCAACGGCTGCTTCCCGCACAAGAACCGTCCCTTACCTTCGAATGGCCCGACGTCATTGTGAATCTTGAGCGTCAGCTCGAGCGACGTCGACAAGCCTGGGGGCGGGGCGAGACACTCGTATTCTCGATGCTAACCGACGGCTTCAGCCCGCGCCTCGTAAAGGCGGGTACGACCCGTAAAATCCTAGAGATGATCCTGGAACGGACATCTTTCAGAATCCGTGTTCTGACAAAGAACGCGATTGTCGGAAGCCCTCAGTGGCTCGAGTTTTTCGCCGCACATCAGGATCGTTTCGTGGTGGGCCTTTCAATCGGGACCTTGAGCGACGACTGGGCTCGACGTATCGAAGTCGGCACGTCCTTACCCAGCGCGAGGTTGCGAGCTTTGCGCAAGCTCCAGGAGTCCGGTATCCCCACCTACGGAATGTTATGCCCTATCTTCCCAGACGTCATGGAGGGGGGAAGCCTCGAGCGTTTAGTCGACTGTATCTCACCGCACGAGGTCGAGCATATCTGGGCTGAGCCGTACAATGACCGGGTCAACTGGGCGACTGTCCGAGAAGGCTACGATGAGGAGACTGCTGGATACCGCTGGTTCACAGAAACAGTAGATATGAGGCTAAGTGGAATCGACCCCAGCATTATTCGAGAGCTGTCCGGCATCTACAAGCCGTTCGTCAAGGCATTCAAAGAGTTGGTTTCGAATGCCTAAGACAAGATAAATAGTGGCCAACAACCAGCTCCTGGGCTATCTCAGCAGTTCAACGAAAATAGCGCCCATCGGTGATCGAGGTCGGCGCCTCCTTGATGGGTTGGTTAGGTGGTGACTTTTCGGCCCCGTACGACCGATTCAGGAACTCCGGCATGTCGGGCTGATGGCGGTTCCTCGAACTTGAATCGCCCTGACCGCCTCAGCTCTTCTTCTACCTTCCTGTAATAGGAAGCTACCTTGTGCAGGTCATGGCCACATTCTCTCGAGATCTCATGGCGAGCCTGCCGGACTTCTTCGATTCCTGGATCCTTCATTCGTCACCTCCGCAACTCATTGCGACGTCGAACGAGTCGGCGTTTGGCTGGTCGCCGGTTCATGCGGTGAGAAGTAGTTTCGCACCTCTGCTTCTGCGGTCCGACCGAGGAATCGAAAGTCCGGGCGGTCCGGGTTGCCTCGTTCGGCGCTGAAGACTTTCCAGGCGAAGATGCCTTGCAGCCACTCGGGATGGCCGAGAGCCTCGAAAAGGGCCCGGTAGGCCAGTGCTTGGTGTTCGGCGGAGAAGTCCCCTCCTTCGCGGTGGGGCTCCACCCAGGCTCCGGTCCGTGCCGCATAGCCGATCTCGGTGAGGATGATCGGCTTGCCGAAACGCTCGCTGTCTTTGCGTAGGCGGTCGGCGAGCGCTCGTGCGCCCCTTGCGAGGGCCTCCGGGGTGGCTTCTTCGCTGTCCGCCAACGGGAAGTAGGCGTCGACGCCTACGAAGTCGAGACGATCCCAGAACGGGGCTCGTTCATAGTCGCCGTGCCAATTGCCGGAGTAGGTCACAGCACCCGAGTAGAGCAGGCGGACGGTGGCGATGAGCTCCTGCCACTCTCGCTCTCGCTCGACCGTCTTGCCGAGCTCAACGCCGATCGAGAATAGAGAGCAGCCAGCCCAATCGGCGAGAAACGCATGGTGAGCAATGTAACGTCGATAGCTATCCCACCAGGCAGCCCAGGACGCTTCGTCCGGCATTGCGATATCACCAGGCCAGCTCTCGCCTGAGATCCAGATATGCGGCTTCCACAGCACTTGGAAGCCAGCAGCTTGCGCCTGTCGAGCGGCGAACAGTACCCCGATATCGGTCTCGGAGGTCGGATGGTTGTTCGAGAACCTCAGGCTGGGTTCGGTGGGAGAGGGTTGGTAGGCGAAGGGCATGAGCGAGACCGCATTGGCTCCCAACTCGGCGAGGTGGGTGAGTCGCTTGTTGACACTCGGTGCGTGATACCCGCCATCAATGCGGTTGAGCATGGCGAAGGAGATGCCATCGAGAAAGGGGATCTCGGGTCGTGATGTTGGCGCCGGCGTTGGCGTTGGGAGCAGGGCGAGACGAGCGAGATGTGCCCGCGTCTTCCGGACATCGGGCAGTGCGGCAAGTTTTTGACGCAGGCTGGTGCCTGAAGCGGAGTCGACCAAGCTGGCCGCGACCGGTACCCACAGAGGGCCCGAGCCGTCCGCTTGTCGTTCGTTGGCGGTGAGCTGGTCTGCGGTTGGCAGCAGGCGAGCGCTAGCAAAGCGCGGCAGCCAGGCCTCAAAATCCTGCCCGAACCATTGCCGGGACAGCCACAATGCGGCGCCTTCCAGGAGCCATGGAGACAAGGTGGCCTCGAGCTTAGCGCGGCGGATGAGCGCGGAGGCGATGCGGTGCAGATAGGCGTGGGTGTCATCGGTGTGGAAGACGAGGTGGACCGTGCCATCGGCAGCCAAGACAGCCTCGCCGATGTCCCCGAGATAACGACCTTGGGTCACATGGTCGCTCTCGATGACGACCTGCACGGGACGGTCGAGGGTGAGCGGTATAAGCTTCGCCATGGCAGCGGTAGCAGCGTCGAGGTCGCGCGCTAATCGGTGGATCTCGGGCCGTGATGCGATGGCTTTCGGCGCTGTGAGTTCCACCGATTTGCCAGCCAGAGTTTCCATCCCGCTGTAGTAGTCGTCACGTGCCGGGAAGTCGTTGCGCTCGCCGTCGCGATCGACAGCGAAGCCGGTCTCAGTGGCTCGCCAGACCCCGCTGCGCTCGATCCATGGGCTCTCCCGGAGGATGTAGTCGAAGGACGCCTGGTCTCGACCCCACGACCGAACCCCGGCTTCCTTCAACAAGATGAATCGAGCCAGGTCCGTGACTTTTTCGGTGCCATATCCGGAGATCAACCAAGTGGTCTTTTCGGCCCGCGGCAATCGTATCGCGAGGTTCTGAGCGGGTTGACGATAGGCTGTGCCGTCGAGCTCGAGGACGCCGGCGCTCAATCGAACAGGGAGGTCCTTAAGCAACGTCGTGACCTGGTCGTCGATTGGCAGCGGACGCACCAAGATCTCAGTGTCACCCTCCGCCGCCGGGCCGATGATGATGTCGAGGTCTTCTTTGTTGTCGGCTAGCCACCGGATCCAGCCATCGTCGCGCAATGCTTCGGCGATGGCCTCTGCGTCGACCGGGATGTCGATCGCGATCGTCCGCTGCTCAGCCGCGGTGGCTGGGGCTGCCAGGAGGAGACTGAGAGCCGAAAGGATACAGGGTGCCAGGAAGGAACAGTGTGCCGATAGGAAACCAAGGAAAGGGCTAGGTGGGCGCATGCTCAAACCATACTACGACGGAACGCCGTGTGCGCCGTCAGGCAGCAGCTATCGATCCTCCGCCATGAGCTCCGCCAGTTGTTCTTCCTGCTGTCGACGGGTCTCCGTAGCGCGAAAGAGCGTCGGGGGCGCGGCTCGGAGGTCACATTCGTCGTCGCTCAGGCCGCAGCGTTCACAGGTCAGATTAACCTCCACCTGCTGAACGGCGGGATCGTTCCAGAAGCGGACTCGGCGCTTGAACGTCCGGTCGATCAATATGCCGAGACTGACACTACTATGTTTGCCCGCGACCAAGGCCAGAGGCCGGGTCAGGGTAATGACGAAGAAGTCCATGTCCGCGGCCTGAAACATGGCGCGTTGCGCGGTCGCCATAACGTCACCGGCCGACCCTTCTTCTTTGCTGAGGGGGCGCCCCTCGCCGGCCTGGTGGGCGGCGAAGGTTTCGAGCAATCGGATCCCTGTCCACCGTCGGCAGTAGTGCTCGTCGGGCTCCAGGCCATGAAAAATCGGCAGCTGCGACATATTCAAGATCTTGCTCAGCCTCAAGAGGGCCGTCGCCGGCTCATGGGTGAAGCGCAGAAAGGTGAGCTGTTCGAGGCCGAAGAATTTGGGCAGCAACTGGCTCAGTCGATAAAAGAAGGTCTCGGGAGTTGATCGATAGTCACTCGCTATGGCCAGCAAATCGTTGGCTGACCACTTTGGTCTCTTGAAGAAAGCTTCGAGATGGGCCACCAAGGGATCGCGCGGGATCATCACGGCTCCCGCAAAATAGGCGGCGCTGAAGTCGTTGATCGCCTGATCGAAAGACTCGACCTTCAAGGGCGAGGATGTCGACGAGCGGTCCTTCAGGCCAAGGCACGAATAGCCGAGCTCGCGGGCAAGGCTGAAGGCCTTCTGTGACGCCAGCAGCCGATCATTGACCAGCAGCTTGGGCTTGCGACCTGGGATCCGCACCGAGCGCAGCGTCTGCAAGGCCGGAAAATGCTCAAAGCTCTTGTAGACGACCCTGGTGCCATACTCATCGGCGAGCCTCGCCTTGAGGGTCTCTGCCGAGACCTCGCCATAGGTTGTCCGATGCCCGTCGAGAAACTTGGTGGCAGCCCGCTCGATGTCCGCGAAGTAGTTCTGGTGCATGTGCTGGTACGAGCGCAAAGCCGCGAACAAGAAGTGCTCCACCTGAATGTCATAGGTGTGATTGATCTCGAGCGCGGTGCGAATGAGCGCCGTCGCTTTGGACGGCGCTTCAGTGACCAGTTGCAGCAGTCGTTCCATCTCGATGCCATAGAGGTGGAAGGGAAACTCGCGGATAAAGGGTGAGTCCAGGATATCGGTGATCGGCCCGAGCTCATCGTCGACCTTGAGCGACACGAGCTCGTCGAACGATACCCCCAAGGCCTGCGCCAGAGCGAGCAGCTTCACCGGCTTGGGATACTTGCGGCCCTTTTCGATTTCACTCAGATAAGAGATCGATAGATCGGCTCGGGCGGCTATGTCCTTGAGACCCAAGTCCTTCTTCTGGCGAAACTTCCGGAGTTTCAGGCCAAGGATGTAACGCAGGCTGCTGGGGTCCATGTGCATCGCGAATGGAGTCTACCAGTAATGGTGGGTGTCAGCGGATTTGAGTATTTAGCGTAATTACGCTTGACTTGAAATTTCGCTAATGGCTACAATGTCGCTTGCGTTCAACAGCGCCTGGACCGCCACAAGAGGAACGGAAACGCGCCCGCAGAGGCCAGGAGGTAGAACCGGTGACGACCATCGCGACCGAACAGGAGAGGCTTGTCTGGACTAAGCTGGGTGAAGGTGTCCAGCTCTACCGGGCCGCGGCGACACCGGCGGCCCTAGAGGTGTTGACGACCCCCGCCCACGGCTTGATCGCCAAGCTGCATCGACGTTTCGACGATCGACGTCGCGAGCTGTTGGCCGAACGTGATCGACGGCAGGCAGCCGTTGATGCCGGTGACCTGCCCGGATATCTGGATCTCGCGTCCGAGGCGGTTGCTGGCAATTGGTGCGTGGCGCCGATCCCGCCGGATCTTCGCCGCCGTCGGGTGGAGATCACCGGGCCTGTGAACCACGCCAAGATGGTGATCAACATGCTGAGTCGCAATGCGGCGGGGGATCGCGCCGATACTGCGATGCTCGACTTCGAAGACTCCATGAAGCCGACGTGGCGTAATGTGATCAACGGCGTCCACAACGTCAAGCAAGCTGCTGAGGGCACACTAACTTTCATTCAGCCAGCGCAGGGCGGCTCTCCGGAATCACTCTACACCCTCGACCCCGACGACAGCGCCGTCATGATGGTGCGGGTCCGTGGCCTGCACCTCGAAGAGTCCAACCTCTGCATCGACGGGCGCCCGGTGTGTGGTGGATTGATGGATCTCACCCTCACCATGGTCCACGCCGCCGAGGCGCTGCTGGCCCGTGGCCGCACACCCAAATTCTACATTCCCAAGTGTGAACATCACCTCGAGGCGCGCTGGTGGAATCAGCTGTTCTGCGCCTTGCAGACCGAGCTAGGGTTACCGGTGGGGACTCTGCGCGCCACCTTCTTGATCGAAACCCTGCCGGCAGCGTTCCAGATGGAGGAGATCCTCGTCGAGATCAGGCAGCACGCGGCGGGGCTCAATGTCGGCCGCTGGGATAAAATCTTCAGCGACATCAAAGTGCTCCGGCGGCATCCGGACAGAGTGCTCGCCGACCGTGCGTCGATCGATATGGAGCGTCCCTGGATGCGGGCCTATGCCCAACGCCTGGTGCAGATTTGCCATCGCCGAGGAGCGTTTGCCATCGGTGGCATGGCTGCCTTCACCCCTGGCAAAAGCGAGCAGCGTCGGCAGCAGCAGACAGCCAAAGTCTTGGCCGACAAGCAGCTCGAGGCGAGCCTCGGTCATGACGGCTGCTGGGTCTCTCATCCTTATTTCATCGGCGCCGCGATGTCAGCCTTCGAGCGCGACCATCAACTCGATGTCGTTGATCCCGCGGCTAATCTCTATCCCGATCTGCTGCCGGACTCGACCGGTCCGCGAACCATGGCGGGCCTACGCACCAATCTGCGTGTTGGCATCGGTTATCTCGAAGGCTGGAACCGCGGTCTCGGCTGTGTCGCCTGGGACGACTTGATGGAAGATCTGGCGACCCTCGAGATCTCCCGGGCCCAGACCTGGCAGTGGCTGGCGCACGGCGTACATCTGGACGACGGGTCGGCGGTGACCGAAGACCTCGTGCTACGGACCTTCGACGAGGAGCTCAACCGGATCCACCGCGATGTCGAACAGACTCTCGGCGCCGCTTCACCCGACGCGGTGGCGCGAGCCAAGGCCGCCTTCGCGGTCGCGAAGGACGACGCGGCGAGGATTTTCCTGCGCCGCGATTTGGCGCCGTTCCTGGCTTCGGCCTCAGACCTGGCCGACTGAATTGACTCAATCAATCCCCATGCGTGGAATGCAGAACCTTCATCAACAAGGAGAATTGAGATCATGTTGACTGAAAGCGCTTGCCCTATCACCAAAGATTGGGAGATGAACCCACGTTGGGCCGCTGTCGAGCGTCCCTACGAGTCGACCCAGGTGAGGAAGCTTCGCGGGTCGGTCCAAGTCCGGCATACCCTGGCGGAGCTTGGCGCCCAACGTCTCTGGCACCTGTTGCAGACCGAAGATTACGTCAATGCGCTCGGCGCCTTGACCGGCAACCAGGCCATGCAGCAGATCAAGGCTGGTCTCAAGGCGATTTATCTCAGCGGTTGGCAGGTGGCGGCGGACGCCAACCTCTCCGGTCAGATGTATCCGGATCAAAGTCTCTATCCGGTCAACAGCGTGCCGGAGGTGGTGCGTCGCATCAACAAAACCTTGATGCGGGCCGACCAGATCCAACATGCCGAAGGTGACGACGAGATCAGCTGGCTGGCGCCGATCGTGGCCGACGCCGAAGCCGGTTTCGGTGGCCCGTTACATGCCTTCGAGCTGATGAAAGCGATGATCGAAGCTGGCGCCGCGGGGGTTCATTTCGAAGACCAGCTGGCGTCGGAGAAGAAGTGCGGCCACCTCGGCGGTAAGGTGTTGGTACCAACGCGGCAGTTCATCCAGACGCTGGTGGCGGCCCGTCTGGCGGCCGACGTGCTCGACGTGCCGACGATCATCGTCGCCCGCACCGACGCCCAGAGCGCTCGCTTGATGACCAGTGACGTTGATCCCTACGACCATGCCACCATGACTGGCGAGCGTACCCCCGAGGGTTTCTACGGCATCACCGGGGGCAACGACACGGCTATCGCTCGCGGTTTGGCCTACGCACCCTATGCCGATCTGATCTGGTGCGAGACCTCGACGCCCGACCTCGCCGAGGCGCGGCGTTTCGCAGAGGCCATTCGGCAGCGTTTCCCGTCCAAGCTGCTGGCCTACAACTGTTCCCCGTCGTTCAACTGGAAGCGAAATCTCGACTCGGCCACCATCGCCAAGTTCCAGCGTGAGCTCGGCGCCATGGGTTATCGATTCCAATTTGTCACCTTGGCCGGTTTTCATGCACTCAATCACAGCATGTTCGAGCTCGCCAGTGGCTACCGGGATCGCGGCATGGCTGCTTACTCCGAGTTACAAGAGGCCGAATTCGCCAACGAGAGACAGGGCTACACCGCGACCCGTCACCAGCGTGAAGTCGGAACGGGTTACTTCGATCAGGTGCGGGAAGTAATCTCCGGTGGCGTCAGCGCCACCGCCGCGATGACCGAGTCGACGGAGGTAGCGCAGTTCGCCTAGATAAAAGGCCGACCTCGTGTCGGCCCTTCCGCTTTGGACACTGAGCGGACGCGGATTCCAAGTTACGAATCGAACCAATAAGGCGTCTGCTCGGCCCATGGACTGTCGGGGAATCGCTGGTGCAAAAGCTGGAACGCGGCCCGCGACATCTCGCCGTAGCCTCCGAAGCCGCAGCCATAGCGGGTAGCTTCGACGACGCGATGCAGGGCTTCGGCCAGCCGCGAATCCTCCGGGTGATTTTCAGCTCGAGACAAAACCAGACGACCGAGGTAATCTGGCGACGCGGGGATCCGCCCCTCTGAGGGCCAGCTGGCATGAACCGCGTCAATCTGGTCGGCGTCGCGCACGATCTGTTTCGGCAGCTCGTGCTGGGCGAGGACATCAGCGCACCAGCCGTTGTCACGCAACGAGTCCCTCTCGCCGACCGGAGTGCGTCGGCCGACGTTCCAGCGTAAGACGGGGGACAGCCCCGGAAACCTCAGCAAGGTCCACACCGCGGCGAATTGACGATCTTCCGGCCCGGCTTCGAGGTAGGCGGTCATCTCGTCGGCGAGCTCGGGAGCGAGAGTGCTGACGAGAGGCGCTATGGCGCGGGCGATCTTGTCTTCACCGATGACCACCGCCCGAGTCCAAGTCGCCAGGGTCAGTCGCTTTCGCCAAGGATCGGGCAGCACATCACCTTCGACCAGCCGCAACAGCTCGGTGGTGTGGAGTCCGTGGTTCAACAGCTCGACTGCTGAATCCGGTATTAAAGGTTGCCCGAGGCGGTAGGTTGGGAACACCGATACCGGATTCCCCGGCACCGTGCTGCTGCCGTCATCCCATCCCAGGCCGAGCGGCTCGAGGGCGACCAGGCGTAAATAGTCGTCGAGCTCTGGGGTGATCTCGGCCCGCAACAGCCGCAGGCGATTTTGATCCGCCGCCGAAAGCTCTGCCGGAGAATCATTCAATATCCAATCGAGAGTGGTCCGGGCCTCCTCCAGCCGGCCCGTCGCAACCAACAGCCGACTGCGGTGATATGCCGTGGTAAGAAATGCAGGCGAGTCTGATGAGATCTCGGTCGCCGCCGCGAGCAGGACCTCGAGCCCCGGTGTGTCACCGGTTGCGGTGACCAGCGCCGCGGTCAGCCGCGGCAAGCCGACCGGTAGCTCGAGGGCGACCGCCGGGGCGGGCGCAGGCTCGTCCATCAAGAGGCGCATCGTCTGCATCCAGTCGCGAAGAGTGCTGTCGCCTTGGTCGTGGTCCAGCAGCCATAGATAGTCAGTCAGGTTCTGGCGTAATGGAGCCTCGAGTCGAGTCGCCAACAATTGGCGAGTCAGCTCCTCGAGGCGCCCCGCGGGAGCGCCGCGCAAGCGGCTGAAAGCCAACAACCGTCGGGCAGGCTCGTGCCACTCGTCGAGACGGGGTGCAGCGAGGATTCGTTCCAGCTCCTGGTTCGCGGCGTTGAACTGACCGTCCCTGATCAAGGCTCGGGCGATCAGATACGCAGCGAGGTCGCGCCAAGGTGAGTCGGGATCTCGCGAGATCTCGCGAAACCGTTGCACAGCTTGTGGATAATGCGTGGCGTAGAAGTGAGCAGCAGCGATCTGGTACTGACGGTCCCAGCGAATCAGTGGATCCCACTCGGCTCCCAGAGGTTGTGGGATCGTCTCCCCGGAAGAACAGTTGGCGAAGACCTGTTCCTGGGCTTCCACCCAGGCTCGCACCTCGGGTGAACCGGCGCCGAAGCGGTCGATCCTTGCGGTGAGGGTTTTGGCCGCATTGCCGAAGGCGTCGCCAAGGCAATTGAGAAAGTAGTTGTGGGTGACGGTTCCGTTCTCCTCGACGCTCTGGCTCCGGGTCGTCGAGATCCAGCCCGGGGATTCGAGATCAGGAACTCGTTGTCGGGCTTCGCGCCAGGCTTGATTGGGATCCGGCACACTGGCCAAGTGGTTCTGTGGCCACAGTGAGGTCAGCGCCTGTTGATTGTCGGCATCCATGTCGAGGCCTGTGAGGTGGCGATACGCGATGTAGAGGTAAGGGGCGCGCTGGCCATGATCGAGAATGCCGAGATGCCCCGCGAGAAACTGTTCGAGGGTTGGTCCCGGGTCGCGCGGCAGCCAAAAGAAAGCGACGATGCTGTAAGGGCCACAAGCCGCTGACGGCATGCATACGCTGAACATTGCAAGCCAAGCGGTCAGAGCGATGACTCCTTGGCGATGTCGGAAGGGTGCCATGGGTTTTCTCCTGGGTCAGACGCCGGAGGTCAGAGAGGTGGCCGGCAGGCGCTGGCGGAAAGTGGTGAAGGCGGGCTCCGTCCAGGCCCGGGGGTGGAAGAGATAAAGCCGGCGCCCGGGACGCAACGTCGGCAGGGGCTCGTCCGAGGATATGCCGTAGCTGGAGCGGCATAACGGGTGATTGAAGTCGGCGCCCGCGGCAAGCTTGGTGCGGACGAGCGTTGCGTCTTTGCCCATCCGGAAAAGCATTGGCACCGCTTCGTCGATCGGCAATTCGTCGAGCCAGACATCTCCCAAGCACCACGATGCCAGAGCGGTGATCGAGATCGGCAGGGTGGCCGGCAGCTGGCGTCGCAAGTCGGTCAGTAACTGACGATAGAAGACACGTTCTGTGACCGTCGCGTCAAAATCGATCTGCAGAGCCTTGAAACCGGGTAGCCCAGTCGACCAGGCGAGGATCGCTGCCACAACCTGTTGTCGTTGCTCGTTGCCGAGGTCGGGACGTTGTCGCGGGTCGCTCTCGAGTCGTACCACGGCGATCCGCGATGTGCTCTGTGGCAAGGTGAGCGGTTGTAATCGCGGAAACGGCGTCATCGAGTCGGCTGCGAGTCGCAGCCTGCCGACCAGTACCGCCACCACGATCTCCGGCGACGGCAAAAACTCCAGTGACTCGGGCCGTTCCCAGGCCCACACAATGGTCTGAGGGGTTAGGAATCGATCCGACGCAGGTTCCTTGGCTGGGGCAAAAACCGAGAGTTTCGGCGGGAGCTGGGGCAGAGTACAACAACATGCGACAGCGAGCCCTACTGTGACGAGCCCCGTCGTGATGTTCCAACGCTTCACCCTCCAATTCTATCGAACGTGTTGACCAACAGAATTCTCGCGGCAAGCAAATCGCGTCGACTCAGCCAACCCGTGCTGGACTCCGACGTCTAAAGGTTCGAGATCACACGAACCTTCACGTAAGGAGCCTCTACCATGTTCCGAGTTGTTCCGTTGGTTGTTCTGCTTTGCCTACTCGGCGTCGAGATGACTGCTGCCGAGACCCGGATCCACAATGCCGAAGTCCAGTCCTTGGGCACTGCCTTGCCCGATCTCGAGGCAGCGTTCGCGACTTGGGCTGCGGCCACTGAGGGCCCCGCCTGGGCCACCTACCTGGTGCCGATGGCGCATCGTAAACGCGACCTGTGCTGTGGTGGCCGAAATCTGTGTTTTCTCGAGCAGCCCAATACCTACTCTCACGAAGGGAATCACGAAGGCGTCACCCGTCGGCTACGGGTTTTGCTGCGAGTCGAGGGGCGGCAGCTCGACGAGATACGGATCTTCGGCGAAGACTGCCAGGTGGATGCAGGGGGCTTGCCGGTTTATGCCTGGGAGGGGGTTGATACACCACAAAGTCTCGATCTTCTGGTTTCCCAGGCAACATCTGGACGTCGTGTGTCGGCTGGAAGGCAAGACCTTGCGGAGTCCTCGTTGATGGCCATCGCTCACCATGAAGGTAAAGCCGTCGACACCTTGCTCGAAGACATTGCCTATGGGAAATCCTTACCGCGGCTCGAAGAAGAGGCGATCTTCTGGCTCGGAGAAGCCCGTGGCGAGGCCGGTTTCGAGGCGCTCGTCCGTTTGCGACACGACCTCGATGATCTTGATCTGCGCGAGCATCTGACGTTTGCCCTCCATTTGAGTGATGCCCCGGGCGCCCTCACCCTGCTGATCGACATGGCGCACCGAGACCCTCATCGTAAAGTTCGCAGCCAGGCATTGTTCTGGCTCTCGCAAGAGGCCGGAGAGAGAGCAGCTGAGGCGATCGCGGAAGCGACCGAGGACGATCCCGAATTAGACGTCAAAAACCACGCCATTTTTGCCCTGTCTCAACTACCGCCGGACCGAGGCGTCCCTCTTTTGATCCACTACGCCGAGAACCATGCACAGGGTGAAATCCGCAAGAAAGCGCTATTTTGGCTCGGTCAGTCTGAGGACCCGCGGGCGTTGGCGTTGATCGAAGAGATTCTCAGTCGGTGACGGCTCACCCCACCGTTCACAGCACCTGTGCGTAGGCCCAATCGAGCCACGGCAGCAGCGCCTCGACGTCCGCACGGTCGACGGTGGCGCCACACCACACCCGCAGACCGGGAGGGGCGGCGCGATAGGAACCGATGTCGAAGGCGACACCCTGTTGTTCGAGGAGACCGGCGATTTGTTTGGGAACCGCTGCCTGGCGCTCGGCCTCGAGAGCGGCAAACGCCGGGTCGGCGATACGTAGGCACACCGAGGTGTTGGATCGGGTCGCGGGCTGTTTGGCCAGGAAGTCGACCCACTCTGTGCGTTCGACCCACTCGGCAACGGTCGCCAGGTTGGCGTCGGCGCGGGCGTGGAGGGCGTCGAGGCCGCCAAGCTTTTCAGCCCAGGCCAATGCGTCGAGATAATCTTCGACACACAACATGCTCGGCGTGTTGATCGTCGAGCCTTTGAAGATCCCCTCGTTGAGCTTGCCGCCTTTGGTGAGGCGAAACACTTTGGGCAGCGGCCACGACGGGCTATAGCTCTCGAGCCGTTCGACCGCCCGTGGTCCCAGGATCAACATGCCGTGGGCGGCTTCGCCTCCCAGTACCTTCTGCCACGAATAGGTCACGACATCGAGCTTGTCCCACGGCAGGGGCTGCGCGAAAACCGCCGAGGTGGCGTCGCAGAGGGTCAGTCCGCCGCGGTCGCTGGCAATCCACTCACCATCCGGCACCCGCACCCCGGAGGTTGTGCCGTTCCAGGCGAAGACAATATCGCGCTCGGAATCCGTCGCTGTGAGATCTGGAAGCTCACCATAGTTGGCCTCCATGACTCGGACGTCGGCGAGCTTCAACTGATCCAAGACGTCGGTGACCCAGCCTTTGCTAAACGATTCCCAGGCCAGAGCGTCAACACCGCGAGGGCCGAGCAGTGACCACATTGCCATCTCGAAAGCGCCACTATCGGAGCCTGGGACGATACCGATGCGGTGGCTGTCGGGGACACCGAGGATGTCGCGGGTGCGGTCGATCGCAGCGGCCAGTTTCGCCTTGCCAGCTTTCGACCGATGGGATCTGCCGAGGGCGGCGTCGGCCAGTGCTGCCAAATCCCAGCCGGGACGTTTGGCGCAGGGGCCAGAGGAGAAGTTCGGCCGCTGTGGCCGGCGCTCAGGTTGAGTTGGAGATGCCATAGGTTTAGGTGGTGCTATTTGTATCCGATCCAAACCGCGACGGCGAGCAGCACCGAGGCGGTGATCCAAATCTTGATCATAAATGGGAAGATGAACCGCAACCAGCGGTCATAGGGGATGCGTGCGAAGGCCAGAATGCCGACCAGGACGGCATTGGTCGGCACCAAAATGTTAGTGAAGCCATCGCCGAATTGGTAGGCCAACACGGCGACCTGACGCTGTACGCCAACCAGGTCGGCCAGCGGCGCCATGATCGGCATGGTGACATAGGCCTGGCCACTGCCCGACGGAATGAAGAGATTACACAACGACTGAACGAACAGCATGCCGACTGCGGCGAGGGCCGGACCGGCGGCCTGCAACGGCGTCGCCACACCTTGGACGATGGTGTCGATGACGTTGCCGTCTTCCAGCACGATCAGAATCGATCGTGCGAAGCCGATCAAGAGAGCGGTAGTGGTCAGCTCGGTGGCGCCACTGCAGAATTCCTTCGCTGCTCGATCAGGGTTCATCCGCGACAGCAGCGCCAGCACCAAAGTGAGGCCAAGGAACATGGCTCCCATCTCTTTGACGTACCAATGCCAGCCACTGACTTCGCTGAGACCGTAGATCAAGACGACAAGAGCCGCCGCGGTGACCAGCAGGATGAGCTTGTGGACGCCGGTGAGGGCTGGATGTTCCTGGTTGGTGAGATTGGGGTCGGGCTCGACATCCGCTACCAGGCTGGTGCTTGGATCGGCCTTGACCCGCCGGGCGTAGCTCCACACATGTTGAAAGCCAACCGCCAAGAACACCACACTGATCGCGATGCGGAAGCCCCAGCCTGAAGTCGGAGTCAGCCCCGCGACGTTCTGGGCGATCAGCACCGTAAAAGGGTTCACCGTGGCGACGCCGTAACCGATGCCGTAGCCGATACACAAAATGCCGATCGCGGTCATCGCGTCGAAACCCAGCCCGAACGCGAGGGCGAGCAGAATAGG
This sequence comes from Acidobacteriota bacterium, assembly GCA_029263355.1. Taxonomy (GTDB): domain Bacteria; phylum Acidobacteriota; class Thermoanaerobaculia; order Multivoradales; family J023; genus JAAELT01. The sequence continues at coordinate 13,975 of JAJCXQ010000683.1, read as the reverse complement.
CACAAAAGGCAGGTATTCTTCCGCCATGCCGATGGTGGAGGAGCCGGCGGCGAAGATCAGCATGCCACCGCCGACAAATAGCCATGGAGTTTTGCCGAGCTTCGGCAAGATGACCCCGATCATTGCGTCGATCGCTCCCGTCGCCCGCAACACACCGAAGGCGCCGCCGATCAGGAAGACGAAGAAGATGATGTCCTCGGCGGCGGTAAAACCTCGCGGGATGGCGGTGAAGACCGCCAGCGGCGTCAAGGTGACGGTTTCTGCCGCCGGTGTGTAACTGCCGGGGACAACCTGTTGTCGGCCGCTCTCGTTCTCCTGTCGATCGAAGTTGCCTTGCGGCAGCACGTAGGTGAGGAGCAGAGCGAGGCAGACCATCCCGAAGAGCAGGACCAGCGTGTGGGGAACGCGAAAGCGGCTCATAGAGAACCTCCGGGGTCATTTGGCGGGGCGGCGGATTCGTCGTGTAGTTCTAACACAGACTCGTGCTGAGTCCAGCATCGGCGTGAGTCAGTGTTGATAGGGGCAACTCGAGCAGCCCGGGGGGAATGCGTTGAAAGAGTGGATGGCTCGAGAATTCACTTAGAAGATTTCTCTACGACAACCCGCCCGCCAGATGATCGAGTCGCGGCTCGGTCCGCATGGGCTGCTGCAGGTCAAGAAAATAATCAATAGCCCAACCGGTCGGTCACCTGTTTTTTGTTGCAATGTTGAATAGAACAATTGTAGAGTGTCTATATCCATTAATAGTCGCCTCTTTTAAACGGGAGTCGCCTCTTTTAGACGGGGCAGAGGGAGAAAGATTATGCAACGTCTACGTCGTTCGATTGTTGGATTATTCGCCGCTATCGCCTTGCTGGCCGCGATTCCCGCCCAAGCTGCAGGCAGTTCATGCAATTGCTGGGACGGTGGCATGATTTGCACCATTTGGGATGATGACGGGAATATCACCGGCTGGATGCATATCGAGAATCACAGTTCATGCTAGCAAGGGCTCTGTGGATCGGGACCGCCGCGCTGGCGGTTCCGTTCTTCCTCGTCCAGGCAGAAGAGCTGTCGCCTACACTTGCCGTCGAGCAAGCGCCCCGCGAGTTGGGCCAGTTCCGATCAGAAAGCTTTGTTCTGATCGCCGCCGATCGGAAGGCTAAGGAGTTGTACGTCTTCGACAATGCTGACCGGTCGCTATCCCGTTTCACAGAGACGGGTGAGCGTTGGGGTGATCCGGTGACGTTGGGCTCACCATCTGAGGCCCTCAACAGTAGCCCAGAGCCGCCGCAAGCTCTGAGGATCGGCGGCGCTGGTATTGCAATCATGACGCCATCCGGGGTGATCGAGTATGGTCTAGACGGTAACGTCGAGGCGTCTCGAAGGGTATTCATGCCGGCCGATCTCGCCGCGCTCAAGTCTGGCTGGGCCCTGTCTCTTGTCAACTTGAGAACGGCGTCAGGGAAATTTGCCGCCCGTAAGTCGTTTGGGGATCGGACGCCTCGACTGGTCACCATTGGCGGCGAAGATCTTGGCACCGATTACACCGGAATCTATGAAGACGACGAGATACGCGGCGGCGGCGCGTCTGCTGGCCGTGGGCTGCTGCTAGCCTCTGCCGGAAGTCGGCTCTATGCTGTCGAGCGCGCTGCCTATCGGGTCCATGAGTTGACGCGCAAGCTTTCTGTTGTGGCGACCTATACCGAGCCCAAGTGGGGCGGTGATGCCGATGACGCCGACATCGAGCCTAGTGAAGAAACGCGGGAAGCTCTCGCCGAGCTGGTCACGCAAGCGAAGTCTACCGGCCGGAACGTAGGCGGCCAGACAAAGTCACAGAGACGACCCGGCCCACCCATGGGCGGCGACTTGTCCTACAAGCAGGTAGCCCGCGCCGTTGCATGGTCCGGCGATCGGTTGGTGATCTTGTTGGATCGGGGCATCGCCGATCGCGATCGGCCAGCGCTCGATTTACTCGATCCGGTGACAGGTGAGGGTCGCCGGTTCGCGCTTGCTGGTTTGGGTGATGCGCAGATCTCACAGCTGACAATCGGACATCGCTGGATCTGGTTGCGTGCCCGTAGCGGCAGCGTGCCGATCTATCGAATAGACGCGCTTGCCCTGGTTGAGGGTGGGACCGCATTCAAGGTTTCGGACATCTGGCGCAACGGTGAGCTCGAGCCCGAAACCGTAGCAAACGAAGGCGGCTAGATCAGACCGTGAGACGCCCAAGTGAACCTCACGCCGGAGATGATCAAGGCTACCAGCGAGGTCTTAAAGCGATCGTTGGTATTAGTAAGAAACAGTGACTATTAACGTCGAACCGCCTGCTGTTGCGAATGCGTTTCGCCGCAGAATAGGCGATCATTAGGTGTCATGCTCCCACCCTACTGTCAGCTTTGTGGCCGGTCCTTCGGGAATCGATATTTCCATGAACGAGAGGGTGGAGATCTCATCAGATTTACAGATTACCAACCTTTGCCTGACGGGATGGTTGGTCACCCAAGAGGCCTCTTGTGGATTTGCCAAGAACACCTCGGCATCGCTAGGTCTGCCGCGGCGATGAGGTCCGCGGATGCTGTCGAGCTTCTACGGGAAAAATACGGCATAGATGTCGAAAAAGCTCCTGAGGCTTTGGAGGAACCAGAGTTGTGGCTTACAGCAGTCGGACCCAATAGAGGCAAAGTGTTTGCTCTTGTTCGCACAGCTCTCGGTTGCTCGCCTGCGACGGCTCGTGATCTGCTGAACTCAGGAACCTTTCAAGTTGCTACCGGGCGGTCCGTTGATTTCGCCAGACTATGGCGCCTTCTATCAGGCGCCGGTGCATCTTGTCGGGTGTTCTACGATCATTACGATGAGCCCCAGGCCGCAGAGTAATGGTCTGTCTTGGCGAACCTGGTGAAATCGAGAGTTAAGGTGCGAGAGTTAAACAAGGCTCGAGATGACGACCGCCCCGGAGAAATCAATGGGGGCCTTTGAGCCCGGACCCTGACGCCCATAAAGACCATCAAAAAAGCCGAAGTACCTCGCGGTGATGGTGCGTTTGTCGAGCATCATCTTCTCAGCGTGGCGCTGCGCGTCGGCGAAGGCGTCGAGGCTCTCGCGCAGCTGAGCTGCCTTCTGCTCGACCTGATCGGCGTATTTCACGGGATCGAAGTCGTCGCCGTCGAACAGACGCTCGGCCTCATTGGCCGAGCCCTCACGCAGACGCTCGACAATGCGATCGGCCTGGATCAGGAGGGGTACCGAATCCTGAGCAGTGCGCTGATCGAAACCGGGTCGCCGTCTTCACCGTTGAGGGCGTGGCTTGGGCGTCTCGGGTCGCGTCCTCAATGCTGAGGGCGCTGTCACATCGCGGCCGGCTACATCGTCAGGTTGATGAACGGGGCTGAGGTCTCCGCCTACTCAGAGGCAACGACACACCAACCGAGGAGGACATCATGATCGCTAGGGTCGTCGAGCAGAACATCGCTCGCCAGGAAAAGCAGCTCGGGGAAAGCATGGACTATTTACGTGATATCGCGGCGGCTTCGCCGGCCGCCTTCCTGAAGTTCGGGGCCTTTGCGCCGCTTTCGAGACACCGTGGCGCTGCAAGTCGTGAGGCGCTGGCGGTGGCACGCCTCGTCGCGACTCGCAGTGAGGATTGTGGGCCCTGCCTGCAGCTGGTGGCCAACTTTGCCCTCGCCGAGGGTGTTGCCCCGGAAGTTGTACGGGCCGCTCTCGACGGCAACGTCGAGGCGCTGCCGGCGCCTCTCGACGACATCCATTGCTTCGCCGTCGCCGTCACACGGCAAGAGCCTCGGGCCACGGTGCTGTCCGAAGAGCTCACGGGCAAGTTGGGCCGCGCTGTCGTCGTCGACCTGGCGCTCGCCATCGCCAGCGTACGGGTGTTCCCGACCGTCAAGCGGGCTCTGGGATATGCTCAGAGTTGTTCGTTGGCTCCGGTGGAGATCTGAGTCGTGGCAGCCGTTTCCAACCTCGAGACGTTCGATCAGCATCGCGACTACTTGACGGGTGTCGCATACCGCATGCTGGGCTCGTTGAGCGAGGCAGAAGACATGGTACAAGAGTCGTTCCTGCGCTGGCACAGGATCGACCCCCGCGAGATCCAATCGCCGCGCGCCTGGCTCACCACCTCGGTCACTCGCTTGTGTATCGACCACTTGCGCTCGGCGCGAGTGCAGCGAGAGGAATACATCGGCCCGTGGTTGCCAGAGCCGGTGCCCACAGATGCGCCCGAGACTCCGTTCGGTCGCGCCGAGTTGGCAGAGTCGCTCGAGATGGCCCTATTGGTGGTGCTCGAGCGGCTGGCGCCGGCCGAGCGGGCGGCGTTTCTGCTGCGTGAGACCTTCGATTATTCCTATGTTGAGATCGCCACCATTCTCGACAAGAGTAAGGCCGCTTGCCGGCAGCTGGTGCATCGCGCCAAGGTGCGAGTGCAAGCCGAGCGTCCACGATTCGAGCCCACGGCGGTGGAGCGTGAGCGGGTGGTCGGAGGCTTCGCCGAAGCGCTGGCCACCGGCGAACTGGCAGATCTGGTGGCCCTGTTCTCGGAGGACATCACCCTCTATTCCGACGGTGGCGGTAAGGTGGCCGCGGCCCGCAACCCAATTTATGGCGCCGACAAAGTGGCGCGATTCTTCCTCGGCCTACGTCCCAAAGCACCCGCTGATTTGGTCGTTGGCCCGCGGCAGGTCAACGGTGAGACGGCTTTTGTGGCCACTCGGGGTGGCGAGCCGTACTTCGTCATGTCCTTCGACATCGATGGCGATCGCCTGCGCGCCATCCACGTCGTGCGTAATCCCGAAAAGCTGCGCTTGTTCGTGGGGCACTGACCGGAAAACCCTCGATCTGGCCGTTGGCCTTTACCTTGCCCCCCCGTCGCCTCACTGTCGCCACGATCCTCGATAACTATTTCGGCATGAACGAATCGATGATTCTCATCGCGCTGCTGTGGATTACCTGTATCTGCTGCGGTAGGCCATGAAGAGAGCCTTGATCGCGGGCGGTGCGCTCGTCGCCGTTCTCGTCATCCTAGCCTTCGTCGCCAGCCAGCGAGCACCCGAGCAGGGCGGCGAGCTCGCTACAGTACCCTTGCCAGCAATCACCCCGTCGACCTCAGAAGCGATTGAGGCTCCCGGGGGCTTCCTCTCCGGCCGCATCACTACCGAGGACGGCGCGACCTATGAGGGGCGGTTGCGCTGGGGGGGCGACGAGGAGGCGTTTTGGGGCGACACCTTTAATGGCTTCAAGGCCGAGAACCGTTGGGTCGTCCACGTGCCGCCCAAGCGGCTGAAAGAGCGCCACGACCTTGAGATCTTCGGCGTCCAAATCGCCCAGTGGGAGCGAGAGATCGACCTCGGCCGGCCGTTCATGGCGCGCTTCGGCGACATCGCGCGTATTGAGTCGAGAGGCCGCGACCTGTGGGTAACGCTCAAGAGCGGGACCGTCTTCCACCTCGACCGCCTGGCCGCCGACGACTTCGCCGATGGCGTGCGCATCTGGGACAGTAGCGGCGGCTTCGTGGACTTCGACGAGTGGCACATCCGTACCGTTGAACTGCTCCCCACCGCCGCCCGACCTGGTGCCACCCCCGTCCGGCTGCACGGTACCGTGGGCACACGTCATGGCGCCGCCGCCGGCTCCGTCTTCACTGGTTTTGTCCAATGGGACAGGAAGGAGAGCGTCGGAGCGGACACGCTCGATGGTGACAGCGACGAGGGTGAGCTCAGCCTGCGTTTCGACACCCTTCGTTCCATCGCGCGCATGTCGCGCGACAGCTCCCTGGTGACGCTGCTCGATGGCCGCGAGATCGCGCTCTCCGGCACCCCCGAAGTCGGCCACGGCAATCGCGGGGTCTATGTTGATGACCAGCGTTTCGGTCGAGTGCTGGTTTCGTGGGAGGCTTTCGAACGCGTTGATTTCAGCTCTGCCGGTAGCGGCCCCGCCTATGACGACTTCCCGCCGGGGCGTCCGCTCGCGGGCACCGTGACCACCCGCGCCGGCCATCGCCTCACCGGCCGGCTGGTTTACGATCTCGACGAGAGCGAGACCACCGAGACCCTTGATGCCCCGTCCCAGGGGGTGAACTACACCATCCCTTTCGGTCTGATCGCCGGGATCGTGCGTCCCGGCCGCGACGAAACCGGCGACCAGCGGGTGCGGGTGATCCTCCATCGCGGCGAGGAGCTAGCGCTCGAGAGCGCTGGCGACCTCAGCGAAGGGAATGCAGGCATGCTGGTCTTCGTCGATGGCCGTGAGCCTGAGTACGTGCCCTGGGTCGACGTCGAGCGGGTCGAGCTGGATCGTCCGGCGGCGGTGGTGCCATCGGAGGGCGAGAGGTAGACCAGCCCATATGTAGCTTAGAGGTAAAGGACTCAGGAGGGCCTTGGGCCTACCAGGAAGCGCTCCATATTCTGATAAGGGGCCAGGGAACTCGAGGACACGTCTCACAAATCGAGAAAACTCGAGAAGGCAGATCAAGGCTGATCAACGAGGTTGACCGCTGGCTCTTCAACAGGTGAAGTAAGCTAAGAAACGTAGTCATTCTGACCGCCAGGCCCAAAAAACGCTTGTTCTTAGACCTTTTGACCGCTCAGGACCCTCTTTATTTTACCCAAGAGCGTTTTGGGCCGTCCAGAACGATGTCGTCAAAATGCCATTGAGCTTTTTGACCGCCAATAACGGTGCTGGCAAATCGCCATTGAGCTTTTTGACCGCCAATAACGATGTCGTCAAAATGCCATTGAGCTTTTTGACCGCCAATAACGGTGCTGGCAAAATGACTTTGGGCTTTTAGACCGTCCCGAACGCTCTTGGGGAAATTTAAGAGGCCTCTGAGCGGCTTCCAACGTTCTTGGAAAATGTTCAAAGGGCCTCGGGGCGGTCCACAGCACTCCTGTTTTCTTTCAAGAGGCCTCTGAGCGGACGACAGCGCTCTTGAAAAAAAGCAGGAGGTCTCTTGGCGGCCCCTGGCGAGTCATGGAAAATGGATTGGACGCCGGGGCCGGCCATCGGCGGCTTGAACTTTCTCCAAGTCAATACAATCCCATCGGCTCCATAGGAGGGCTTTGGAGGTACCAGGGAGCTCGGCGAGGGACGCGGCACAGTAAGATCGATGACTACTCTTTTTATAGTTTGCGGGAGCCATCGGCGAATCGCCACTTGGTTAGTCTGCGCATGGATTGTTGCATTGAGCAGTGCAAGCCTAGCCAGTTCTAGTAGGTCTTGCGGCTGACGGCTCGGGCTCAACTAGGCGGATGGTCGATCGATCGAATTTTGCCTAGCTGTAAGTCTTGCTCAGCTCCAAGCGATGACGACGCACCAGGACGCCGATCAGATGGGGCGTCAGGATCAGGGTGTATCCAACGATCAGGTGAACCAGAGGCAGACCCATCCATGGCACGCTGGGGACCAGAGTCGATCGCAGAATGACGATTAGAAGACCGACCACGAAGAGACCGCCAACGGTGAGTAGGGTCGCGACCTCGCTCTCGAGCAGCACCTGCCCATGCCGCCCCAAGCGCAGAATCTGGCGACCACCAAAAGCAACGGCAGCGCCACCACCGACGACGATGAACGCGAGTCCAAGCCACCCTGCAAGCGCGGCGGCTAGCCACCCTAAGAAGCCGCTGTCGGCGCCCAGCCCGCCATGCCAAGCACGGGTGAGGAGGAGCATCGTTAGAGGAAGCATCGCCAAGAACGCCAAGCCGCCGAAGCGCAACAAATCGTCAACCCAACGGCGAGTGTTCCAAAGTTCAGTCCATGGCGGTAGGAGATTGCGTCCTTCGAGAGTGGTGCGAATCACCTGGGGCGTCATCCCCAGAGCCACCAGGAGAACGACGCCCCTCAGCAGATTGAAGCCCCAGCCAAGCCCGCCACCGGTCTCCAGTACCGCCTCCATTAACGCAGCCAACAGATCGAGGGTGACGAGCAGCACACAGAGACCACTCGAGGCGACGAGCCCAAAGCCCCGTAGTGGATAGAGGAGCGCCTGTTTCCAGGAGTAGGCGGCAGCCAAGGTGCGTTGGCGTTGCAAGATCTCGGCCTCGGTCACTTGATCGCGCGGCACACCGGGCACGGGGGGCGTTCGACCGCTGCGCTCAACCTCTCGTAGACGTTCCAGGCGGGTTTGCTCCGCCGCGAAGTGCTGCGGTTCGGCGAATTCTTTGCTCGCCTGGCGGATGGCTTCCGCTGCCTCATCGAGGCGCAGCGCATCGAGGTGCGATCGGATCGTCGATTGGCGGGCCGCGATGGCGTCGGCGCGTTGTCGCTCGGCGACCTGCTTCTTCAATGCGGCACGGGCGGTTGCGAGGTGTTGTTCGAGGTCGGGATGCGACGGGTCGAGCTGGTGGGCAGCTTCGAGCCGCCTCACGGCGTCTTCGAAAGCGTCTCGACGGGACAGTCGGGCGGCTTCTGCGATCAGGCCTTCGGCTTCGTTGGCGCGGCGCTCGGCCCACTCTACCCGTTGGCGAAAGCTCACGTCGGCTTTCGCTTTGTCGATGCGGCTTCCCAATTCGGCGAAGATGTGCAGGTTGCCGAGATCATCGATCGCTTGCCGCAAGCGTTGCCCGGCGCGGGCGAGCTCCCGAGCTTCGATCAAGCGTTCGACATCGCGCTGCGCTTCTTGGGTGGCGGCTTGAAAGTGGTGTTGCTCCGCTAGCCGGTCGAGCTCGGTCTGGGCTTGGGTGATGAGCCTTCGGGCTTCGTCAGCGGGCTGCAGCCGCAGACTTTCTCGAGCGGTGGCGAGTGCGCGGTTCCAGTCTCCGGCCGCGATCAGCTGCCGGGCCTCGGCGGTGAGCTCGGTCGCTTGTTGCTGTCGGCTGTTGGCTTCCACGGTGGCCAGGCGTTGCTCGAGGGTTGAGAGCGGATCCTGCTGGCCATGTTGACGAGTCGCCGCCTGAAGCTGGGAGCGGGCGGCGCCGAGCTCACCCCGGTCGATCAGTGTTTCGATCTGTCGGACGGTTTCGAGGATCTGTCCGTAACGCGCTACGGCGGCTTGATGCCGGCGTGACGCATCCTCAGTTTGCGCCAGCAGCTGGCGGGCCTCCGCGTCGTCAGGAGCCGCTGCAACCGCCTTTCTCAATAGCTCGAGAGCGGTTGAGTAGTCGGCTTTGCTGATTGCCTCTTTGGCCTGTCCAACCCAGGCGTCCGGCGTGGCCTCGTGCGACGTCTTTTCGATCATTGTTCTAGGTTATCGCCTGCTGCTCCGACAGGTCACGTCACCAGCAGGGGAATGGGCCAATTTTTTATTGACGGGATTATTGGCGACCTTGCGTAATGCATATGTGAAGGCCGACGGAGAGTCCAACATGACACAAACTCAGCCTTCCATGAACTAAAAATTGCCCTTTAAAACTTTAAGTCCGGAGACCAAACCATGAGCACACACATGATCAACCTCCACGATTCTTCCGACGCCAGTTCTCTCCATGGCTGCAACCCGTACGATCTGCCGATCCCCTTGAGCGAAGAGGGCGGCCCCGACTGCTACCCGACGGACGAGAACGAGACCGGTCCGTAACCTGGCTTGAAAGTCCTCCACCTCGTGCATTGAGGTGGAGGCCGGATCCGCCCTCGCGTCGACGGCCGCTGTTGTTGGTTGCTTTCACTCCTCAACCGTTGCTTCTTCACCGCCCCCTGTTGCCGAGCTTGGCGCAGGGGGCGGATCCGTTTATGGGTTAATCTTCGTTCGCCTCCAGAGCGTCGAGCTCGCGCTGGCGACGGTCGGCATCCTGCGGTCGATCCCACGCCGTGTAAACCGCGATCAGGCCCTCGAGGGTTGCGGTCCGGGTCTCTAGGTCGATTTTTTCTTCAGCCATATTTTGACGCAGAATCTCCTCGGCTTCGGCGTACCGCTCCAGAGCAACCAGGGCACGTCCTAGAATGATCCGAGGCCACATGATCTCGGGGTGGCGGTTGGGGCCTTCGCCGCGCCCGACGTCGAGCGCGCGGCGTAGAAATGGTTCAGCGGCAGCGGGGTTCCCGAGCTCGAGCTGCAGCTTCCCCGAATTGGACAAAGGACGTGCCAGCAGTGAGTGGTCGGGCCCAAGCGCACGTTCGCGGATTCGGATCACACGCTCGTAGAGAACTGCCGCGGCCGCATGTTGGTCGGTCCGCTGGAGGATTTCGGCCAGGCTGTGCAGCGGCTTCGAGATGTCGACATGATCTGGCCCGTAGGCGGCCTCGAAGACCTCTGCGCTGCGTTGGAAGCTTATTCGAGCTGCTGCCGAATCGTGCTGCCGCCATTGCGCCAGCCCCAGATTGTTGAGGCTCGAGGCCACCATTGCATGGTTGGGTCCGAATGCCCCCTGGCGGATGGCGAGTGCGCGTTCGTGGTACGCGATCGCCGCCGCCGTGTCGTTTGCAGCGTTGAGCAGTTTACCGAGGCTGTCGAGAGCAACCGCAACCGCCGGGTGATCCGGCCCGTAGGCTCGCTCGAGCAACGGCAACGCTGTTTCGTATTGTTGGCGAGCACCGTCGGGATCGTTGGTGCTGCGTAAGACGCTGGCCATCGCGACCCGGGTGTCGGCAATGGTGGGGTGGTCACTGTCGAATGAACGCTCGAAGATCAGCAGCGCACGCTCTAGATCGGTTCTCGCCTCGGTGAATTTGCGGGTCCTCTGATGCACTCGCCCAAGACTCAGGAGACAGCGTCCGACGTCCGGGTGATCCGGTCCGACGGTCGACTCGAAGATGTTGATGGCGCGTTCGTGGTACCTGCGAGCTTGCTCGAAGGCGGCTTGGGTCTCGAGTACCCGCCCGAGGCCGCTGAGTGCTTGGGCAATTTCTGTTGGGTCGGTGTTAGCCGCCTGTTCGCGGAGGGTGAGGGTTTCTTCGTACAGGCTTTGGGCGGCGACAAGGTCGCCTTCGTCTTCTCGTAGCTGCGCCAAGGCTTGGAGTGACCTGGCAAGCTCCAAGCCGTCTCGGCCAGGGTTGATGCGCCGCAGCTGGGTGGCTTGCTCGAGTAGGGGGCGAGCCTCGTCGTAAAGGGCGAGCTCCCGATAGACATTACCCATCAAGGTCATCATGGCGGCTTGCAACTCGCTCTGACCGGCGAGCTCACCTTCGATCTGTACCGCGCCGCGATCGAGCAACTGGCGAGCGGTGATCTTTTCGCCTTTCGACCGGGTGGGCGCCGAGACCATGAAGAGTCCACTCAGGAAGTCTGAAACTTGTTCGGCCTGAGCCGCCGCCAACTGCGCTCGGTCACGTTCGAGGGCAACCTGGAAGGTGTAGAACACCGCGAGGGCTACCAACAGCACAACGGCTGCCGCGGCGGTGGTGAACGCGGCCTTGTGTCGAAGAACCAGCTTCTCGGTGCGGTAGACGAAACTGTCGGAGCGCGCTGACACGGGTTGCCCGGCGAGGAAGCTCTCAACGTCGTCGATCAGCTGTGCAACGGCGCCGTAGCGTCTTCGAGGCTCTTTGCGCAAGGCGGTCAAGGCGATGTTGTCGAGATCGCCAGCGAGTTGGCGCTTGAGGCGCGCTGCCGACGTGCTGCGGGCGCTGCCAATCGCTTCCGCCGTCGGCTGGTTCGCCTCCTGAGGATGGGTGTCTGTTGCCCACAGTGCGGTTGAGGGACGTGTCGGCTCGTCTTCACAAATCGCCTTGGCGACCGCCACCGGACGGTGCTCGGCGAGGTGGTAAGGCCAGCGGCCGGTGAGGAGCTCGTAGAGCAGCAGTCCGAGCTGATAGATATCGGAGGCGGTGGTAACCTGGGCGCCCCGCACCTGTTCGGGGCTGGCGTAGACCGGGGTCATCAGCCGAGTGTAAGAGCGGGTGAGAGGGGTTTCCCCCGGTGACCCCTCGGCGTCGAGCAGTTTGGCAATCCCGAAGTCGAGTAGCTTGGCGTGGCCGTCAGCGTTCACCAGGATGTTGGTCGGCTTGATGTCGCGGTGCACCACCAGGTTACGGTGGGCGTAGTCGACCGCTCGAGCCACCTGCAGGAAAAGCTCCAAGCGTTCGTTGACCGACAGGCGTTCTTCATCGCAGTAGACGTCGATCGATCGGCCTTCGACATACTCCATGACGAAGTAGGGGCGGTCGTCCGGTCCGACGCCGCCGTCGACCAGCTGAGCGATGTTCGGGTGGTGGGTCGAGGCCAGGATCTGGCGCTCCTGGTCGAAGCGTCGGATCACGTCGATGGTGTCGATGCCGCGCCGTATCCGTTTGAGTGCGACATGTTGCTGAAACTGTCCGTCGGCACGCTCCGCCAGATAAACCACCGCCATGCCGCCTCGACCGAGCTCTCGAACGACTCGATAACGTCCGATGACGGTCCCTGGCGGGGTGTTTTCATCGTCGCTGACGAGCTCGTCGACCAGCCCGTCCCAAAGCGGCCCGTCCATGCCGCCGCCAGGCATGATCTCGGTTTCGTCAGACTCGACGTTGCTGATCAGCCGCTCGACCAGCTGACGGAGGTCGTCGTCGCCTTCGCACGTCTTGTGTAAGTAGGCGGGGCGTTCTTCGGGTTGCAGGTCGAGTGCGGCTTTGAAAATTCGATCGGCGCGAAACCGATGATCATCCGTCGAAGCCATGGATCAAGAGCTCACATTCGAGTTGGCGATTGAGGTCTACCGCCGTTGAGGTCACCTGTTTGGAATCGGATTCTGTTGATGAATTCTACATGCGGTCAGGCGTCACGTCCCGTCGGTGTTGATCGCAGGAAAAACATGTGATCGGGACTGTGGTCGAGGTCGTCACGGCCGACCACCACCGCGTCGCCGAAGCGCTGCACATACCGATCACGACGAAGTGGCGTGCAGCGCACGCAGACGACGGCGCACGGCGAGAACGTGGGATCCAAGTACCTTGCCGACGTCGTTTCGGGCTCCAAGCTCTCGATGCGTAGCGGGTCGCCGGCCCGTGGGTTACGCGTCGCCTCGCGTAGGGTTAGCCACAGCGGATACTCCCAAGCATCAGGGGGCATGCTGAGTCCGATCTCACGGCAGCTGGACGCCGCCACCTGTTGGGTGACTTGACGGTAGAAATTACCGAGGTGAGGGCGGGCGAGAAATACTTGCTCGGTCCGGGGCGTGGTGAAGATGTTCCGCGGTCCCGACATGGGATGTAATGGATTGTTGACCAAGAAGGGGATTGCTTGGGCAACCAGAAGGATCGCGATGAGGGAGCCGATCTGGCGCGCGCACCGGGTCCAGACAACGCCAAGAACCGGCCCCCAAAGCCAGAACAGGGACAGATGAAGGCGGGCGTGCCAGGGTGCCCATTTGAGGTAGCCGGCGAACAGCAGAAAACTGACAATCACCAACAATGCGTAACCAACGAGTCGCGGATGTTCGCGGCGAAGTCGCGGTCGGCAAACGATCATCCCAAGCGCTCCCAGGATCAGCAGGCTGTGCAGAAAGTTGCCGCTGAAGTCCTCGTGTACCAGCACCGGCGGCGGTGCGAATTGCATCCCAGGCCAGGTGGTCCGCGGATCTTCTGGATCCACTCCCAGTCGTCGGTGGAGGTCGAGCATCACGTCGAAGGATCGTTGGACGAATTGTGGTGCAGGCAGCGTCAAATGCACCGCTGAGCTGCGCACGATGTTCGAGATCAGCGCCGCAGGTGTATGTGTCTCGAGGGCGTACTCGTGGTACTTGCCCAGGCCGACGGGGGTCAGCGGTGATCCATACAGTCGACTGTTGCGGCTGTAGTGGCCGAGATTGACCAGCAGCACGATCGCCCCGAAGGTCAATAGTGGGCGCCACGCAGCGGCTCGACGTCGCCACAACATGCGTCCGGCGAAGACTGCCAGAAAGGGGGCCAAGAAGAGGTAAGCGGTGGCTTTGGTGAGGGCCGCCAAGCCGGTGCCGGCGGCGGCTCCCAATAAGCTCACGCGATGCTTGGAGCTGTTGGCGTCAGAGCTGTCGGCGTCCAACACCAGAATCAGAGTCGCCAGGATGTAGAACGCGACGACATGGTCGGTCTGTGTGGAGACGGCTTGCAGCAGGCCCATCGGAATCGTCGCCGCGCCCAGCACACTCAGCACACG
>JAJCXQ010000682.1 GCA_029263355.1 Acidobacteriota bacterium | reverse complement strand
CGCTCCACAGGCCGACGACGTCCATCATCATGTTGGTGGCGTAGCCGATCGAGAAAATATCCCAATCTGCTAGTTTGGGCTCTTGCGACACAATGAAAGGGAATTTGCCCCAAGTGTTGGCCGAATTCTGGCCGAAACCGTGAACAAAAATCACCGCGGTATCTCGACGCTCGTTCCGAAAGGGATGGACGCCAGGGCGGTCGAGGCGCTGCTCAGCGGTAATGTCACCGCCGCCACCGAGCTCTTCGATATCGGAGGCGAAGCGGGTGAACGCTTTGCCGACGGCGCGCGGGAAGTGAGCCGAGGTCCGCACCATGTCTTTCGGCCAACCGAGGGGGCCTTCGGTGGGCAAGAGTTTCACTGCCTGAGCGGGAAGTGACGAGAGTTTCAGCCCGGCACTTACCGCGCCACCCAGCATATCCGCTGCGGATGCGACGATCCCTGCGCCGCCGATCTCCGACGCCTTCTTGTCTTTGGCCATGAGCCACCTCCCTCGTCTTGCGTTCGGTCGCCTAACCCCATCGCCGATCGCTTAGCTATAAGTTAGAACTTAACACCAAATGGCGGGATCGATCGATGGACTCAATGACGGTGCCTCGGCTTCTGCTCATCAGGAATCTTCATTGTTTTGGATAATTATGGGTCGCAGCGCGGGTGGCGTGTCCTCGGCGGCTTCGGTGGGCTCGTCATTGGGGACAATGATGGGCTGCAGCGCCTTCGGTTCATCTTCCTTTGGTTGTTCGTCGCCGGCCTCGGAAGGTTCGTCCTTGTCCGGCGGGAAGATCAGGCTCTGACGGACTTCGTCGTTCTTCATGCTGAGCTCGACCATCGGGCGTCGGATCGGCTCAACGGTCATGTCGGGATGCACAAAGGCGCCGCCGCCGCTAGGGATGCCGAGTCCTTGAATCAGGTCGCCAAGCTTGGGTAGAGCCTGCGACAGCCGATCCCAGTCGGGCTCTTGGTGGGCGTCGATGAGCAGGGGAATCAACTTGAAGGTATCGAAGAGGGTGCTCTCTTCCTGACTTCCGGCTTCGGATCCGTTGGTGCGAGCCGGAGTCTCACGAATGCCGCTGAGGCCGAGTTGGACAGCGCCGGCGGAAAGTCCGATCAACAGTGCGCCGGTGTAGTAACGCTCGACAATTTTCTGCTTCAGGCCGTTTTTCTCGAAGGTCTGCCAACCCAGATGGGTGTCACCGCCGGCCAGCAAGATGAGATCGGCATGATCGACGAAGGTGAGATCTTCGTCGGAAGGCTCGGATGGGATCATGCGGCAGGCGTCGATGTGGATACCTTGCATCGCAGCCAGGAACAGGTCATAAAACTCGGGCTTGTCGCCATTCGACGCGCCGATGTAAGCAGCCTTGAGCGATTTACTGTCTGGTGATCCACTGTCTGGTGATCCACTGTTTGGTGATTCACTGTCTGGTGCTTCACCGTCTGGTGATCGACGATCGAGGAGATCTTTGACCCGGTTCAAGAATAGGCCATCCTCGTCCCTCCAGAACAAGAGCTGACTGTCGGCCAACAAAAGAATCGGTTGAATTGGGACGTCCATGGTTGCGGAACCTTTGCCTGAGTGGGGGAGTGAAGATCAAGTGTCGACGGGGTGGCGTGAGCGATGTAGCCTATCGATTCCGTCACCGGTGTCCAAGACTCGAGTTGGACTCGCTACTTTTGGAGATGAGTGTATGCCCCTCGATGTCGAATTTGTTCGCCGACAATTTCCTGCCCTGAGCAGCGGTTGGGCTTTGATGGACAACGCCGGTGGCAGCGTGATGCCTCGCCAAGTCAGCGACCTGGCCAGCGACTACATGCGTCGTTACCAAGTCCAGCTCGGCGCTAGCTACGGCCTGTCGGTGGAAGCCGGTGAGTTGGTGGCTGATGGCCGGCAAGCCATGGCCGATTTTGTCGGTGCGGATCCTGACGAGATCATTCTCGGGCCATCGACGACGATCAATCTGGAGCTCCTCGCAGGTTCCTTGCGTGGCCTGTTCGAACCTGGTGACGAATTAGTGGTGACCCATCTCGACCACGAGTCGAACGTCGGTGTCTGGCGCCGGCTGGCGGAGACTCTCGATGTGACGGTGCGTGAGTGGACCTTGCGTCCCGAGACCGCGTCCCTAGAGCTCGACGATCTCGAACCGCTGCTCAATGATCGGACCCGGTTGGTTTGTTTTACCCACTGCTCGAACATTGCCGGCCAGATTTTGGATGTCGCCGCGATCACCGAGCGGGTTCATGCAGCAGGCGCCAAGGTCTGTGTCGACGGGGTTGCCTTCGCGCCCCATCGTCGGGTTGATGTGCGGGCGTTGGGGGTCGACATTTACGCCCTGAGCCTCTACAAGACCTATGGCCCCCACGTCGGGCTGCTGTATGTCCGTCGCGATCTGTTGCAGCAGGCTGCCAGTCGCAATCACTATTTTGTTGACGACTCGAAGCTGAATCTCAAACTCGAGCCGGGCAACACCAACTACGAGTTGGCCGCGTCACTGCCGGGGATTCTCGACTATTTCGAAGCCTTGGAAAGCCACCACTTCGACCTTGAAGCGGTGCCCGCAAAGGGGGCCCGAAGCGTGCGCCTGAATCGAGCTTTTGAGCTCATTACCGAGCACGAAGAACGCCTCGCCAAGCGTCTACTCGACTATCTGCGATCGAAGGCGGGGGTGAGGATCGTTGGTCCCGAGGGCCACGACCGTGCAACACGGGTACCAACCGTCTCATTCACTGTGGAGGGTCAGAAGTCGAGCTCGATTCCTCCGCGACTCGATCCCCATCGCGTCGCCATTCGCTACGGCCACTTCTATGCTTACCGTCCGATCCGTGATCTCGGGCTGATGGACAACGACGGGGTGGTGCGGGTCAGTCTGGTGCATTACAACACCGAGGCAGAAGTCGACCGGTTGATCGAGCTGCTGGATTCGGTGCTTTAGGGTGGCCAACCTCCGAGTCCTGAGCCGTAACCGTGACGGCACGGCGAGCAAAGATCGGTACGAAGGAGTTTGTCAGGGTCTGTGACCCTTGAGCTGTCGCTATAATGTTGAACAACCCCAACAACCCTGAGTCTGGCAGACTGGAGACAGCCACATGATGCGACTGGCAATCCTTCCGGTGACGGTATTCCGCTCGGCGATGTTCTTACCGTGCTTGGTACTGGGGAGCTTGATGCTTGCTAGCGTCGTGAGCGCTGATCAGGCAGAGTCCAACACTGCGGCTTTGACCGAGATCGAACGCCGGGCCGGTGACGGTGAGCGCTGCATCGTCTGTGAGCAGCAGATCTACGGCGACGAGATCGTCGAGGTGCGCTTCAAAGGCCGGACGTTCCACGTCGCCGGCAAGATGCTAGAGGCGTTGGAGAGCGACACCAACAGCTACTTCCAACAGCTGCAAGCGCGCTCGGCATTGTTCGACGAACGCTCGATGGAAGGGCGCGAGATGTCGTTTGGGTGGCTGCTGTTTGGCAGCTATGTGTTGGTCGGCTTGATCTTTGCGGCGATCTGCGGCTACTTGGCGGTGGGTCGATCCCTGGCGCCGCTGCCGTGGTTCTTTGCCGGATTGGTCGGCAATGTCGCGGCCCTGATGGTGTTGTTGGTGTCGGCGCGGGGCGATAGCACGGTGCTGCCGGCGGGGATTCCATCCGGTCTCGCCAAAGTACCGGTGACGCGAGCGCCGCTGCCGTGCACCCAATGCGGGGCCGACAACCATCCGTCCGCTGCCGCCTGTGGCGGCTGTGGCAGCGAGCTGTCGCCGCTGGTCCAAGCCGAGATGGCGCGGATCTGAGAGACGAACGACTCCGAGTTAGAAGCCATCCACATCCACAGGAGAGACAGGCGTTGTTGAACATCCGGGAGAAGCTGGAAGGGATTCTGACCAGCGGCAGCACCGCTGATCACCGCCGGCCGGCGA
The DNA here is from genome assembly GCA_029263355.1 of Acidobacteriota bacterium. Lineage (GTDB taxonomy): Bacteria > Acidobacteriota > Thermoanaerobaculia > Multivoradales > J023 > JAAELT01. Next base: position 13,062 of record JAJCXQ010000682.1, on the reverse strand, counting down.
TCGGCAAGGGCAACGAGTCGAACGTCAAGGGATTGCACATCATCGGTGATCTGGCGGGAGCGCCGGTGATCAAGCTGGCGATGGCTCAGGGCGTCGAGATCATCGACTACATCGCGTCGATGCCGAAAATGGCCGAGCGCCCAGAAGGTGAGGGCCTGGACGTGTTGATCGTCGGCGCCGGCGCTGCCGGCCTCAACGCCGCACTGCGGGCACAAGAGAAGGGACTGCGTTATGTGTTGCTCGAGAAGGAGAAGATCGCCAACACGATCGAGAACTTCCCGGAAGGCAAGTGGGTCTACGCCGAGCCCGACAGCACGCCCGCAAAAGGCAAACTGTGGCTCGATGGGGCGCGCAAAGAAGATCTAATCGAACGCTGGAATCAGATCATCCGCGACAACGATCTCGACGTGCGGCTCGAGGAGCCTTTGACCGGCCTGAAGAAACAAGCTGACGGCTCCTTTGAAGCGACCACTCCCGCCGGTACTTACTTTGCGCGCAAAGTTGTCTTGGCCACCGGCCAACGTGGCAATCCCCGCAAGCTCGGCGCACCCGGCGAGGAGCTCGAACAGGTTTACCACAGCCTCTATTCGCCGCGGAAATACAAGAATGAGCAGATCTTGGTGGTCGGCGGCGGCAATAGTGCCGTCGAAGCGGCGCTGACCCTGAGCGAGCAGAACAAAGTTGTCCTGTCTTACCGCGGTAGCGAGTTTTCGCGCCTGTTCAAAGACAACCGCCAGCAGCTCGACAAAGCGATCGCCGACGGTAAGATCGAAGCCGTGCTGCACTCGACCGTGCGCCACTTTGTGCCGGGGGAGGCCGTGCTCGACATCGACCGCGGCGGTCACCAGGATGAGCGTGTGCTGGCGATCGACCACGCGTTTGTGTTGATCGGCGCCGAGCTGCCGGTGCGTTTCCTCAAGAGTCTCGGCATCAAGCTCGAAAATGAGTGGGAAGGCTCACTCATCTTGTCGACCCTATTGACGGCGGCGACCTTCGTCGGCCTGTGGTTCTTCGGCGCATCCCAAGGCGGTGCGGCGCCCTTCGAGCGCGACTTGGGCTCCTCCGGCGCGTTCGTCGGCGGCTTGGTCGCCTTGTTGGCGACGGTAGGCTTGGTGGTTCAAGGATTCCGTGGCAACCGCTGGAGTTGGCTCGGGTTATCGTTTTTTGTTTGGTATTCGATCTACGGCATCAAAGTCGGCGGCGGGGAAGAGTTCTGGCCTTACAAGGGATGGGGCTACGACAGCATGTCCTTCTTCGAGCGACCCTGGTCGTTCTGGTACACGGTGATGTACACCGCCTTGATGACCATCTTTGGATTGAAAGCGCTCAAGCGCTGGGGACTAGATCGCAAAGACCGCTTCCAGATCTGGCGTTTTACCAGCCTGCTAGGGTTCCAATGGATCTTCTTCTTCCTGGTGCCGGAGTTCCTGTTCCAGTGGGCGGTGAAGTATCAATGGGTGGGGGAGCAGCTCGCCAGTGATCCACAATTTGCGGATCAAGCCTGGCGCAGCTACGGCATCGTTTACGCCTGGCCGCTGTTCTTCTATACCTGGCTCTACGATCCCCACAAGATCTGGATTGTTTGGGGCGTTGCCCTCACCTTCGTCATCATCCCGCTGTTCGTGCTGTTCAACGGTAAACGCTACTGCTCCTGGATCTGTGGTTGTGGCGGGTTGGCCGAAACCTTCGGCGACCAATGGCGGCATCTAGCCCCAAAGGGAAAGCGGTCGATCAAGCTCGAAACAATGGGGATGGCCGTGTTGATCTTCGCGGCGGTGCTCACCGTGATCCTGCTGACGAAAGACACCTACAACCTCTACAAGACCGCCAACTGGGGTATCTACGGCTACCGTCTTGTGGTCGACGTCTGGCTGGTGGGCATCCTGCCGGTCACCGTGTATCCCTTCATGGGCGGGAAAGTTTGGTGTCGCTACTGGTGTCCGCTGGCGAAGATGATGCAGGTCACATCGAAGATCTATACCAAGCTCGGCCTGTCGCGTTTTCACATCGTCGCCAACGACAAATGTATCGCCTGTAACGAGTGCTCCCGCAACTGCCAGGTCGGCATCGACGTCATGCAGTATGCCCTCAAGCAGGAGCCTCTCGACAACGCCACCTCGTCGTGTATCGGCTGTGGTGTCTGTGTGACGGTGTGTCCCATGGACACACTGTCGTATTCGACCGACGGCAAGAGTCCTTTGCCAGTGGTGCCGAGTAGTTAGACGACCCTCATCGCGAATGTTGTTGAGGCTTAGTTAGGCTGTGCGAGCTAGTGCTAGCCGGCCTTGAGTTCCATGCGTGCTCGCGTCTTTTCGAGGTGTTGTGCGATCAAAACTTTGATCAACGATTGTCTTGGGACTCCGAGACGCTTGGCCTCTTTGTCCAGAGAGCGGATCATCCATATAGGGAAATCTACGTTGACCCGTTTCTGCAGTTGTCCAGGACGCCTGGTCTTGGTGAGATCCAAGATCGACGAGATGTCTTCTCCTTGATCGAAGGCCAGGTCGAAGTCTTCAGCTTTCATAGATTTCGATCTCCTCTGCGCGGGAACGACGGACCGAGATCAGCCTAATTCGTTCTTCTCGGTAGGTGATGACCCCAGACCAATGCTTGTTGCCGATCTTGCCGACGACCAGAAATCGTGGAGGTTAGCGTCCCGGAGGTCGGCGCCCTCGAGGTTGGCGTCCTGGAGTTTGGCGCGCTCAAGGTTAGCGTCCCGGAGGTCGGCGCCCTCGAGGTTGGCGCGGATCCCGGAATGGTTCTTGCGCCAGTCGTTCCACTCCTCCACGCCTCGCAGGAGGATCTCAAGATGTTCCCTATTCGCCATATCGCTTCACAATACTAGATCACCCTCAGCCCGGAGCGGTGCGCCTTCTCGATCTTGTCCGGTAACTCGGCCGAAGTCCTTGCCCGTCATGGTGACGGGATCCCACCGCCCGAGAGCTTTCGCTTTATCAAAAGATAAAACCAACAGATCGTGCCAGCCGTATTGTCAAGTACAAAGGTATCGATTTAAGTCTATCGGCACAGGACAGGTCGGCGCTCCCAGGGGTCGCCGGTCCGAGTGTTGCCGTCGAAAGGAGCATCGTGAGCGATCCAGGTTCCGGCGTCCCTGGCGTCCCTGGTGTCCCTTGCCTCCCTGGCGTCCCTGGCGTCCCCGGCAGCCCTGGAGGCGTGCGCGCGAGGATCGCGGCGGTAATCTTGCTGGCTGTGGCGGTTTCTGCCGGCGCTGAAACGGTTCCCGCGACGTCGGCGACTGCGGACATCGCGGCGCCGGTCAAGGGGCCCACCGACTGGCGCGGCGCCCGGTCAGATCAGGACCATTTCGTGGTCCGCTGGCGGCCTGTGCCCGCCCCGGTCCCGTTCAACCAGCCTTTCGAGCTGGAGGTCGAGATCTCGCGCGGCGACTCGGGCGAGCCACTGCCCGGGGCCCAGGTGGTAGTCAGCGCCTGGATGCCCGCCCACCGCCACGGCATGGCTCGGAGGCCGCGAGTCGAAGACCTGGGCGACGGCAGGTACCGGGCGCGGGGACTGCTCCTGCACATGCAAGGCCACTGGCAGCTGTTCGTCGACACTAGCCACGGCGGCGTCTCCGATCGGGCCGAGATCAGCCTCGAGCTCGGCGCCGCCGCGCCAGCTTTCAGCGACCGGGAAAGGGCAAGGATCTTGCAGCTCTCGCCCTTGCCCGAGCCCCCCGACGACCCGACCAATGCTTACGACACCAGCGCCGCGGCAGCTCGGCTGGGGCAGTTTCTGTTCTTCGACCAGCGGCTCTCTGGCGGTGGCGATGTCTCCTGCGCCTCCTGCCATGTGCCCCACCACGACTTCAGCGACGGAATTCCTCTGGCCAAAGCGGTCGGTAAGCTCGCGCGCCACACCCCGTCGCTGTGGAACGTCGCCTACCACCGCTGGTTTTTCTGGGACGGCAGGGCCGACTCGCTCTGGGCCCAGGCACTTCAGCCGCTCGAAGACGTCCGCGAACACGCCGGCAACCGTTTGGCATACGCCCACCTGGTGGCCCGCGATCCGGACCTGCGCCGGGCCTACACCGAGGTCTTCGGCGATTTGCCGGATCTCGCCGACGGCGAGCGCTTCCCGGCCGCGGCGCGGCCGGTGCCCGACGATCCCGAGCACCCTGAAGCGCGAACCTGGGCGGCGATGTCCGCGGCAGACCGTGCCGTCGTCGATCGGGTGTTCGCCAACCTTGGCAAGGCGCTGGCCGGGTACCAACGCCGTCTGGTCTCGCGCGACGCGCCCTTCGACCGCTTCGTCCGCGAGCTCGGCGCGGGGCGGTCGGCCGATACGCCGGGGATGTCCGAGTCGGCCAAGCGGGGTCTGAAGCTCTTTCTCGGCCAGGCCCGCTGCCACCTGTGCCACAGCGGCGCCAATTTCACCGATTACGAGTTCCACAACACCCGCGTGCCGCCGAACCCCGACGTCCCCGGCCACGACCCGGGCCGCTTCCAAGGGTCCTTGAGCGTCCGGGCCGACCCGTTCAACGGCCTCGGCGCCTACTCCGACGCCCGCGCCGGTCCGGCCCGGCGACGGGCTGAAGAAAAACTCGACTTCCTGGTGATCTCGGGCGATACCTGGGGCGAGCTCAAGACCCCCAGCCTGCGCAACGTCGCGGTCACGCCTCCCTATATGCACCAGGGCCAGCTCGCCACCCTCGAAGAGGTGGTCGACTTTTATTCCGACCGGGTGAACCGTCCCCGTTTCCAGGTCCACGAGGAGCAGGTGCTCGAGCCCGTCCACCTGAGCGCCGCGGAGAAGGCCGATCTGATCGCTTTTCTCGAGGCGCTGACCGACACTGAGCTCCCTCCCGATCTGCTCCAGCAGCCCGAGACGCCTTACCTGCCGTCCGTTTTCCAACCGCTTCTGACTGCGAAAAGAGGTGAACCATGCGATTGAGACGATCCCTGATTCTCGCGATGCTCGGCGCTTTGATGGCCACCGGCCTGGCGAGCGCCCAGAGCCCGGGCCAATGGCTGACACCCTTCAACCACAAGGTTCCCGACCACTGGCAGATCGGCAAACCCGGTTGGGACGGCGAGCCGATGAGCCCCCACATCCCCGTCTCGGATGAGGATCCCCACCGCTTCATGGCTGGCCACATGTCCTTGATCCCAAAAGGGCCCCACCGCGGCAAGGTCGTGGTGTGGAACTTCATGCGCGTCTTGATCATCAATCAATACTGGTCGATCGTCGATCCGGTCGCGCAGACGTATGAGAATTTCGAGCTGCCGATCGACAACTCGGTGGGCGACCTCTTCTGTTCCGGACATGCCTGGACCAAAGACGGTGATCTGCTGGTGGCCGGCGGTAACAGGTTCGCTGGTGGCCAGCTGGTGGCCAGCGACATTGTGCACCGGTTCGATCCCACCCTGGCGACGGGCAACACGATGTGGGTGCCGGAGCCGCCCCTAGCGGTCCCCCGTTGGTATCCGACGGTGGTCACGCAAGGGACCGACAGCTCCGGCCGTGATCAGTTGCTGGTCTTTGGCGGGCTGCTCGATCCCGCTCCCGCCCAGGCGCTCTTCACCTACGAGGCCTTCGATCCCACCGGGCCGCCGGGGGCCGGTATTTGGGATCCCACTGGGCCGGTGTTCAACGGCCCCGTCGTCCCATGTCCGGACACCTTCTGGTTCTATCCCCGCAAACACCTGCTGCCGTCGGGCAAGGTCTTTTCCGCCGGCATGCCCGAGCTCGGCTACCGGGTGCTCCACGACACGACGGTGGCCCCTCCGGCCTGGGAGGTGCAGGCCAGCAACCCGATGTTCTGGCGCCTCTATGCTTCGACGGTCCTGTTCCCGAACGAAGGCGGCTCGTCGAGTGTGTTCAAAGACATCGTGGTGCGGTTTGCTGGCGCGTTGGTTTCCTGGGACTACAACACCTGCTTTCCCAACCAGTGGCCCGGCCTCCCGCAATCACCGATCCCGACCAACACGATGGAATTCGTTTTCGCCGATCTCCCCGCAAGCGACCCCAACTGGGCCTGGCAGCTCGCCAATCCGATGGAGAACGCCCGGGCGCGGCCTGACGCGACGCTCTTGCCCGACGCCACCGTCCTGGTCCACGGTGGCAAACTCGACACTGCCAGCGAGTTCTCGACCGCCCAGCCGGTGCTGGAGGCCGAGCTGTTCAACGAGACGCTCGGCAGCTGGCGCACCGTGGCCACGGCCGCCATCCGGCGCGGGTACCACTCGACGGCGGCGCTCCTGCCGGACGGTCGGGTGCTGGTCGGCGGCGGCGAGGGCCGCGAGCGGGACTATGAGATCTACGAGCCCCCATACCTCACCAACGGCACGGCGCGGCCGGTGATCCTCAACCCGCCGCCGACGCTGTCCATGGCCTACGGACGCTCCTATACCCTGGAGTACCGCCTACCACCGGAGCTGAAGGTGGCGAAGGCGGTGCTGATGGCCCCGGCCTCGATCACCCACCACTCCGACATGCACCAGCGGTATGTCGAGCTCGACGTCTGCACCGGGGGGCCTTGTCCGGCGGGCAGCGTGACGTTTACTGCGCCGCCCAACAGCGGCCACGCGCCCCGGGGCTATTACATGCTCTTTCTGGTGAGCAATCCCCAGAACGGCAACCCCAAGGGCACGCCATCGGTGGCCACCTGGGTGCACCTGCTGTAGCAGCAGCCGGCGCCCTTCGGGGCGCCCAACGTGGGTCAGCGTGGGAACGTTGTTTCGTGATGCGTTGGGCAGAATGCTGTTCAATCTGGCCGTCGCATCGAATAGGGATCAAGCAAAGGCCATCGTCGGAATTCTAAGATATTGCTCAGGCTCTTCACGGTGACTCTGAATAGCGAAGAAACGGCGCTCGATCTCTTTGAGAACCTTAGCGTCATAGTAGATCGTGCCGCAACTTTGGCAGATCTCGGCCGGAGTGTCTGGAACGAGCAGGTACTTGCCTTGATGGCTGTAGAGATACTCTACTTTCCGGCTTTCAAAGTCCTTCGAACCGCAAGATGTGCAACAAGCATCGTTCATTCTTTAGTACCTCGTGTCCACGGATCGATGAACTTTGGTCGTGTTGGGACGTAGACTGTGATGATCGCAACCTTGTCACCGAACCACCCGCAAACGATATGGATCGGATGCCTGTTGCTGAAGCCCAAGATTAGACAACTTTCCCCACGTCCAGTGTCGGGGTAGAGCTCCAGAACTTCACCTGCCAACAGAGCCTCTTCAATTTGACCGAGGGTGAGGTTGTCGGCTTTGCGCTCCAGGTCACCATGTGACGTGTAGACGTACTCATCGGTACTTATCTTAGCCTTGATCTTCTCCAGGTCCACGAAGGGTCTCCATGATCCTTGTTGGGCCTGTGGGTGCTAGGTTATCCGGTCCAGACCCCTGCATTGATTCTCCCCCGAAGCCCTGGGTGAGGTCAAACTGTAGGTTGAGGCGGTTGATTTGGGCTTAGAAGAGAGATAGTTGCCCGGTTCCAACCGGACGCAGACATGAAACGTGCTGAAAACTTCTGCGTCCAACCGGACGCGGACATGAAACGTGCTGAAAACTTCCACGTCCGACCGGACGCACGGATGCTCGAACCAGATGACGCAAGTAAGACCCCAAATTTTCTGCCCGAACTGTTCGTAGAGCCGCAGCAGGATCAGAACAGGGAGAGCTGCCCCGAGCCCGGCTCCTGCCCGATGGGCTCGACCTCGATCTCGACGTCGGTCGTAGCCTGATCAGGCCTTTCAGGCTCGGCAACTCGGCCTGACTCTGGGGGACGCAGCGCGTCGACTAGCCCGGAGGCACGGCGGACACCGCGCAGGATCGCGACACGGAGGATGTTTGGGGTGGCGACGATGACGGCTCGCTTGCGGGCACGGGTGAGTCCGGTGTAGAGCAGCTCGCGGCTCATGACTTGAGAATCGGTGTCACCAAAAACCAGGAGGACATGGTCGAACTCAGAGCCCTGGCTTTTGTGGACGGTCATCGCCCAGGCGGTTTCGTGCGGCGGCAGCTTGGCCAGGGGGAGGCGACGGAGGTCACTGCCGGAAACAAACCAGGCCCACAACCGGCCGCCTTCGGGCCAGCAGACGCCGAGGTCACCGTTGAACAGGCGGACCTGGTAGTCGTTGGCGGTCACCATGATGGGACGTCCCGGGTACCAGCGCTCGCCGATCGGATGATCGTGGCGGGAGAGGTATCGCTCGACGACCGCATTCATGCGTTCGACCCCCCAATCACCTTGTCGCCTGGCGCAGAGGATACGAAATTTGGTGAGACGATCGAGGGCCTCGGTGGGAGAGTCGGACGCGAGGTAGGCTTCGAGGGGCGCTAACAACGGCTGTAGTGCTTGATCTTGCACCGCGGGGGGAGCACATAACACGACGTCATCAATCGCTGGGTCCTCCAACACCGACAGTGCTTGGTCAGCTTGACGCAGGCGCACCGCAGTGGCCAGCTCACCGATTCCAGGCTGGTCTCGGAATCGGTAACTGATCCGGAGCTCAACGGCGGCATCCTGAAGGGAGCCACGGGTTGGGGTCGCCTTGCTGGCCTCGAGATCACGGCCGCTGAGCTGTCGATAAAAATCGACAAAGGCTGAGGAGTAGGAGCCGTCGGGCCGAGCGGCAGCGCAGAGGTCGCCGAAGACGAAACCGGTTTCGACACTGGCGAGTTGGTCCCGATCGCCGAGCAGAATGAGGTGCGCTGTGCTCGGCAAGGCGTCGAGGACGGCGTCCATCATCAGCAGGTCGACCATCGAGGCCTCATCGATCACCAGGGTGTCGAGCGCGAGCGGTCGCCCGGCATGATGCCGGAAGCGGTCGTTACGAGGGTTGAAGCCGAGCAGACGGTGGAGGGTGGAGGCTTGGCGTGGGATGAGGCCACGTTGTTCGCCAGGGATCGGTAGGCCGTCGAGCTGATCGGCGATCGCTTCGCCGAGGCGCGCCGCTGCCTTGCCGGTGGGCGCCGTCAATCCGATACGGGCTTCGGGGGCAACCGCCGTCAAGAGCGCCAGAATCCGGGCGACGGTGGTCGTCTTGCCGGTGCCAGGTCCGCCGGTGATCAGCGTCACGGCGTGGGCGAGGGCGGCGGCGGCGGCGACTGCCTGCCAATCGGGGGCAGACGGTTGGGCGTCAGGCGCTGCGTTGCTGGCCACTTCGCCAAGCCCGAAAAGCTGCTGGAACAATGGCGCCAAGGCTTCGCCGTCAACTTTGTGAGCTGTGCGAGTGAGGCGTTCGATCAAGCGTTGGGCGAGGCGCTGTTCGGCCCGCCAGTAGCGGTGCAGGTAGATACGTCCGGCCGAGTCGCGGACCAGCGGCGTTGGTCGGCTGCCGTCACCGATCAGCTCGCTGCCAGTCAGGGCACAGTCCCAGGTGGTGGGATCAGGCAGCGGCGGCAACGTGGAGACACCCTCGGTGGGGAAAGGGCGCCCGGCCCAATCGCGGGGATCGATGCAGGAGTGGCCGCGACCTCGCTCGCGGCTTACGAGGGCTGCGGTGAGCGCCAGGACGTCGGCTCCGGGGCCGCTGTCGCGTCGTCGGATCAGATGGCCGAAGTGCAGGTCGATCGGCGCCAGAGTGTTGCTGGCGACCACTAGGTCAAAGGCGCTCATGCGGCTTCCTGGCCTTGGATCAGAGCGTCGAGCGCCTCGATCAAAGCGAGAGGCGGCTGATCGACGACCCAGCCGGATGTCGGATCGGCGGTGCTGACGGCGCGCAGGAAGACATAGGCGGCGCCAGCGACATGCTGCTGGTAGTCGTATCCCGGCAGACGCTGGCGTAGGTAACGATGTAAGGCGAAGATATAGAGGTGGTATTGCAGCACGTAGTGGTGATGGCACATGGCCTCCCACATGCTGTCGGCGCCATATGAAGCTGCAGTCGGACCCAAGTAGTTGGACTTCCAGTCGAGGACCACCCAGCGGTCGTGGTGCATGAAGATCAAGTCGACAAAACCGGTGAGGTAACCGCGGACTACCTCGGCACTCAGGTGGGCGAGTTGCGGCGCGTAGTCGTCCCGCACTTTTCCTTGGGCATGGGTCTGGAAGACCTCGCTGAGCTGATGAGGTGAAACCCTGGCCAGCGGCGTGGTGAATTTCCATTCCACGAGATGATGGGTCTGGGGAACTTCGCCTAGGCAAACTTCGGCGCCAGGGATTGGAGTGACCGCGAGATCGTTCAGCATCTGGTGGACTGCGATCAGCGGATCGAATGGGGCACCGCTGCCCGCGCCATTGGAGATCGGATGTGAGTCTGGATCCTCGAGTCCAAAACGGCGTAGTCCCTCAGCGATTCGATGTTCGGTGGCTGCAGGCGGAAGATCGGTGAAGTCGGTGTGCTCGAGGATGTGGTGCAGGCACGAGCCAGCCCGGCGACCGCGGGCAAAATCGAGGAGGGGGCTGCCCGGCCCCTCGCCGAGGTCTGGCGCCACAGATGATGTGACGATCGGCGTTGCTTGTAGAGCCTCGGGAGTCGCGGGATCTCGATAGTCAGGGGCTTCGGCCTCGCCACTGCGGCTCAAGCTGCTGAAGCTCTCCAGCGTCCAGCTGCGAGGAATCGCGCCTTGAAAGGAACGGGCACGCAGTTCTCTTTGGGAATCGTCGACCCGTCTCCCAGGCGTTTCCGATCCTAGGGTGTGGATTGTCATGCCATCATGATGGTCTGCGACCAGGCCGTCGAGCTGCCTGCGCCAGCCCTCGCGGCGCGCCTTGACTTCACCCAGAATACGGGCGGTCCACTCGCCGGCCGACTGGCCAGGCATGGTGCCGGTCTCGGCTCCACGATCGGACGGACGTAGTAAATAGCCGAGCGCCGAAGATGGCGAGCTGTCCTTACCGGCGACGTCACCCCACACCACATAGCAGTGCCTGCGGGCGCGAGTGAGGGCGACATAGGTCAGGCGGAGATCCTCGGCCAGCCGTTCCGCCTCAGCCTGCGCCAGGTGCTCAGCCAGACGATCTGAGCCGCAATCGATCAGCACCTGCTCAGCATCCACGTGGGTCTGTACGGGTGGCTTGTCGACTGTGCGGGACTCCCACAGGAAGGGGCAGAACACGATCTCGTACTCCAATCCTTTGCTGCGGTGTACCGTCGAAATCTGGACCGCTGGTGCGTCACTCTCTAGCCGGAGCTCGGTATGGTCGGTTTCGATGCGGTCTTTGGCGCGTTCTGTAGCCAGCCAGCCGAGCAGCGCCGCAGGCGACAAGTGGCGCGCTTTCTCTTCGTGATGCAGGACTTCGACCGCGTGCAGGAGGTTGGTCAATCGACGCTCGCCGGCGGTCATCGCCAACAACCGAGGACGCACCTTGCGGGCTGCGAACAGTCGCTGAATCATCGGCATGAAACCGCGGCGCCGCCAATCCTCACGGTAGCTGTCGAAAATCTCGAGAGTTTGAGCAAAAGTGTCGTCGTCGCCGTTGAGCTGATGGATCGCACGAGCGTCGTTGCCCCACAGCCGGGTGCTCCAGGCAGCTCGCAAACGGGGGGCGTAACCTGGATCGGCGATGGCGGCCAGCAAACGCTCGAGATCCGCCATCTCCTCACTGAGAAAGATGTCGCCTGAACGCCCAACCACTGAGGGCACTCCGGTTTCGCGCAAAGCGTTTTGTAAATCTATGGCTTGTTCGTTGGTACGCACCAGGATCGCGATGTCGTCAGGGGTCAACGGCCGCTCACCGATTTGGAGGCGGCCATTGAGCAGACGCACGATCTCAGCAGTGACGGCTTGCCGGATCATGAAGCGAGCGTCGTCTCGTTTCTTGGTCTTTGGCAGCCACAGCCATTGTAGCGGAGGACGCTTGGGATCAGCTGGGGGCGACTCGCCGCTGATCGGGACCTCGCCGCTGATTCCACTGTGCTCGGTAAGAGCGGCCACCGCAGGCTCGAAGACGATACGCTCCAAGACAAAGGGGCGCAGGCCACGATGGAAGATGGCGTTGACTGCCGTCACCAGCGGTTCGACGGTGCGCCAATTGCGTTCCAGGGTGTAACACCGGTCGGCATCGTCTTTGGCCGCCAAGTAGGCGAAGACGTCGGCGCCTCGAAAGCGGTAGATCGCCTGCTTGGGGTCGCCGATCAGGAACATCGGCCCGCGCTTGAACAGTCGGCGGAAGATGTCGTATTGAATCAGGTCGGTGTCTTGGAACTCGTCAATCAAGGCGGCTCGGTATTGGCGTTGCACAGCCCGATTCAGCATTGGACCGCGGTGTTCGTCGGCAAGGGCGTCGCGCAGCCGACCGAGCAAGTCGTCGTAGGTCAGAACGTGAGATTCCCGCTTTTGGCGGTCGAAGAGGGTGTCGACATCGCTAATGAAGCGGCAGCGCAGGGCATGACGTAAGCTGCCTGTGGCCTCGACGAATGTGCTGACGGCTGCGATCAAGGGATTTTCGAGTACGCTGGTTTGGTCTTTCTTGAACAGTGTCGACTTCAGCCGCTGACGATCGAGCTCCTTGACCGCTCGCAGACCTGATGCCAAACCCTGGCGGCAGAAGGCGTCAGCGTCGATTAAGCCTTGGGAGAGGTCGAGGCGGTCGAAGAAAGAGCCCTTCTTGAATTTTTTCCGGGTCAGCAGCTGATGTGCGGTCTCGAGTCTCCAACTGGAGCGCAGTGAGCGATAGGTTTCCTCGAGGCGAGCGATGGCGGTGTCCAGATGGGGCGGCTCAGGAACGATCCTGGTGTGTGGATGCCGGCTCCATAATTGGTAGTCGCCGAGAAAGGTCTCCGGAATCCAACCTTCTTCCGCCGCGACTGTGGCGACAATCCTAGGCGCCGGGTAGACCAGCCGTCGCCACACGTCGCGCGCCGCTTGCAGCAGCAGCGGAGCATCGTTCTCCAACAGCTCGGCTTCGAACGGCAACCCGCTCTCGAAGGCGCTTTCGTCCAACACGCGGCTACAGAAACCGTGGATCGTCGACACGGTGAGGTCGTCGAAACGCACCAGAGCCTCGCGCAGCAGGCGCAGGTTGTCTTTGTCGCCGCGATAACGCTCTGCGAGATGGTGCAGGAAAGGGTCGGCACTCGCTTCTTCACCCGCCAACAGTCGGCAGGTATCGCGCAGCGCCTGGCGAATACGATCCACCAGCTCCTGAGTCGCG
>JAJCXQ010000681.1 GCA_029263355.1 Acidobacteriota bacterium | reverse complement strand
TCCTACCATTAGACGATCTCCCATTGGGGGCGCAAATCCTACCGAGAAGCCGCCGGAGGGTCAAGCTGTGGCGGGCTCCTCTTCCGACGGCGGGTTGTCCCGCAGGTAGCTGGCAAAATTTTCGAGATGACGGAGGCTGGCGTCGCGACCCATGGCGGCGACGAGGTGGAAGAGGGAGGGGCCGGCTTTGCTGGCGGTGAGGGCCATACGGGTAGGATGGATGAGGACGCCGGCTTTGACGTCGAGCTCGGTGGCGAGACCGCGGATGACGGTTTCGACGCCTTCGAGATCGAAGGTGTCGACGCTGCGGAAGCCTTCGATCAGCCGGTCGAGCTGGGCCGGTAGGTCGGGCTGTTTGACGAATTTCTTGCACAAGTCCGGGTCGTACTCCAGGCTTTCGCTGAAGTAGGGCACGGCGTAGGTGGCGAGCTCTTTGAGGTTGTAGGCGCGGGTGCGATGGAGGTCGACGGCAGCGCCTAGACGCTCGCGGTCGACATCCGCGAGACCAACCTCGTCGAGGAAGGGCGCGAGGTGCTGGAGGATCTCGGCGAGGGGCTCGCCGGAGAGATATTGGGCGTTCATCCAACGCAGCTTGTCGTAGTCGAAGGCTGCTGCTGAGGGCACCAGGCGTTCGACGGTGAAGGCGTCGATCATCTCTTGCCGCGACATCACTTCGCGGTCGTCTCCCGGCGACCAACCGAGCAGCGCCAGGTAGTTGTAGAGCGCCTGCGGCAGGATACCCTGGTCGCGAAATTCTTCGACCGAGGCGGCGCCGGTGCGTTTCGACAGCCGCTTGCGGCCGGGCCCCATGATCATCGGTAGGTGACCGAAAGTGGGGACGTCGGCGCCGAGCGCTTGGAAAAGGCCGATGTGCTTGGGCACGTTGGAGAGGTGGTCTTCGCCCCGGATCACATGGCTGACGCGACCGTGGATGTCGTCGCAGACCACCGACAGATGGTAGGTGGGCGAGCCGTCGGAACGCAGGATGATGAAGTCGTCGAGCACGTCTTCGGAGAAGGTCACTTCACCACGCACCAGATCCTGGAAGGTCATGGCGCCCAGCGGCATACGGAAGCGCACCGCGTAAGACTCGCCGGCCGCCACTCGACGCTCGACCTCGTCCGCCGAGGGGGGCGGGAAGGCGCCGCGATAGAAGGAGGTGGCGCCGCGCTTGTGGGCCTCTTGACGCTTCTCGTCGATCTCTTCGGCGGTGCGAAAGCAGTGGTAGGCCTTACCTTCGTCGAGCAGCTGCTGGGCCGCCGCGCGATGCTCGTTGACGCGGGCGCTCTGCAGGAAGGGACCTTCGTCGGGCTCGATGCCGAGCCAAGCGAGGGCGGATTGGATCTGCGCCGTCATCGCCGGATCGGAGCGCTGACGATCGGTGTCTTCGATGCGAAGAATGAAGCTGCCGCCGAGGTTGTGACGCAGCAAATCGTTGGTGATCGCCGTGCGGGCGCCGCCGACGTGAAGGAAGCCGGTGGGGGAGGGCGGGAAGCGCACCCGGACCGGGCCGGTGAGTGAAGTAGCCATGATGGACCTCGGGAGATGGTCGGAAAAGGAGCACCGGCAGGGGGTGCCGGATCGCATGCGAGGTGGAAGTTAACACGCCGAGGTAGCCTACGCTATCGAGCGCGGGTATAATGCCGGTCCTTCGCTCGCGGGAGAGGTGCTGGAGTGGCCGAACAGGGCTGCCTGCTAAGCAGTTGTCGGGGCAACTCGACCGAGGGTTCGAATCCCTCCCTCTCCGCCATCCGAGTTACCGCCCCAAATCGCGCGCAATCTCTCGTCGCGTCTGACGCCAGACAGGGTAAACTTCCGGTACTGACTGATTCCCAAGTGCCGGTGCCGTCGATGGCCCTCAGACAATCGAACCTCGAGGATCCCGAAGCGGGGCTCGAGGTTCCCAAAGAGACTGTACTCTCGAGGAGACTTTGCGATGACGGAGGATGCCGCAAACCTGACCCACGCCGGGGATGTCGATCAGGTCGCCATCAACACGATCCGTTTCTTGGCCGTCGATATGGTGCAGCAGGCCAACAGCGGGCACCCCGGTGCGCCGTTGGGCCAAGCGTCCCTCGCCTACCAACTGTGGGCGCAACACTTACGTTTTGATCCCACCAATCCGGAATGGCCGAATCGCGACCGGTTTGTCCTGTCCTGTGGGCACGCTTCGGCGCTGCTTTATGGCTTGCTCCATCTCGCGGGCTACGATCTGTCCCTCGACGAGCTGCGCAATTTCAGGCAACTCGGCTCGAAGACACCGGGACATCCCGAATATGGCCACGCTCCAGGGGTCGAGACCACCACCGGTCCTCTCGGCCAAGGAATCTCGAACGCGGTGGGCATGGCGATTGCCGAGCGACACCTGGCAGCCCGTTACAACCGCGACGGCTTCCCGCTCTTCGACCATCACACTTGGGTGTTCGCGTCGGACGGTGACTTGATGGAGGGTGTGGCCTGTGAAGCGTCGTCCCTCGCGGGACATCTGGCCTTGGGCAAACTCAACGTTATTTACGACGACAACGACATCACCATCGACGGTGGGACCGAGCTGGCATTCAGCGAAAACGTCGTGCAGCGTTACCAGTCCTATGGTTGGCACACCCTGGAGATTGACGACAGCAACGACCTCGAGGCAATCGAAGCGGCGATCCGGGCCGCCAAGGCGGAGACCGGCCGACCGACCTTGATCCGAGCCAAAACTCACATCGGGTACGGCAGCCCGAACAAACAAGACTCGTCGTCAGCCCACGGTTCACCCCTCGGGCTCGACGAGGTGGCGCTCACCAAGCACAATCTCGGCTGGCCGTTGGAACCCACCTTCCGGGTTCCCGACGATGCGGTCGCGGCCTTCGATGGTGCGCGCCATCGGGGCGCCGAGCTCGAGTCTGCCTGGAACAAGTTGCTGGACGGTTATCGGCAAGCACATGCGCAAGTCGCTGCCGAGCTCGACACCCGGCTCGCCGGCAACCTGCCCGACGGTTGGGAAGATGTCTTACCCAGGTTCCAGCCGGAGGACGGCCCGCTGGCGACTCGTAAAGCCTCCGGGGCGGTGCTGACTGCGGTCGCCGCCAAGGTCCCGGAGCTGCTGGGAGGCTCTGCCGACCTGGCGCCGTCGAACAACACCTACCTCAAAGGTGAAGCGGTGTTTTCGGCTACCGAGCCCGCCGGGCGCAATTTTCACTTCGGCGTCCGTGAGCATGCGATGGGTGCGGTGATCAACGGTATGGCGTTGACGAAGCTGCTGCGTCCTTACGGCGGGACGTTCCTGATCTTCTCGGACTACATGCGTCCCTCGGTGCGACTGGCGGCGCTGATGGGCGTGCCATCACTCTTCATCTTCACCCACGATTCGATTTTCCTCGGTGAGGATGGACCCACCCACCAGCCGATCAGCCAGCTGTTGTCGATGCGCTCGATCCCGGGGGTGACGGTGCTGCGGCCTTGTGACGCCAACGAAACCACCGAAGCCTGGCGCACTGCGATCAAGAATCAAAGCGGCCCCAGCGTGTTGGTGCTTTCGCGACAAAGTCTGCCGATTCTGCCGGAGACCGTCGAGCGGGCGGCCGAAGGCTTTCCCCGCGGCGGCTACGTACTGGCGGATGCACCTAAAGGATCTCCGGATGGATCTCCGGACGTTGTCTTATTGGCGAGTGGTTCTGAAGTTGCCCTGGCCCTCAGCGCCCACTATCAGCTGCTCGACGAAGGTATCGCGACGCGGGTGGTCAGCCTGCCGTGTTGGAATCTGTTTGATGCCCAGGATGCGGCTTACCGCGAGTCGGTGCTGCCATCCGGCATCCGCCGACGGCTGGCGATCGAGGCTGGCTGCTCCACCGGCTGGCACAAATACGTCGGCCTGGAGGGTGATGTCCTGGCGCAGGACGGCTTTGGCGCCTCGGCGCCGCTGGCAGCGTTGCAGCAGGAATTTGGCTTCACACCGGAGGAGGTCGTTCGTCGGGTCAAGGCGCTGCTTTAGAGCAGCAGTATCTCTGCCGTGGCAACCGAGCCAGGCCAACGGGCGTAACATTAGGTATGGCTGAAAAAAAGTCGGTCCGTAGACTGATCCTGGTGTTCGACGCCGCGTCTGGCAAACTCAGTGCAATGGTCGATAGCGCGCGCAAGCTCTTTCGACTCAAGGGATGTGCGCTGTGCAGTATCACCCACGGCCTGGCTGGCGAGAAGGATGACTGGCAGGATTGCCAGACTGAGCTTGGCGTGACTGTCGACTACTTACATAGCGACGAGCTTTCTGGCAGGATCGTCCAGGTGGTTGGCGACCGCCTACCCTGCGTTGTCGCCGAGACTGAGGAGGGTCTGCAAATGCTGCTGACCCCCGAAGTGCTCGAACGCTGCCGCGGTAGTGTCGATGACTTCAAGGGTCGCCTACTGACCCACGCGGCGATGCACGACCTCGAGATTTCGGACTGAGCTCAGAGTCCGGATCAGAGCCGAACACCAACAGCCTAAATCGGCAGTGATAACCTAGCTCGCATGAGGGACGCGAAGACTCAACCACTGGGCCTCGTCTTGGCGCTTATCGTCTGCTTGTGTTGCCTATCGACATCAACCGCGGGGGCTCAAACCGCAACGATCTCGAAATGGCGTCTCGACGTCGCATCCGTCGAAGAGAGCGTGAGCCTCGGCAAGTGGAAAGCGGTCAGGCGCAAGGCCGAAAGGCTGGCGACAGACATCCGCCACGAAGGCTGGCATGGCCGCCGCCTCAAAGAGCTACTCGCCGATGTGGCGATGTATCAGGCGGTCGCCTACGCCAACCTGGGGCAGACCGAGGACGCAATCTGGTATTGGCATGTGGCGCAAAATGTCGATCATCGTATCCGGAACAAAAACCTCGATAGCTACGGGTCCGCCGGCAAGTTGCTGCGCGAGTTCCCTTTGCGTCCACGGGGCAAGGCGCCCCCCAACGTCCATCTGGTAGAAAAGATCTACGGCAAGTTTGTTCCCACCCGACCACCCAAGGATTGGGCCCCCGAGCTGCTCTACAACGCGGCGATCGCGAGCGAGCGCCCCGCCGACGTGTTTGTCGAGATGGTGGTCAGCCGCAAGGGACGCGCCCACCATCCGGTGATGAGGAGGCCCGACATCCATCCCGTGCTCATCTACGGCATCTTGGTTGCGCTGCGTGACCTGCCGGCGTTCGAACCGGCGCGTTTTGCCGGAGATCCGGTCGACAGCCTGTTCGACCTCGGCATTCCCCTCCGCATGTCACGCTGGAATCAGGGCGGCCAAGCCTTCACCGGCGAAGTCCAATAGACCGGCCGCCCTCTCGGCGACGATTAAACTTCTGATAATCTCCAGCCGACATTCGAACCACCGACAGTTCCGGGATCAACCCGTGGAGGACCTGAAGCGTGAGGGGCACGACTTCGCTTCGAGTGACGCTGGTGACATGGCGGGTGACGCCATGATGGGTAATGTCAGGCCTGCGCTCAATCTGTTGGTGGTGCTCTTCGGTATGTGGCTGCTGTGGTCCGGCCATTACACCACGCAGCTGATCGGTTTCGGCCTGGTGTCGTGTCTCGGCGTTGTGCTCCTGTGCTGGCGAATGGGTATCGTCGACCGCGAGGCCCTACCTCTTGATCTCACCTGGAGAACACTGCGCTACATCCCCTGGCTGACCCTCGAAGTGGTGAAATCCAATATCGATTTGGCGAAACGAGTCTTGAGTCCACGCTTGCCCATCAGCCCCCAGCTGGTAGAACTGCAGGCGACGCAGAAAACCGACCTGGGGCGGATTACCTTCGCCAATTCCATCACCTTGACACCATCGACCGTCACCATCGAGGCGAGAAGAGACGGTCGCTTCGTCGTGCATGCGCTGGCCCACGAGATCGCCCAAGATTTGAGGAACGGTGAAATGGATCGCCGGGTCAGCCGACTGGAAAAGGTCGAAAAGCCGGAGAGCGCTAGCTGATGTTCGCGGCGGCAATGGTGGCCATTCTGGTGAGTATGGCCATGCTGCTGGTCAGAGCGGTCAAGGGGCCGACGGTTTTTGACCGCATCCTGTCCGTCAACAGCTTCGGCACCAAAACGGTGCTGCTGATCGCGGTCCTAGGCTTTCTGGCTGGGCGACCGGCGTTTCTCGATCTGGCGTTGGTTTACGCATTGATGAACTTCATCAGCACGATCGCGGTGCTGAAATTCACACGCTTCGGTAGCTTGGCGGGGGAGCGTAGCCTAGCGGGGGAACACTCACGGCCGACTGAACCCCAGGCGGCGGAAACCTGATGGCAGGAGCTCTCGACGTTCTCAGTTGGGCTTGTCTGCTCACGGGCTCCTTCTTTGCCCTGGTTTCGAGCCTAGCCATGTTGCGCTTACCCGACTTCTACAGCCGGGTTCATGGCGCTAGCATCACCGACACGATGGGAGCAGGCCTGATTCTGCTCGGCCTCGTTTTCCAGGCCGGTTTCAGTCTAGTGACGGTGAAACTGGCTCTCGTCTTGATGTTTCTGGTGATCACCGGGCCAACCGCCAGCCATGCGTTGGCCAAGGCGGCCTACCGACTGGGTCTCGAACCGGTGATCGGGCCAGAAGAGGAGGAATCACCATCACAGACTTGATCAACCTCGGTTTGATCGATGTGGTCTTACTCGCCTTCTTGGTGGCGATCACCTGGGCCATCATCCAGTTGCGAGATCTCTTCGCAGCGGTGATGTTGACCGGAATTTTCAGCCTGATCTCCGCCTGTCTCTTCATGGTGATGGACGCTGTTGATGTCGCCTTCACCGAAGCCGCGGTGGGAGCCGGAATCTCGACAGTTTTGATGCTCCGCACCCTGGCGCTCACCTCCGGCAGATCAAATCCACGCTTCAACCGCCTGGAGCTGGCTCCTCTATTGGTAGTCATCGCGATCGGGGCGGCGCTGGTCTACGGCACCTTCGACATGCCGCGATACGGCGACCCACAGGCGCCGATCCACACCTACATGGCGCCACGGTTCATCGAACAATCCGGCGATGAGGTCGGCATTCCGAATATCGTCACCTCGGTCCTGGGCTCCTACCGTAGCTACGATACCTTCGGCGAAACCACGGTGGTCTTCACCGCCGTCATTGGCGTTTTCCTGTTGCTCAGCGACCCGCGCCGTGGTCGACGAGCTGGAGACGCACTGCGCGACGACATCATCCTACGCATCGGCACCAAGGCTCTGGTCCCCTTCATCATGGTGTTCGCGCTTTACGTGCAATTCCATGGCGACTATGGACCCGGGGGCGGCTTTCAGGCCGGGGTGATTTTCGCTGCTGCTATCGTGCTGTATACCCTGGTTTTTGGTCTCGCCAGAGCGGAGAAGATCTTTCGCCGTCGACGGCTCGAGTTGTTGGTTGCTGGGGGAGTTCTGCTCTACGGCACCGTCGGGGTGGTTTCGATGGCCCTCGGAGGCAATTTTCTCGACTATAGCGTGCTGGCCCACGACCCGGTCCATGGCCAACACCTCGGCATCTTGTTGATTGAGCTCGGAGTTGGAATCACCGTCGCGGCGGTCATGGTGTCGCTCTTCTTTCTCTTCGTGAGAAGGCGGCAAGTCTGATGGATCCAGGGCTCTACAACTACTGGGTGGTGATCGTGCTCATGATGAGTGGGCTTTACGTCGTTATCGCCCGCAGCAATCTGGTGAAGAAGCTCATTGGCCTCAATGTGTTCCAGGTCTCGGTCATCATGTTCTATATCAGCATGGGCAAAGTGGACGGGGGTACGGCGCCGATCCTCGAGGACGGCTTCGAGATTTACTCGAACCCGGTGCCCCATGTCTTGATGCTGACGGCCATCGTCGTCGGTGTCGCCACCCTCGCCCTTGCCTTGGCGTTGGTCGTCCGCCTGTATGGCGCCTACGGCACCATCGAGGAAGACGAAATCGCCGAAATGGACGATCAGGACACATGATCGAACACTTGCCGATCCTGCAGATCCTGGTGCCGATGCTGACGGCGCCGCTGTGTGTGCTGTCGCGGCGACCTCTGGTGTCCTGGGGGCTGGCGCTGGCGGCAACATGGTTTGCCTTGGCAACCTCGATCCAGCTTTTGATACGCGTCCTAGCCGAAGGCACGATCAGCTACGAGCTCGGCGGCTGGCCTCCGCCATGGGGCATCGAGCTGCGCATCGATCTGGTCAACGTCTTCGTGCTGTTGACGGTGACCGCGATCAGCTCGGTGGTGTTGACCGCCGCCCCGCGGAGCTTGGAGAAGGAGATTGCCGAACAGCGCCACTACCTGTTCTACGCCGCATACCTGCTGTGTATGACCGGACTGCTCGGTATGACCGCGACCGGCGACGCCTTCAATGTCTTCGTTTTCCTCGAGATCTCATCCCTGTCGTCCTACATCCTGATCTCCATGGGAACCCACCGGCGTGCTCTACATGCTGCGTTCCAGTATCTGGTGATGGGTACCCTGGGCGGCACCTTCGTGCTGCTCGGGGTGGGCATGCTTTACATGGTCACCGGCACCCTCAACATCGTCGACATGGGGGCTCGTTTGGGTGAGGTTGGCCCCAACCGGACGGTCCTGGTGGCGTTGGCGGTCATTGTGGTCGGCACCAGCATCAAGCTGGCGTTGTTCCCGCTCCATTCTTGGCTACCCAACGCTTACACCTACGCTCCCGCCATGGTGACCGCATTTCTTGCTGCCACTGCTACCAAAGTAGCGTATTACGTGCTGGTGCGTTTTGTGTTCCGGGTCTTCGGGGTCGAGCTGGCATTTACCGCCCTGCGCCTGGATGCGGTGCTGATGCCGATGGCGATCCTGGCGATGTTCATCGCGTCGACAGTGGCGATCTACCAGAGTGACGTCAAGCGCATGTTGGCTTATTCCAGTCTGGCTCAGATCGGCTACATGGTGCTTGGCTTGAGCTTGGCGTCGGTCACCGGCCTGACCGGCGGCATCGTACATCTCTTCAATCACGCAATCATGAAGAGCGCCCTCTTTTTGGCACTGGCTTGCGTAGTGCTGCGCATCGGTTCAACCAAGCTCGATGATCTTCGCGGCCTGGGCCAACGCATGCCGTTGACCTCAGCAGCTTTCGTCGGCGGCGGGCTGGGACTGATCGGTGTGCCGATGACCGCCGGTTTTGTCAGCAAGTGGTACCTGGTGCTCGCTGCCCTTGAAGGCGGTTTTTGGCCGGTGTCGGTGTTGATCTTGCTGAGCTCGTTGCTGGCGGTGATCTACATCTGGCGGGTGGTCGAAGTCATCTACTTCCAATCGCCACCCGAAGGTGCGGCGGCGGTGAAGGAAGCACCTTGGAGCATATTGGTCCCGACCTGGATCCTGGTCGGCGCCACCTTCTACTTCGGGATTTCGACCTCGCTCACCGTCGGCGTTGCCAGCAAGGCCGCCGCTCTGTTGGTTAACGGCGACGCGCCATGAGCGCCTCCCTGTCAATCATTGGAGGCGCGCCATGAGCGCCTCCGTGGCAGCGGCACTCGCCGTCCTCTGGCCACTACTCGGTGCGGTACTGGTTGCCTTGTTTGGGGAGAAACGGCGCAACGCCCGGGACAGCGCGAGTCTACTGACCGCCAGCAGCCTGTTGGTCCTGGTCGCCACGGTTATCTTGCCCGAGGTTCAAGCTGGGAAAAGACCACGTTTCGAATTGTTGGACGTGCTGCCCGGGGTCACCCTCGCTTTTGAGGTTGAGCCGCTGGGGATGCTCTTTGCGTTGGTCGCGTCGGGCTTGTGGATCATCACCACGGTATTCGCCATCGGCTACATGCGGGGGCACAACGAGCAGAATCAGACTCGGTTTTTCGTCTGTTTTGCGTTGGCGATCGCCGGCGCCATGGGGGTGGCCTTCGCCGCCAACGTCTTCACGCTGTTCGTGTTCTACGAAGCGATCACCCTCTCGACGTACCCGCTGGTGACCCACCACGGCAACGAAACCGCCAAACGAGCCGGCAGGGTTTACCTCGGCATCTTGATGGGCACCTCGATCGCCTTCCTGTTGCTGGCGATGGTGTGGACCTATTCTGTCGCCGGCACCACCGACTTCCGGCCCGGCGGGATCCTGGCCGGTAAGATCGATGGCACCGCGCTCGTCGTGCTGCTGGGCTTGTATGCCTTCGGCGCCGCCAAAGCGGCCTTGATGCCTTTCCACCGCTGGCTGCCGGCGGCGATGGTGGCGCCGACCCCGGTCAGCGCTCTGTTGCATGCCGTCGCCGTTGTCAAAGCCGGGGTTTTCACCGTAATGAAGATCCTGGTCTACATCTTTGGCCTCGATCTTCTCCAAACCACCGGCGCCAGCAACTGGCTGACTTGGGTGGCGGTTTTCACCCTGCTTTCCGCCTCGATCATCGCCCTCTCCCGCGACAACCTGAAAGCCCGACTCGCCTATTCGACCGTCAGCCAGCTGGCCTACATCGTGCTGGGGGCGGCACTAGCCAGCACCTGGGGGGTGATCGGCGGCTCGATGCACATCGCGATGCATGCGATGGGCAAAATCACCTTGTTCTTCTGCGCTGGGGCGATTTACGTCGGGGCCCACAAGACCGAGATCAGCGACATGCGCGGACTGGGACGCCAGATGCCGTTCACCTTTGCGGCCTTCCTGGTGGGCTCGCTCAGCGTCATCGGCTTGCCGCCTCTGGGAGGCTCGTGGAGCAAGTGGTATCTGGCCCTGGGTGCGGCGGAAGCTGACCACAAGGTAGCTTTGGCGGCCTTGATGATCAGTTCGTTGTTGAGCATCGTTTATCTCATGCCGGTGGTGGGACGGGGATTCTTCTCGAGCCCAATCGCCGCCACCTACGAGGGTCCCCATGGCGCGGATCATGAGAATCACAAGGATCAAAAGAATCATGGTCACGGGGCGCCCCATGAGCCTCTGCTCTGTGTTCTGCCACCGGTAGTGACCGCGGCGGGCTGCATCGCGCTCTTCTTCTTCGCTGATCGCATCTACCTGCTGCTCGAGGGGATGTTCCTGCCATGACCGAGAAACACGCCGATCTTCAGGTCGAGCCCCAGGACGAGCCCCGGCGGTGGTTGGACGAGCCCAAGAACATCGAATGGATCTTCCGCATCCTGTTGGCCACCTGCATCGCGTTGGTGGGAGTCGATTTTTTCCTCCACCGCCACACTCATTTCGATTGGGAGGCGATCCCCGGCTTTTACGGTATGTTCGGTTTTGTCACTTTCTGGGTCATCGTGATCATCGGCAAGAACCTCCGCAAGATCCTCATGCGCCCCGAGGACTACTATGATCGATAGCCTGCCCCCCGGCTGGATCTTGATCGTAGGCGCCCTGGTCATCCCGCTGCTCAAGGGCCGGCTGCAGTCGGCTTGGATGTTGCTGGTGCCGGTGCTGGGTTTTGCGCAGCTGCTCGGGCTCGAGCACGGCCATCACGGGCAGCTCGAGCTGTTCGGTTATCAGCTCACCCTGATCCGAGTCGATCGTCTGAGCCTGATCTTCGGCTACATCTTCCATTTGGCGGCCTTCCTGAGCGTGCTCTACGCCCTGCACGTTCGCGACGTCAGGCAGCACGTGTCCGGCATGATGTATGCCGGCAGCGCCATCGGCGCGGTTTTT
>JAJCXQ010000680.1 GCA_029263355.1 Acidobacteriota bacterium | reverse complement strand
CTGAGTCCGATTTTGCCGTCCCATCGACATCGCGTTGTCCTCCGCTGGTCTGCGACCAGCTTACCGCGTCGGACCGGCTACACCAACTTGGTGTAGCCCCCTCAAGCAGCCATCTCTCGACTTTCACCACGGCCTGCTAGGAGGGCAAGTCCGAGGGGTGTTCACTTGGGCCCTGGAAGAAGCAGCCCTGAACGCAGGCCCCACAACGAACTGGCAAGACTTGTTCCGCGTCGCGGAAAGCAAGGTTGCGTTCGCCACGTTTGGCGCACAAATTCCTCAACTCGAAGGCAAGGGCAAAAGAGTCTCCGTGCTATCAAAGTAGCTTCCATCTCGAATACCGTTCTCAGTGCCGCCAGCCACCCCCTCCCAGCTCGCTACAACTCGCCGCGACAAGCTCGGAATCTCCGAGAGCCCGCGGTCTCCTGCGCCTGGACCAAACCCAGACCAGGCTCCGCCGGATCGCCACGGTCTTGCCACTCGTCCAAGACTGATGAATCTCGATGGTGATGCCGAGCCCGAGATCGTGTTGGTCGGCCGAGCGGAAGGTCGGGCGGTGATTCGGATCGTCGACTTGAAGTGAAGCGCCGTTTGGCTCCTCTATCCCGATCCTTCAGCGACTTCTTCGACCTGAGTCTTGCCAAGTAGCTCGCGAACCGCTGCCAGATTCAACTCGAGGACCTCTCGATCGACCTGAGTCTCGATCTCTTGCAGGCGATCCTCCGAGATCCTCTCTCGTTTCAAGTCGTTCAACGGTGTAGCTGCATGGCCAAACCTCCATGGTCTCCAAGTACCAAGCCCAGATCGCTTCTACCTGCGGAACAAGCTCGCGATAGAAACGTTTATTGCCAGCCTTGTTGCCACCATCGCGGTGTGGTCAGGATGCTTCTCGACAAAGTAGATCCAAGGTGCCGTGTCGACGGCCAATCGCGTCACCCCGGCGAGGATCTCGCTGAGCTTCCTTAGCGTTCGTCCCATTCGGCGCGCAGCCCGTCGACGTAGGTCTGTGCGTTGATGCCATCCAGACCTCGCCGCCCAGTCCCTCGAGTTCGAGAAGACTCCTCGCGGGGGGGGTGTTGTGCGGCGCTCGCAGCGGCCGACTGCGAGGCTCAACCATATCACGTGGCGCGAACGGGAAGACGACCCCCGGGTTGAAACCCAGGGTCCTTCTTCCCTCTGGCCAGATCCTCGTGGTCGGAGGCAATGACGGTAGGCGCTGCTGGACGCCGCTCGACCTCGAGGACGACGGCGCCGGCACATTCGTGGGCAGCGCGGTCGTGGCCGGCGCCAGCCGCGTCACCTACCTGCTGCAGGACCGCGTAGTCCCGTAGGGTTTTCTCGAGCTCCGGTTCCACGGCCTCGCCGGGGATCATCTCCGAGCCGTGGAACTCCGGGTTGCTCTCCAGAATCGCCAACGCCCGGCGGTATGATTCCTCGGCTTCGGCGGCGCGCTGCTGCTCGCGGTAGAGCCGCGCCAGTCCCCGCCGGCGCGTCCTCGGCGGTCGCCAGTGCCCGCCGGACCAGGGGCTCCGCCTCAGCATACCGGCCTTGAGCGACGTAGACACCCGCCAGCTGCTGGGCACTCGAACCGGTGAGCAAGTGGTCGGGGCCCCCGCACCCTCTCGGTGAGGGACAACGTGTGCTCGGCCA
Organism: Acidobacteriota bacterium; assembly: GCA_029263355.1. Taxonomy (GTDB): domain Bacteria; phylum Acidobacteriota; class Thermoanaerobaculia; order Multivoradales; family J023; genus JAAELT01. The sequence continues at coordinate 9,143 of JAJCXQ010000680.1, read as the reverse complement.
ACGTCGAGTGTACCTCGGTTGTAGATCCGACGGAGAAGTCCGAAGAGTCGCCTGAGAGGCGATTACGGCCGATTTTGAAGTCTCCGAACACTTCTCGAAGGTTTGGGCGGCCGATTTTGAAGTCTCCGAACACTTCTCGGAGGTTTGGGCGGCCGATTTTGAAGTCTCCGAACACTTCTCGAAGGTTTGGGCGGCGGCCGTATGGCAGGCCGGGAAGTGAACCGTGGTGCCGACACCGGCCATCGTCGGCTCCGGGAAGTTTTTTCTCACCGGCGCGACGGCCGCGCAAGTTAGAAAACTTCGTTTGCTAACCCGCGTACCGGCCGAGCAAGTTAGAAAACTTTGTTGGCTGACCCGCGTACCGGCCGAGCAAGTTAGAAAACTTTGTTGGCTGACCCACGCGGCGGCCGTAATTGCCCATCGCCGCGCCGATCGGGCCTACAGCAGCTGTCAAGGCATCGCCTTCAATAGCGTTTCCACAGTTTCAGCGAGCGCGGCTCGCGGTGACCCTAAAAATCTCGCCCAGCGTTCGACGGTAAGGGCTGGAGCCGGCAGGCTCACCGTTGATCGGTTGGGGACTCAACCGAGGAAGTCTTATGAAATAATTGAAAACAAAAAGCTTGTCGGATCGCTCTGAGAGGGCACTTAGCTAGGATCGATTTTCGCGTGGCACAGCGATCTACCATCATCGATTCTGACTATTCAATGATCAAAATTCGGCCATTTCTGATCATTCAAACCCGTCAAATGATCAGTATTTTAAGATTTTCGACCATTAAATCACGTCAAATAACTAGAAATCAGGCCATCAACCGATGGCCAGGTCGACAGTACCTCCGTCGGCAGCTAGTCGCGCGGATCTCACTGCCCAAGCTGGCTGAGGATCTTCTGCACCTCGTCTGGGCCACCGTCACGCAGGACGTCACCTAGCGCGTTGGGTAGCTCACGACTGAGTCGGCCGGTCAATCGCGCGTACACCACCTTCCGCGGCCCAGAGCCGACGACCACGAGATCACCAATCGAGTCGCCTCGGGGCTGCACCAAGACCATGCCCGAAGAGTTTGGTTCCTGAACGCGAAGCACCTGATCCCAGCCTGTGAAAGAGAAACGGGTGACATCGAGGGCCGCCCCAGAGTCAGCGGACACCTCGTAGACGGCCAATTGAAGACTGTTTAGCCCGGCGAAAGGCAGCTCGCCGTCCTCTCCAGCCAGCGCCGACTTGATCAGCAGAGTGGTGAAGCGGCCTAGGTTGAGCTCGAATGCTCTCAGCGGATCGTCGCCGCGCTGGGTCACGATTTCTTGTCGCACAAGTTCCGGCGTAAAGTTGGTAGCACAGGCTCCGAAAAGGATCGTCGCCGCGATCAGACTTACAAGTCTTGGTCTCTGCCTCATGAATCTCCTCTCTAGGTGAATCACCATCGAAGAAGATGGTCTCGGCCGGCACTTTACCCTAGCCGTGCCCTGCTTGCACTGAAATATGCTCACGGACTGATGGCCACGGTCTGCAAGGGAAGGAGGGAGAAGACGAGAGCGATCGCGCCTTCGGATAGGATAGAAACGTCCGGTCTCGTGACGGGACGTTTCAGCAACAAACAAGTTCGAGATGCGTGGCGGAATCGCTGCGCAAGCCTAACCAGGAGAGAGAATCCATGGCCATTCAAGTGGGCGATCGTCTGCCCGATGTCACGTTCAAATCCCTCACCGCCGAGGGCCTCCAAGACCACACGACCGCCGACTTCTTCGGCGGCAAGAAAGTGGTGCTGTTCGCCGTTCCCGGCGCCTTTACTCCAACCTGCTCAGACACCCACCTACCCGGTTTCCAGGTGGTCAGCGACAAGATCCTAGCCAGCGGGGTCGACACCATCGCCTGCGTGGCGGTCAACGATGCTTTCGTGCTCGACGCGTGGGCCAAGGCGCGCAACATCGGTGACGACATCACCATGCTGTCCGACGGCAACGGCGCCTTCGCTGACGCCACCGGTCTGGATCTCGACCTGTCGGCGTTGGCCTTCGGCAAACGCTCCAAACGTTACGCCATGATCGTCGACGACGGCGTGGTCCAGTACTTGGGAGTCGAGCCGGGTAAAGACGTTGGCGTGTCGAGCGCCGACGCGGTGCTCGCGGCGCTCTAGCAAGACCCCATCCAACAACGGCGGTAGCCCGGTCGCGCGCGTCGGCTGCGCGCGGCCTGCGTGACTCGCGGGATCGTCATCGGCTTGGCGAGTCGCGGCGAGCTCGTAGCGATGACCGTATCGTTACATTGGTGACTTGCATGTGACGTACCTTTTACCCGGGCTCTCAGTGTGCCCCAGTAGACTTGCAGCTCGCTGCAATTCCGCTCCGAACTGCGTCCTAGAGCCTACAAACGATGCATGCTGCTGCGCTCTCTCCCGTCGGAGCCTGGACTCCAGGCTCGATTCCTCCCGCTTTTGACGCGTCCGATCTGCTTGCCGCCATTCCACGTTTTCGCGAACCCGCCCACGTACTGCGCGAAAGCCCTGAAGGCCGTGTCGGCGTCGGACTCCAAGGCCAACTTCAAGCTGGACCGCCCCACGACGCGACCAACGGTGGACAACCGAGCTATCCTTGGCTGGCAACCATGCCGGCGCTGTTTCCGGAATGGCTCGGCGACCGATCGTTCCTCGAAGTCCACGGCGTCCGCTTTCCCTATGTGGCTGGCGCGATGGCCAACGGCATCGCCACGACTCGCCTGGTCATCGCGATGGCAGAAGCCGGCATGCTCGGTTTCTTTGGCTCCGCCGGCCTCAGCATCGAGCGGGTCGAGAAAGCCCTCGACGAGCTCGAAGCCGCTCTTGGAACCGACCAGGCGTCGTGGGGATCGAATCTGATCCACTCCCCCAACGAGCCTCAGCTCGAGGCGGCGGTGGTAGACCTTTATTTGCGGCGCGGTGTGCGGCGGGTGTCGGCCTCGGCCTTCATGGGCCTGACACCGATGGTGGTGCGTTATGCCGCTTCCGGACTGACGGTTGATCCGAACGGCCGCATCCATCGACGTAATCATCTCTTCGCCAAGATCTCCCGTCCGGAAGTGGCGCAACGCTTCATGTCACCGCCGCCCGCAGAGATGCTTCAGACTTTGGTCGAGCAAGGCCAGCTGACCGCCACCGAGGCGCAACTCGCCAGCCGGCTGCCAATCGCCGAAGATTTCACCGTCGAAGCCGATTCCGGCGGCCACACCGATAACCAGACGTTGACCGCCCTCTTCCCAACCATCCTCGATCTACGGGATCGCATGGCCTCACAGTTCAACTACGAGCGCCCGATCCGCATCGGTGCAGCAGGCGGCCTCGGAACTCCGTCGGCAGTGGCGGCAGCCTTCGCCCTCGGCGCTGCTTACGTACTGACCGGCAGCATCAACCAATCCGCCGTCGAGTCGGGCCTGTCCGACGACGGTAAGGCGCTGCTCGCCAAGGCCGAGCTCGCCGATGTCGTAATGGCGCCAGCCGCCGATATGTTCGAGCTTGGCGTCGAGGTGCAAGTGCTCAAGCGAGGCACCATGTTCGGGGTACGGGCGGCGAAGCTTTACGAGCTCTACCGGGCCTACGACTCACTGGAGGCCATCCCTGCCGCGGTCCGTCAACGGCTCGAAAAAGAAATGTTTCAGGGTACCCTCGAAGCGGAGTGGGAAGGCACCAAAACGTTCTTCCAGCGTGTTGACCCGAAACAGATCGAGCGCGCTGAGGCCGACCCTAAACATCGTATGGCCTTGGTTTTCCGGTCGTATCTCGGTCAGTCCAGCAATTGGGCGATCCAAGGTTTACCCAACCGGCGGATGGATTTCCAGATCTGGTGTGGTCCAGCTATGGGCGCCTTCAACGCTTGGACCGCCGGTACGTTCTTGGCAGAACCAAAGAATCGTGGCGCGGTACAGATCGCCTACAACTTGCTGGAAGGCGCGGCGGTGATCACCCGTGCACAACAACTCAGAACTTACGGCGTGCCGGTTCCAGCCGGCGCGTTTCATTTCGAGCCACGTCCCTTAGCCTATCAGGCCGTGGTAAAAGTCAGACCACGCTGAGAACGGTTCTTTTCCGCCAACTCTACGTTACAAAATCTCTAGAGATCACCAATATCCATGCGATTTTCACGCCTTGATTCGGCGAAAAACTCCGCGCTCTCAGCGCGGAGCACTTTCACCACAGCCTGTTAGGAGCTCTCATGTCCGAGACCCGAGAAGCGAGCCTCGACAACCCCGACGCCACGCCTTCCGAGCAGGCGCCCTCTCTCCACCAGAGCGCACCACAACGCGGACCGATCGCGATTGTCGGCGTCAGCGCGCTGTTTCCGGGATCCGCTGATGCTGGCGGTTTTTGGAGCGACATCCTGGCGGGCACCGACCTGATCACGGACGTCCCCGAAAGCCACTGGTTGATCGACGATTTCTATGATCCCGATCCCAAGGCCCCGGACAAGACCTACGCCCGGCGCGGCTCGTTCCTCTCCCCCACCGATTTTGACCCGATGGCCTTCGGCATCCCGCCGAACATCGCCCCGGCGACCGACTCAGCTCAACTGTTGGCGCTGATCGTCGCCCAACAAGTGTTAAAAGACGCCGCCCAAGGACAATTCGAGAGCCTCGACAAGAGCCGCATCAGTGTCATTCTGGGAGTGACCTCGGCGCAAGAGCTGCTCGCAACCATGGTCGGCCGTTTGCAACGGCCTGTGTGGGTCAAAGCGCTGCGTGAAAGCGGCATGGACGAGCAGCAAGTCAAAGAGATCTCCGATCGGATCGCCGACAACTACGTCCCGTGGCAGGAAAGTACCTTCCCTGGTTTGCTCGGCAATGTCGTCGCCGGCCGGATCGCCAACCGTTTCAACCTCGGCGGCACCAACTGTGTCACCGACGCGGCCTGCGCCAGCGCCTTCGCTTCGGTGTCGATGGCGGCCAACGAGCTGCACCTCGGCGACAGCGACATGGTGATCGCCGGTGGCGTCGATACGTTGAACGACATCTTCATGTACATGTGCTTCAGTAAGACGCCGGCGCTGTCGCCGAGCGGCGATTGTCGGCCGTTCTCCGACCAGGCCGACGGCACCCTGCTCGGTGAAGGGCTGGGGATGGTGGCCCTCAAACGCTTGGCGGACGCCGAACGTGATGGCGACCGCATTTACGCCGTGCTGCGCGGCGTCGGCTCATCCTCCGACGGCCGGGCCAAAAGCGTCTACGCACCCCTCGCTGCCGGGCAGGCGCGGGCGCTGCGCCAGGCTTACGACCATGCCGGCTACAGCCCGGAGACCGTCGAGTTGGTGGAGGCTCACGGCACCGGCACCAAAGCTGGGGACGCCGCCGAGGCTGAAGGGCTGAAAATCGCTTTCGGTGGAGTCGTGGCGGACTCAACCGCACGCACCCCATGGTGTGCTCTCGGCTCGGTGAAGTCACAGATCGGACACACAAAATCCGCCGCCGGCGCCGCCGGGCTGTTCAAGGTGGTGATGGCGTTGCATCACAAGGTGCTGCCGCCGACGATCAAGATCGATCGGCCGAATCCCAAACTGGGGCTGGACGACAGTCCGTTTTATCTCAACACCGAATCGCGCCCTTGGATCCGAAACGGCGATCATCCCCGACGCGGCTCGGTAAGCTCGTTTGGCTTTGGCGGTTCCAATTTTCATCTTGCGCTCGAGGAATATAGGGGACCGGGCCAGCAGGCGGAGCGTTGGCGTTCGAGTCCGACCGAGCTGGTTGTGCTGACCGCGGCCAATGCCGACGGGTTGGTCGAACGCTGCACCACCACGGCGGAAGAAGCGCAGGAGGCTGGGTTCTTGAAATGGCTGGCAGCCGACAGCCAGCTCAGCTTTGCCGACAGTGCATCCCAAGACACCGCGTCCTATCGGTTGGCGATCGTCGCCAGCGACGAAGAGGATCTGCGGACCAAGCTTGGGCAAGTAGCTGATCGGCTGCGCGCTCAGCCCGACGAGGCATTCGTCGCCCCCGGTGGCATCTACTACGGCTTCGGTAGCGACCGCCCCAACGTCGCATTTCTCTTTCCTGGACAAGGCAGCCAGTACTTGGGCATGGGCGCCGACCTGGCGATGAGCTTCGAGCGCTCCCGCGAAACCTGGGACCAGGCCGCAGGGTTAGCGCTCAACGGCGGTGTGCCACTACAACAGGTGGTGTTTCCGAGCCCAGTATTCAGTGACGCCGAACGTGACAAGCAGGCAGCCAGGCTGACCGCAACCGAGTGGGCGCAGCCGGCGATCGGAGCCACCAGCCTGGGGCAACTCGCATTGCTGCGGGATCTCGGGATCACTCCCGAATGTGTCGGTGGCCACAGTTACGGTGAGATCACCGCCCTGCACGCCGCGGGGGTGCTCGATTCCGAAAGCATGCTGCGCGTCGCAAGGCGGCGCGGCGAGCTGATGCGGGAGGCGGCGGCGGTCCCCGGCGCCATGACTGCCGTCAGCTGCTCGCTCGAGGACATCAAAGCGCTTGTCGCGGAATGGGATTGTGACCTCACCGTCGCCAATCACAACGGCCCCAAGCAGGTGGTGCTGTCGGGTTCTGTCACCGCGATCGACGACATCGAAGGACGGCTGGCCGAACGTAAAATCAAAGCCCGTCGAGTGCCCGTCGCCACCGCTTTTCATTCGCCCCTGGTCAGTGATTCCTCAGAACCCTTCCTCGAATTCCTCGAGACCCTCGAGGTCAATGCACCGTCGATCGACGTTTACTCCAACGCCGAGGCGGCGCCGTACCCCACCGAGGCCGCCGAAATCCGTCGCCGGTTGGCGGAACAGATCGCCAAACCGGTGCGCTTCGTCGACCAGGTCAACGCCATGGCCGAACGCGGCGTCGACACCTTCATTGAGGTCGGCCCCGGCTCAGTGCTCACCAACCTGGTCCACAAATGTCTGACTGAGCGTCCCCATCTGGCGATCAGCCTCGATCGCAAGGGCCGCCACGGAATCACCAGCCTCTGGCACGCCCTCGGGCAGTTGGCGGCGGCCGGACAGGTGATTGACTTCACACCGTTGTGGCACGAGATTCGGAAACCGGCGGATCCACGCGATGTGGTCAAGCCCCGGATGGCACTACCGATCACCGGCACGAACTACGGCAAAATTTACCCACCACCAGGTGGCACAGCAGCGCTGCCCAAGCCCAATCCGCCGAAGGCCAAAACGGTTGCCCCTGAGCCGGTCAGCACACCCACCGTCGAAACGGCAACCCCGGCTTTCAAACCGCCGCTGCTAGACGTCACTGCCACTGAGGTCACTGCCACTTACGCCACTGCCACTGACGACAAAGCCACAATCGCGGCGACCTCCAACCCTGAATCACAGGCAGCCCCCGTCATGAGCGCCAAATCCGAGACCCCACAGCCCCTCTCAGCTTTCGATTCGAGTTCAACCGGCCTTCCCGCGCCGGCCGTGACTCCAGCTGCCGCGACCCCAACTGCCGCTACCCCGACGTCAGAGGCCGAGCTGGCCTGGGTGAGAGCCTATCAAGAGGCACAACGCCAGACGGTCGACGCTCATGCCGCTTACCAAGCGTCGATGGCCGACGCTCAAGCGTCGTTCCTCAAGACGATGGAAGTATCGTTCACGGGGTTGAATAGCTTGTTGACACAACCCGCCGGCGCGACGCCCGTGGCGCCGACGCCACCAGCTGTAGCTGTAGCACCAGCAGCAGCGCCTCCGGTGGCCCACGTCGAACCGATCCGGGTCGCCCCGACAGTAGCCGCTCCACCGCCAGCCGTCGAGCCCCTCGCCGCGACCGTGCCCACCGAAGTTGCACCGGCACCCATCGCCATCCAGGCCCCGGCAGCTGCCAAGAAAGTGGCGCAATCAGAGACGACAATGGCGTCAACGATCCCCGATGCTGTCTCCGAAGTAACGACCAGCACGGCCGCACCTACTGGCACAGCCGTACCGAACTACACAGACTTACACGCCTTGATGCTCGATGTCGTCGCCGACAAGACCGGCTACCCCGTCGAGATGCTCGAGCTCGACATGGATATGGAGGCCGATCTCGGTATCGATTCCATCAAACGGGTCGAGATCCTCTCCGCCATGCGCGAGGCCGAACCGACCCTGCCGGAAGTCGACACCGCTAAGATGTCTCAACTTCGAACTCTCGAAGAGATTGTCGCTTTCATGAAGGTTGACGGCCCTGCAGAGGCCAGCATTGGCGTTGCAGATTCGGGGCAACCCGCGTCCGCACCGACGATCGAGGCTGCCCCCAGCGCTTCACTCGCGGCTACCGTCGTCGGCCCGTCGATGGCGGACCTGCAAGCGTTGATGCTCAACGTCGTTGCTGACAAGACCGGCTACCCGGCCGAAATGCTCGAACTCGAGATGGACATGGAGGCCGACCTCGGTATCGATTCCATCAAACGGGTCGAGATCCTCTCCGCCATGCGTGAGGCCGAGCCAGGCCTACCCGAGGTCGACACCGCGAAGATGGCCCAGCTCAGGACGCTCGAGGAGATCGTCACCTTCATGCAGGTGGATGATGCGGTGGAACCTGGAAGCGCCTCCTCAGCGGCGACGACGACTCCCGCTGCCCCGGCCATCGCTGCCCCGGCCATCGCCCCGGCTCCCGCTGTTTCGACTCCCGCGCCAACGGAATCAACCGCGGCAAGTCCGTCAGCAGCCGACCTGCAGGCACTGATGCTCGATGTTGTCGCCGACAAAACCGGCTACCCCGCCGAGATGCTCGAGCTCGAGATGGATATGGAGGCCGACCTCGGCATCGACTCCATCAAACGGGTCGAGATCCTTTCCGCCATGCGCGAGGCTGAGCCAGGCTTACCCGAAGTCGATACCGCTAGGATGGCTCAGCTCAGGACCCTCGGTCAGATCGTCACCTTCATGCAAGACGACTCTCAGCCTGGAACGGTCGCAGCTGAAGCGACGAATCCGACCACCGAAACCCAGCCCATGGCAGCGATCACAGTCGAGGACAGCCCCAATGCTGATGCCAGCACCGGGGTCGATCCTGCTCAGCTCCAGGCTTTGATGCTCAATATTGTTGCCGACAAAACCGGCTACCCCGCCGAGATGCTCGAGCTCGAGATGGACATGGAAGCCGACCTCGGCATCGACTCCATCAAACGGGTCGAGATCCTCTCCGCCATGCGCGAGGCTGAGCCAGGCTTACCCGAGGTTGATACCGC
>JAJCXQ010000679.1 GCA_029263355.1 Acidobacteriota bacterium | reverse complement strand
CGATGGGCTCGATGGGCTCGATGGGCTCGAAGGACTGAGTCTCAACCGAATCTTCGGCCTGAGCCGAAGCCTCGTCGCGGGCCGCACTCGGCGGAGACTCGGCGGCTGACCGCCCGGGCGCCGAGCTCGACTTCGAGGCCTCGGAGAACAGACTGTCGCCCGGGAACGCCTGGTCGATCAACGACTCGACATCGAATTCCCAGTTCTCGGTGGCATCCTCCGCCAAAGGAGCGGGCTCTTGTTCGGTGTAGAGGCGGAAAATCGAGTCGATCAGGCGAGCACTCGCCTGATCCAGAAAGGTGATTTTGACCGCGGCTCCCGGCGGCTCTTCTTCATTCGATTTTGCCGGCTCGCGAACCCACTCGACTTCACCGAGGGCACGGATCAAGGTGATCGGCTGATCCTGTAGCCGGATCTCCAGACGCACCTGGGCGCCCACCGGTACCGGATCGGACGACTCGACAAAAATATTGGTGTCCGACAGCCAGGATGAGTAGCGGTCGACGAAGTCTCGAAACGTGGCAAAGGACGCGTGGAGCTCTCGCAGCTCCGTGCCTGGCACGTCGCTAAGGGTCGCCAGGCCCACGGCGGCTAGTTCTCTCTGGGGCATGCTCAAAAAATCGTACCATGGTCGAAATATTAGGATAAAGATCAGAGACCAAACAGTCGATTGGCGGCAATCTGCGGTAATTGTTGCCTATGTGGAGCCCGAACCACAAACTATTGGGTTACCCTGTAAGCATCCGCTGACGCGACCTCACCACAGCACCGGAAGTCGCGGGCCATCCCAGCCCGGAAAGATCTTGGAGTCGTCGGTGAGGTTGAAGAGTTTACCCGCGACCTCGGAGAAGACGGCTCGGAAATCGGTGGTCACCGGTAGGTCGCGACCTTCGAACAAAGCCTCGGGTTCGAGGGTCGGTAATCCGCCGTAGACTCTGCCACCGTCGACTTGGTTGCCGAGGGCAAACAGGCACGAACCATGACCGTGATCGGTACCACTCGAGCCGTTCTCCCGCACCGTGCGTCCGAACTCCGTCATCGTCAACACCACGACATCGTCCTGGAAGGGTTCGATATCGCTCCAGAACGCCGCGATCGAGCGTGCCAGATCCCGCGCACGCACCGCGAAGGGACCACCAACTTTGCCTTGCCCGACGTGGGTGTCCCAACCGTCCGACTCGGCGCTGGCGACACGCAACCCGACGCCGGAACGGATGAGGTAAGCGATCTGCATCAGGCTCTGACCGAGGCGAGAAGAAGGATAGTGGGACCCCCGACGACCGCGATAGGTTTTGAACTCCTGCTGTGACAGAACCCGCAAAGCCTCGAACATATCGTTACCGTGCTGCCGTAAGGCGCCGCCGGCACCTTTGTCGTAAAGCAATTCGAGGTGGTCTTCGACCCTCTGACGGTCGAGGTGATCGTGCAACCGCGAGAGCTTGAAGTCTGCTAGATCGGGGATCGCCAGGGCTGGATACTCACCGTAGAGTGAGCGTGGCAGCTCCGGCGTCAACGACACCGCTGCAAACGGCGAGTCCTGACCACTGACGCGCTGGGACAACCGGTTGAGCCAACCCGAAGGGGTGCCTTTGCGCCACGGCGTCCCAGTCTCCATGTAGTCCTGGGCGTCGAAGTGAGAGCGGGTGGGGTTGGGGGAGCCAACCCCATGCACGATGGCCAAACGACCGTCCTGCCAATAGGGCAGCAGCGGCGAGAAGGCCGGGTGCAGACCGAACTGCCCCTCGAGATCGAGCACCCGGTCGGCATCCGAGCGTGCTCCACCCATCGCCAACCGAGGCCGAAACCGGCGGAGGCTCTTCTCTTCACCCAAAGGCGGCACCGCCATCAGGCCATCCATCGCGCCCCGCAGGAAAATCGAGACCAAAATCTTGGGGCGAGGACCCTCAGTCGATGCGAGGGCCAAACGGTCGAGGAACCGTGGCTCGACTCCGAGAGAGTAGAGGGCGAGACTGCCGGTTTTCAGGAAAGCTCTGCGCGTCCACATCGGTTCCACCTCATAGAAGACCGGTCTAACGGACCTGAAACTCGGGCGACCCTATCAACATCCCAACCGCGTTGACGGCATGCCGCACCGTCGCCTGACGCGCCGCGACCGCAAGCTGGCGGCGCTGCTCCGGGGACAATTTCGCCAGCTCGGCGTCCGACAATTCTGGAGTCGCACTCTCCCCATCGCCTGCCGGCTCTTCGCTTCCGGCAGTGACCAAACTCAAGGTAAAGGTCGCATCACGCCCCGGCATCAGCACCGGGAAGTAGAACGCTGTCGCGTCCTCGAACGATCGCAACGAGCCCCGACCGAGGAATCCCATGACATCGAGTCTGATCCCGGGAATACCACCCCGCGCCAGCTCGCGACCGAAGTTGAGACGCGACAGGAGCGGCCCGACGTGGGTCCAGGATTCACTGCGATCCGGGAAGCCGGTCGGCGCGGCAAAAGCATAAATCGGTTGCCCCATCCGCTGAACCCAGGCCACGGTAGCACTCGCGTCCACCACATCGACATCGAGGGCGCGCAGTGCGCTAGCGGCCAACTCAAAAGGCATCTTGACCTTGCTGCGCCGTGCCGCATCACTCCAAAACTCGGGAGCCGCCACCAGCGCGCGGACAACGTTTCGCAAATCACCGTCGGTGAGCTCCCAAGTGGCGACCAAACGTTGGATCAAGCTCGGCGGGGGTTGCTCGGAAACAAAACGAATCGCCAGCTTGCGCGCCAAGTGACGGACCGTGGCAGGGTGCCGGGCGACTAGATCCAGAACCCGTTCGCCATCCTCGATACCGTACCCCGCCGCCAGGTGCATACCGAGGACCGTCTTCTCGTCGCTGTCGTGATGATCGGCACGGAACACGAACTCCTCTTCGACCACGAAACCCATATCGATCGCGGTCTCCGAGTCCACTAGTGTTGTCTCGACATGCGCCCGAGCGCCGCCCGGAGGAAACGTCGTCCAGCCGGTAAAGGCGCGCGCCACCTCGATCACGTCGCGTTGGCTGTAGCCGCCATCGACCCCCAAGGTGTGTAGCTCGAGGAGCTCACGAGCGTAGTTTTCGTTCAGACCTCGTGGCTGTTGACCCAGCTTCAGTCGAGCCTCGCGATTGTACCAGCCGAGGTCTCTCGCCAGCCGCATGCGCAACGTCGGATTGTCGAGGGGAGACAGTCGATCGAGCTCGGTCACTTCGAGATCGAAGGTGGTCGTGGCGCTGGGGTCCGCAACCGATTGTGCATTGCCGAGGTAGAGCAGCATCGCCGGATGCCGCGCGGTCGCCCCTAACAGATCGCGAAAGGTCGACAACACCCGCGGTCGAATCGCGTCGCGCTCATAGGACAGCATGTGGACCCGCGCCACACGTTGGGTGGCGGAAACATTGAAGTGATTGAACCAGAAGTCGGTCAACACCTCAACCAGCTGGGACTCCGAGTGGACCGCCCGCAGCAGTTTCTGAGCTCGTAGCTGGTCGATCAGCTTTTGATCCGGGGTCGCGTTGCGATCCATGGCGAACCGTTCGAGAGCCGCCAACGCGTCACGCAAACGGAGGTCACCATTCTTGCCGGTATAGTCCGCCAGGGTGAACAAACCCTCGGCGATCGCCTCTTGTGCCAACAGGCCCTTATTCGCCGAATAGCGCCAAACCAACTGCCGCTGCTTCAGAGACATCGCCGGCAGCTGCGCCAGCTTCGAGCTCAACACCGATCCGGGAAAATCCCCGGCCAGCTGGCTCTCGATCCAGTTGCCGATCCCGAGCTCCGCAACCGCTTCGATCTCCCCTGGACGCGGTCCATAAGCGAACCGCTCGAGCAAGTGGGCCGCCGCCTGCTGCTCCGTCAGTCCTGCCGCCTGCCACGGGATCTCCAGGCCGCCGGCGGTGTCCGCCCGGGTGCCCGGGGCCACTAACAGCAGGCTGCAAAGAACGGTCGCCAACACGTTGTGCGGCATCTCGAGGGCAGAGATCGGTTTGAAGTGTTTCACGTTGAGAGAGTCTCTCTCGAGAATCGGTGTAGACCGGGCAGACTCTACGTTGGTTCTACGTTTCCGGCTCGCCATGTGTCTTCTCTTGCTCAGCACCCACAGAGTATCCTTGCCGTTTATGGCTCAACGTGTTGCGCTTTTCCTGCTCGGGATCTCCTCGCCGCTCATCCTGCTGACGTTTATCGTCGGAACCGCAGCGGGTGAGTGGTTGTTCGCGGTATTGGCGATGATCTTCCCGGTAGCCCTCATCACCCTCGGCGCGCAGCGGCAAGGGCAACTCGGTCCGTTGGCATGGTTGTTCGGCACGTTGGCGTCGTTCCTGGTGGCCTGTGTTGTCGTCATGCTGGTGTGGCGCGGCCAAATCCTCCAGGCGCCGTGGCTCGGCGGCCTGCCGCTGACCACCGCGGTGCAAGTTTACGGCCTGTTTCTATCGCCGCTGGTGCTGGTGTCGCTAGCCTATGCCTGGACCTTCGAGAGCCGGGGACTGCGGCAGGACGATCTCGACGATCTTCGCCGCCGCTTCGGGCGCGACAAGCCCAAGAGTTAAACCGCCATGCAGTCCCTCGCTGATCCGACGATCATCTTCACCGTCGTGATCTACCTCACGGTGGTGGTTGCGATCGGGGTGTGGGCGGCGCGCCGCACCCATAACGCCAGAGACTTCTTCATCGCCGGCCAGGGTATCGGCCTGTTGGTGACATCGCTGGCCACCATGTCAGCGGCGTTCTCCGGCTTCCTATTCATCGGCGGCCCCGGGCTCACCTACCGACTCGGCATGGCGTCGTTCTTCATCGCCTTTCCGGTCAGCTTCACCGCCGGCCTGCTGTGTTGGACGGTGGCCAAGCGTCTGCGGTTGTTGTCCGAGGTGCGCGAAGTCTTCACCGTGCCCGACGCTATCCTTTGCCGCTTTCGCTCGCGGCGGGCGTCGGGGCTAGCGGCGGCGGCGGTGGTGATCGGCACCCTGGGTTATCTCGGTGCACAATTGCAGGCGATGGGGGTAATCATCGAGTCCATCTTCGGCACCCGCGAGCTCTTCGGTGAACATAGCCTGGCCTTCGCGATGGCCGCCGGACTCCTCCTGGTGCTGGCCTACGCGGTGGCCGGCGGCATGGTGGCCGGGGTCTACACCGACGTATTCCAGGGAGCCTTGATGGTCGTCGCCGCGATTGCGGTTTTCTACTATGCCCTGGCGTCCGGCGGCGGGTTGACCCAGATCGCCGAGCAGATCGCACATTCCGAGTCGTTTGGCACCACGTTCCTCGATCCCCTCGGCAACGTCCCCGTGATGACCGCTATCGGTTTCTTCTTCCTCTTCGCCGTCGGCAATCTCGGCCAGCCCCAGACCTTGCACAAATTCTACATGCTCGACGACCCCCGCAAGCTCAAGTGGCTACCGCTCACCCTCGGCCTTTCTCAGGCCTTGGTGGTGCTGATCTGGCTCGGCATCGGGCTGGCGGTGCCGGCGCTGGTCGCGTCCGGCCGGCTCGACGCCCTGGTCCGGCCCGACGACGCGACGCCAACCTTCCTGCTCGGGTTCGCGCCACCGGTCCTCGCCGGGCTGGTGTTCGCCGGCATCCTGGCGGCCATCATGTCCACCGCCGACTCGTTCGTGAACATCGCCTCGGCAGCCCTGGTTCGTGATCTGCCCAAAGCTTTCGGCAAACGCATCGAGGGCGAGCTGTTCTGGGGCCGGATCGCGGTGGTCGGCATCGCCATTGCCTCCGCCGTGTTCGCCTACCTCTACAGTGACCTGATCGCCCTCCTCGGCACCTTCGCCTTCGGCACCTTTGCCGCTGCCTTGGCGCCAGCGTTGGCGGTTGGACTCAACTGGCGACGGGTGACGCCAACCGCCGCCACCGCCTCGATCGCCACCGGCCTCGGCCTCAACCTTGCGCTCGAATTCCTCGCCAAGCAAGCCTATTTCCCAGCCCTGCCCAAACCCGCCTTCCAGCCCGGCGTGCTGCCGGCCGCGGCCTCCCTGGCAACATCGTTCACCGTCCTGTTTGTTGTCACCTGGCTGACTGGCAAACCCGAAGGGGACGACATTGATGACGACGTGGCGGCGGTGATGGAGCTTTAGAGTTTTCCCAGGGGAACAGGTGAGGTCAACATCAGCTCCTGTATTCTGTACGCGTGAAGCATCTCGTGTAATAGCAGGTCTCTGAACATTATGAATACGGAGTAGTGGCTGTAATTTTCATGTTTCGCCGTCCTTTGCCACTCTCCTTCGGACAACTCCCTCAAGCGCTCTACGAGCCGTGCGCGCTCTCTCACGTAGAGGTCAAGTGCTTCGTCCAAGTCCGTGTTTAGTAGTGACCCGGCCTCCTCGTCTGCGGATGGCAGCATAGACTTTATGTAGGGCTCAGGGTCAGACAGCATCAACTCTAGCCGTGATAGGTAGGCGGTGTCTGCTGTAGATATATGGCAAGCATGTTCGTGAGCGGACCACTTGGTGGGGCTGGGGCGGCGCTTTAGATTCTGCGGCGGTATTTCGCGAACGAGACCGATGATAATACGAGGGGCGGATTGTAAAGTAGCTATCAAATTCAACGCATCGTCCATAGTGCGCTCCAAGATTGGGCAATTAGCGAATATATTTTCTTTGTCGATGAACGAGACCGAGTGAGCGGCGGTGACAGCCGCCCGGCTCGAGTCCGTAGTTGGGCGATCCGCCACCGTTGCGTGATCCCGCACGCGGCTTCACTGCTTACCACTCTCGTCTCCTTCTTGTTTGCTGCCGCTGCTGCCAGCCTGAGTCTCGTCAGTTTCGATCGCAGCTTTTTCATCTACCGGAATTAGGGCCCGCATCTTCTCACTATCGACTCCATACGACTCGAGCATGAACGCTAGAAGGGATAGTTGTGCATCCACAGCATCGAGTTCCCTCCGCTTGGCCGAAGCGATAGGTCCATATCCGGGGCGACTGCCAGCTACTTCTGAAGCCAGATCTGCCTCAAGCTGTATGCGCCTCGCAGCGAGCTCCTGGAATCGGTCTGAAGTTTGTCGGAGATTCTCAGAGCGAGCCTCGGCAATCATCAGTTTTTCTAGCTCGTTCAACCACTCCGACTCCGTTTCACCATAGATAGCGCGGATAACTTCGAGAGCGCTAGCGCGCCTGTTGATGTCGGGCTCCTGCATCCACTTGAGAATTAGGTTTACGCGCTCACTCGCTCTCTTCTCATCTGCACTCTCTTGACGCAGTATAGAGTCCGGTCTTTGTAGGAGCAGATAAGCCAGGATCGTCCCAAGCAGTAGCACCCCTGCTTTTGCAAAGTCCAGCCAAAGCCTACGGCGAATCTCGCGCCGTTGATCCGCAATTAGCGCAATCTCAGCCTCTATTTTTTCGTTGACGGTGCCCAAACCTACCTCCCTCTAACCGTAGCAGCGCCTAGTGAGCTGTCGCAGAACGGATCTCCGATTCAGCGGCGGACCGCGCAGCGGAACGTCCGCAGCAAACGCGTGTTTGCCGATGCTTCAGAACGGCACCTCATCGAAGTCAGAGTGCGGAGATGCCTCTTGCGCGACCTGCCCAAGCCCCCGCGCCCGAAGAAGCGCATTCAGATCGTCCAGCGCACGGCCCGCCGCGAATGCAGCTGATGCAGCGGCACCATCACGCAGGCGTTCGAGGATGGTGTCGGGAACGCCTACCAAGCTCCTGAGGCACTCTACCCTCTCCGCCGCAGTGTCGGAATCAGCAAGTTGCACCGCCGTGTCGACGAAACATGTAAGCATGCGATTCCTCGTAGTCGGCGACGTGACTAGGATATCGAACACCGACCGCGCGACCTGCGTGACTGTCTTGCCTTCGGCCTGCAAGCCCTGGTACTTGCCAATAAACCCGTAAGGGTTTAGCCCGCGCATGATTGGAACAATCAGAGCGCCACGGCCGACCGCGACGCCGACTTCTTGGTCAGTCCATTTACTTTCCGGAAAGCCTGGCATTAGCACAGCAGCCAGCGCGTCCATCGAAAACAACCCAGCCTCGATCTCATCTTGCCACTCTCTTGTTGGCTCAATATCCACATGAGCCACGAAGGCGGAGATGCCAAATCTGTGCAACGCGGACTGCAGCTTTGCGATGGTTGCCTTGAAGCTAGAGATGTGACTCAGAAAGAGACGGAAGTGACCTGCCGCCCAGAACGCGGCCTCTACAGTCTCCTTTCTCGATGTTACGGCGTAGGAGTGCGGAACCTCAAGTTCATCAGCAATGCGAAGAAGCGTATCCGGTGGCGTATCGGCCAGCAGTTCTTTTGAGTAGACCCACTTGCTGTTGGTGCCAGAGGTTTCCTTCTTTATGTCCACTCCGTGCCCAGCCAAGTAAGTATCAATGTCAGAGTATGACATTCGAGACTGGAGTTCGCGTCCAATCCGGTCAATCAGGCTGAGGCGTTCGAGGTTGTTCATGAGGTGCGGCAGGTTGGCGTTCGGCTAATCGACCCTAGCAGGCCGTGGTGAAAGTCGAGAGATGGCTGCTTGAGGGGGCTACACCAAGTTGGTGTAGCCGGTCCGACGCGGTAAGCTGGTCGCAGACCAGCGGAGGACAACGCGATGTCGATGGGACGGCAAAATCGGACTCAG
>JAJCXQ010000678.1 GCA_029263355.1 Acidobacteriota bacterium | reverse complement strand
CTCCGCCACCAGCCCAGTGTCGAGTCCGAGCTCGGCTCCCTTTACACCAGCCGCCGGCGACGTGCTGCTGGACAAGGACTTCGGCTACACCACCGCGACGTCGGTCACAATCGCCGACCGGGTTTGGGCCGATGACAACCTCAACGGCTTGTTGGATGGCGCCGAGGTGGGTATCGCCGGAGTGACCGTCAACCTGCTCGATTTTGCGGGATCGGTCGTGGCTACAACCACCACCGTGGCAGATGGCAGCTTTGCTTTCGCTAATCTGCCGACAGGCCTCTACTCGGTGGTGATCACGGACTTCGATGATCTCACCAACGGGCAACTGCCGACGACCACCGAGTCGTTGCAGGGTCTCGAGGTTGTCCTTGGCGCTGGCGGTGCCAGTGCTGAGAGCTTCGGCTACGCGCCGGTGGTGACGGGCGCCCTCGAGGGGCTCTCGGGAACCACCCTCAAAGATCCGCTGGCGAACGTCGATGTCCAAACCGATGACGTGCCGATCGGTGATCCGGCAGGCAACAACGTCGACTTCGATTTCGGATATCGGGCGTCACTCGGTTCGCTGGGTGATCGAGTTTGGCACGACACCAACGAAGACGGCATCCAGGATGGTGGCGAAGTCGGGCTCAACGACGTCGTCGTCGAACTGGTGGACAACACCAATACGGTGCTCGCAACTCAGACGACAGCAGGAGATGGCGACTATCTGTTCGAAGGTGTCGACGCCGGGGACTACACCGTTAGAGTGGACGCCAGCACGCTTCCAGCGGACTTCGCGCAGACTTTTGACCTCGATGGTTTGTTGTCGCCGAACGCGGCGATGGTGACCCTTGCAGCAGGGGAGGACCGGCATGACGTCGACTTTGGTTATGACGAGTGTGCTCCATGTGCTGGCAAGGTCAGTCAGCTGAGCTTGGTCTACCTCGGTGCACAGATGGATGCCGAGATCCAGGTCCTCGGCAAACGCGGCCCAAATACGGACGAGCTCTTCAACGGCACCCTGCAGCCTGGTGAGGTGTTCAACCTGATCGGACCGCTGACTGGCAATGCTGGCTTCAGTGGCACTCTCGGTACGGTGATCAAGATCTTCGTCAACGGTGAGCTTCACACTGAGATTCACACCAGTTGCTCGGTGCCGATTGGCCCAGGTTTGGTCAGCGGTGACTTCCAAGTCGTGTCAGGCTCCAGCAAACATGGCGGCTTGTTGTGCCCGGTTGGGGCTGGAGATGGTGACAGTGATGGTGGTTGTGAACCGATCCAGGTGCGCGACAACTTCGAAACGGTCTCTTTCGACAACAACGATGGCGCCAACAATTGGGCCGACGGTTGGATCGAGAACGACACTCTGGCTGGCGGCGACGGTCCGTCAGCGGGTCAGGTCCAAGTCCACGACGGCTTGCTGACCCTCGACGACCAACCGAATACCGGAGGCCAACCGAGCATCGCCCGCCAGGTCGATCTCTCCGGTGCCTCGAGTGCAACCCTCAAGTTCGAGTACTTGACCAGCTCCGGCGTTGATCGCAGCGATGCCATCACGGTTGAGATCTCAGACGATGGTGGCACGACTTGGTCGAAGCTGAAGAAGATCACCGGCATCACCGGAGCGGTGACTCGGACGAAGAGTTACGATATTTCGAGCTTCATCTCCGAGCAAACACAAGTGCGATTCCGGGTATCCAAGTACTACGGCGGCGGGAACGAGTTCTTCTGCCTGAGCTTCGTCGAGATCGCAACCGATTGCACCGACTGCCAGGCCGTCGATGTGGTTGACAACTTCGACGCTGAGGCTTTCGACAACAACGACGGTCCCGATTCCTGGTCACATGTCTGGATCGAGAACGATCCGCAGAGTGGCGGCTCCGGGCCTTGGGCGGGGCAGGTGCAGATCCACGATGGTCTCATCACCCTCGACGACTACCCGAACACCGGTGGCCAACCGAGCATCGCCCGTGAAGTCGACCTTTCGGGGGCCGGGTCCGCCCACCTCAGTTTTGACTTTTACACTAGCGGCGGGGTGGACAACGACGATGCCATCACGGTCGAGGTGTCGAACGACGGTGGTGCGACTTGGACAACGCTCGAAGTCATCACTGGTATCTCTGGTGCAGTGAACGGGAATCGAGAGATCGATATCTCGTCCTTTGCGTCCGCTGAGACCCAGGTACGCTTCCGAGTGTCGAACAAGTATGGTGGCTCCAATGAGCTGTTCTGCTTGGGCTTCGTGAGGATCACAGCTTCCTGTTGACGATCCACCCATCGAGGGACGCCTGGGTCGATTGGATCTGAGGACGTCGCCAAACGGAGGCAAAGGCCTCTGCCGCGTAAAGCGGGCTCGGATAATCCGGGCCCGCTTTTCGTTTTTTTGGCTTTTGTGTGCCCGCGAACACAGTTTAGTTTACGTCTATGGCCTTGTTCGCATAGCTGTTTCCATGCATTGTTTGTAGGAAAGAAGGCCCGTTTCGGACGTTGGCGTAGGAATCATCTGTCTCTGACGGACCTGTGAGTGTCCGGGTTTGGCCAGGACGGTCGAAGAATATGACTGTCCAGAGATTTTGTCTTATTGTGCCTTGAAACCGTAATGTTCACCGTAATGTTGCTGGCACTTAATAGGCTAGACCAGCGGTAGCAAGAGAACTACATTCCATCGACCGACAGGCCAAAAGGCTTCGTTGCTCGTTATATCTCAATAACCAAATATTTAATTTGATATCTGATCCCGCGGCTTAGACTGATTAGAGGCACACCAAGGAGAAGCCATGTGTTCCGCAACCACAGTGCATAGACGCACACTGAGGCAGCTTGTTCAAGCTGCAGTGATCCTTCTCACTCTGACTCTTATTCCGGGAACAGCATGGGCAGCGGAGCCCTTCGTTTGTTTCCCGACCTGCTCCCGAGTTGATGGCCGTATGCTGTCGGTCGCAGGCGTGGCTGGAAACGGACTCGTTCAGGAAATTGTGTTGCGGATCGCCGTTTCGGGCGACGAGCCTGGCATCGAGGTCGACATCTTCGATGCCGATACCGGCGGCACCTGGGACAGCCCCGGCGGAGCAGATGCCGTGCTGTTCGAGCTTTTTGCGGACCCCAACGGCGACGGTACCGGGGTGGTTTCCGTGGTGGGCCCGGTGAGCGGCAACTCCTTGGTTGGTGCTGACAACAATTGGGTCAACATCGTCTCGATCGCCAATGTCGCTGCTGCTCAGGCGCCTTCCGGCAACTATATTTATCGTTTGCAGATCTCGCTGGACAACCCAGGTGGCACCAGCTGGTCGAGTTTCAAGGTGCGGACGAAGGGTGTGGTCTCCACCGCCACCCTGACACCCATTCCGGGTATTTTCGCGCTCACCGCCCCGCTGTTCTTCAATCCGCTCGAGATTCCGGCAATCTACCCCAATGCGGCCTTCTTCGAGATCGCCCCGACCAATTTTGATGGCAACGTCGATCTTTTTGTCGAGATCCCCAACGACACGACCTTCTTCGAGTTCTTCGAGGGTGACAGTGACCGGGGTAAAGGAGACGGTACGGACCTCGACACCGACGATCCCAATTCCGACAACGGAGCGGTGCCGCCCTTCGCGGTAGGAACCAACGCGCGTCCTGAGGGTATCGCGACCGTCGATCCAGGTTGCACCACCGAGGTTTCGGCGACGGCATGTCCGGCGGACGACCGTTCGGATCCGTTCTTCCAGCGCGCCCCTAGTATCCAGATTCGTTTGACCAAGCCCGATGGCACCGAGTTCCTGGAAAGCAACCCTTCCGGTGAGCTCGAGTGGGAGCGGATCCGCTTGTCCACTGCTGCAGTGCTTGATCCCACCGTGGACGACTTCATCACCGACAGTATCCCTGCTGGCCTCTACCAGGTGCGGCTCGAGGGAATTGATCTCTCGAACCTCAACGCCTTCAGCTTCTCCGAAGAAGTTGTCGGCCTCTGCCAGGGCCTCGATACGCCCTGTCGGCCGACGCTTCGCTCGTTCCTGTTGGGTGACACGGTGTTCCTCGACCTCGACGGCGACGGCATCCAGCAGCCTGGCGAGCCCGGACGTGGCGGCGTGATCGTCGACCTCAAGGGCTCGATGGGAACGTTCCTTGGCAGCACGGTGACCGATGCCAACGGCAACTATGAATTCGAGGTCTCCGATGGGACCTACACCGTCGAGATCGCGGATGAGAACTTCGCATCGCCGGCCGCAGGTGGCGCGGTGGGTGATCGGGTCTGGTTCGACCTCGATGGTGACTCGGTTGATTCCGGCGAGCCGGGACTGGGCAGTGTCACCGTCGAATTGGTGGACACGGTCAACGGTACTGCAGGTGACGCCGACGATGTGGTCATCGGGACGACCATGACCGACTTAGACGGCTTCTACGTCTTCAATGATCTCGCTGGTGGCACGTACTACACCCGAGTTGACGAGACGACGGTGCCCTCCGGTCTGTCGCTGTCCGTCGGTGGCTCGAACCCGAGCCCAACGCGGACGATTCTGGCCGGCGGCGCCTGCTTCGAGCCCAACTGCTTCGACCTCGATTTTCCGTACACCAATGGCAACCCCGCAACGGCGGTGGCCGGTGACCGGGTGTGGTTCGACACCAATGGCGACGGGGTCCAAGATGCCGGAGAGACCGGCCTGGGTGGCGTCACGATGCAGTTGACTAATACCACAACCGGACGAGTCGCGGATCTGACAACCACGGTCGGCGGCTTCTATCTGTTCACCGACTTGGCGCCGGGTGACACTTATGTGATCACGGTGACGGATCAGGCCGACGTGTTGTCGACGCTGACTGCCACCTTCCCGGTGACGAACCCGAGCTCGACTCCATTCACGCCGTTGCCGGGCGATGTTCTCCTCGACAAGGACTTCGGTTACAACGACGCGGTGTCGGCGACGATCGCAGATCGTGTGTGGTCGGACGACAACTTCAACGGCGTATTGGACGGCGGCGAGGTCGGTTTGGTTGGCGTGACGATCAACCTGCTCGACGTAGCGGGTAACAGCATCGCTACGACGACCACTGCCGGAGATGGCACCTTTTCCTTCTCGGGCTTGCCAACCAGTCTCTACCGCGTAGTCGCGACCGACCTCGATGGCGTGACGACGGGCCGCTTGCCGGCTTCGGTGGCTTCGCTCTCGGGAATGGACGTCAATCTCGATGCTGGCGGCGTCAGCGGCGAGAGTTTTGCCTATGCGCCGGTGGCGACAGGTGCTCTCGAGGGTTTGGTCGGCACGACGGTCAAAGACTCGGTGGGCAATGTCGACGCCCAGACGGACGTTGTACCGATCGGTGATCCGGCGGATAACAACCTCAGCTATGACTTCGGCTACATCGCTCCAGGCACCATCGGTGACCGGGTGTGGCAAGACACCAACGGTGATGGTGTGCAGGACAATCCGGTCGACGAGCCGGGCATCGTGGGAGTCACGGTCGAGCTCTTCGATCCCGACACTGGCATCACGTTGAGCACCACCACCGGTCCCGACGGGATCTACACCTTCACCGGACTGCGGCCGAATGACGACTATGTCGTAACGGTGATTGACACCACCCTGCCGGCGGATCTCGAGCCAACTTTCGACCTCGATGATCCGGTGCAACCGATCAACACGCCGAACACCACGGTGGTGTCATTGGGACTCTCGGCGCCGGGTGTGACAGCAGATCGCGACGATGTCGACTTCGGCTATCAGCCACCTGTCGGATCGATCGGTGATCGAGTGTGGTCCGATGTCGATGGTGACGGGGTGCAAGACGATCCTCTCATCGAGCCGGGTATCAACAGCGTGACGGTTGAGCTGTTGGACGGCGGCGGTGTGGTTATCGATAGCCAGATGACGTCCGGCGACGGCAACTATCTCTTCGAAACTCTGCCGGAAGGTACCTACACCGTGCGTGTGGTGCCGCCCGCAGGTCTAGCTCAAACCTTCGACATCGAGGGTCCGCTCGACAACCAAGCGACGGTGACTCTCGGCCCCGATGAAGATCGCGACGATGTCGACTTCGGTTACCTCGCGGGTCTCGGCTCGATCGGCGACCGGGTGTGGCACGACCTCGACGGTGACGGCGTGCAGGACAATCCCTTTAACGAGTTGGGCATCAACGATGTGACCGTCGAATTGCTCGATGGTGGCGGCTCGGTCATCACCAGCGATGTCACTTCGGGTGACGGCGACTACTTCTTCGGCAATCTCATGGCAGGTACCTATACGGTGAGGGTCGACGGAACGACCCTGCCGGAAGGTTTTCTCCAGACGTTCGACATCGAAGGGCCGCTCGACGATCAAGCGACGGTAACTCTGGGGCCTGGCGAAGATCGTGATGATGTCGACTTCGGTTATGCCGACGAGTGCTTGACCGATATCGATTTCGAAACCGACTTCCTTGGTGACTCGCTCAAGACCGGTGATCTGATCGAGAATCAGTGGAGCAGGTACGGGATCAAAGTGAGTACCGACAACCCGATCGTGAATCCAGCGATGATTTTCGATACCAGAGACCCGACGGGTGGCGACTACGATCTCGGAACCCCGAACGAGGATTTCGGCGGTCCCGGTATCGGTAGCGGTGGCGGCTTGGGCTCGCCGGGAGCCAACACGAGGGACCTTGGCTTTGTATTGATCATTTCCGAGGATGGCGATCAGTTGGACCCGGACGACAACGCCGCCGGCGGCACTTTGATCTTCACCTTCACCCACCCGGTGCGGATTGATCAGGTCGGCATTCTCGACATCGACGAAGGCATGGCCGGTACGGTTACGGCTTTCGATGCCGGTGGCGCGAATATCGGCGCGGTCAGCATGGCTGGTAGTCTGGGCAACAACAGTGTTCAAACGGTGAACGTTGGCGCTGCTGGTGTCCGTCGTCTGGAGGTCTACTTCCCGGGTAGCGGCGCGGTCACCGACCTCGTGTTCTGCGCTGACTGTCGTGCCGTGCAGGTGCAGGACAACTTCGATTCCGTTTCCTACAACAACAACAACGGCGCCGATGATTGGGCCGCCGGTTGGATCGAAGACGATCCGCAGGCGGGCGGCGCGGGGCCATCAGCCGGCCAGGTGCAGGTGCACGACGGTCTGCTGACCCTCGACGACTACCCGAACACCGGTGGCCAGCCGAGCATCGGTCGCCAGGTCGATCTGTCCGGTACCCAGGATGCGAGGCTGAAATTCAAGTTCCTCACCAGTTCTGGTGTCGACTACGACGACGCGGTGACGGTCGAGGTTTCGGACAATGGCGGATCGAGTTTCACCACCCTCGAAACGATTACCGGCATCAGTGGTGCCGTGGTCGAGTCGCGGAATTACGACATCTCGGCGTTCGCCTCGGATCAAACCCAGGTGCGCTTCCGAGTGACCAACAAGTATGGTGGTTCGAACGAGTTCTTCTGCCTGAAGTTCGTCGAGATCGTCACCACCTGCGCTGCCTGCGAGGGGACTACCGTTCGTGACAACTTCGAGTGGGTGTCGTTCGGTAACAATGATGGCCCCGACGCATGGTCGGCGGATTGGATCGAGGATGATCCGGAGTATGGCGGCAAGGGGCCGTGGGATGGCCAAGTCCAGATCCACGACGGTTTGTTGACCCTCGACGACTACCCGAACACCGGTGGCCAGCCGAGCATCGCTCGCCAGGTTGATCTTTCCGGTGCAGGCAGTGCGACGTTGGACTTCCAGTTCCTGACCAGCGGGGGAGTGGACTCCAGCGATGCGGTGACCGTCGAGATTTCGAGCAATGGTGGTGCGACTTGGACAACCCTGGAAGTCATTACGGGTATCTCCGGCGCTGTTACGCAATCGCGGAGCATCGACATTTCAGCGTTTGCTTCGTCTGAGACTCAGGTGCGTTTCCGGATCAGCAACCTATATGGTGGCTCGAACGAGTTCTTCTGCCTGAGCTTCATCGAGATCACTACAGAGTGTGCCGGTGGCAACCTGCCAACCGGCGGCTCTGGCGACTCGGTTGGGTCTCAGCCGATCCTTGGGGAGATCAGGCCGTAAGGGCTCTCGCCATACTCAGATTGTCTGATACAAGCGGGCTTGGAGCTTCCAAGCCCGCTTTCGGGCATCTAGAAGATGCGCTCATGACGATGGAATAGCCAGGTGAAAAGTCTAGGAATTAGACAATGCCATAATGCGTTATACTTCTGACAATGGGTGCGATGACAACTTCGTTGGAGACCAAGGTTTCGATTCCAGAGACGGTACTGTTTCGAGAGTTGGGTGGCGAGGCAGTACTGTTGGTCTTGGACAAGCGCCGTTATTACGGCCTTGACGAGATGGGAACTCAGATGTGGCATCTCCTCCGTGAGCATGAAAATCTGCAACAAGTCTACAAAGCACTCCTCGGAGCCTACGATGTCTCGGAGCAACGGTTGCGCGAAGATCTTTTTGAATTCGTGCACAACCTCGTCTCGCGAAATATCGTCGAGCTCCATGAGAGTTGAGTTTCGGGGCACCTCTTCCAGCGCGAATGCCTTAGGTGGGCGCATCGGCAGCACCCAGTGGATGCTGAAGGGGTTGTCGTGAGTTTGCGATGAGCGGAATCTGCGGCATCTTTCATCTCGATGGAGCTCCGGTTGAACCGGATCTGTTGCGGGCGATGGCGGCGGCCGCGGCTTTTCGTGGACGAGACGGACTGCGGTATTGGGTTGATGGCTCGGTAGGTGTGGCGAATCTGGCGCTTCACACCACACAAGAGTCCGTTCGAGAGGCTCAGCCGCTGTGCTCGAACGAGCCGGTTCGTTGTCTGTCGGCGGATGCCAGAATCGATGGCAGGCGCGAGCTTGCGGACACCTTGACGCGCAGCGGGCACCTCGACCATCGCGAGCCCACGGACGCCGACTTGATTCTGGCTGCCTATCAGCGCTGGGGTGAACAGTGTCCCGAGCACCTGGTGGGGGACTACGCGTTCGCGGTCTGGGACGGAGCACAACGCAAGTTGTTTTGTGCCCGTGACGCGGCCGGCGCCAAGCCTTTCCACTACCACTACGATGGTCGCACGTTCCGTTTTGCATCTGATCTACGGCAGATTCTGGCGGATCCTGCTATCTCTCGGGATCTCGATGGCTACGCCATTTCGGACTTCCTGACCTTCAACTTCCGTCATCTGGCACGAACTATGTTCGGTGCAATCCAGAGACTATTACCGGGGCATTGCCTGGTGATCGATGCGGGTAGCCCTCGGGCATGGCGCTACTGGAACCCGGATGAGACGCCGCAGATCCGCTACCGGTCCGAAGACGAGTATGTCGAGCATTTTCGCGAGCTCCTATTCCGCGCGGTCGGTGATCGCATGCGTAGTCACACCGGGCAAGTCGCCATCATGACCAGCGGCGGAGTCGACTCTTCGTCGGTCGCTGCTCTCGCCCAGCATTTGCATGCTACCGGTCGCAGCTCTGCGCGTCCGGTCGCCTACACCTTCGCGTTCGAGCGTTTCAAGGAATGTGACGAACGGCACTATGTGATGGAGCTGGCTGATAATCCGGGGATCGAAATCCGCCAGATTGCAGCCGAGAACTTCCGTCTTCTCGACATTGGGCCATCGATCGAGTCTCCGGTGATTCTCGGCGAGACTCTGTTCCAACATCTGCATGAGCAAGTTGGAGGCAGTGGCTGCGATGTACTGATGGACGGCGTTGGTGGTGACAGCCTGTTCGACGGCGCGAAGTTCGCGTATTGGGACGAGGTTCGATCCGGCCGCTGGTGGCGTCTCGGGCCCTGGCTCGCCGCGGGTCGGGAGAGCGGGTATTCCTGGCTGCACGCACTGCGCTCCTACTGCTTGGTACCCTTGACCTCAAAACGGTTGCGGTATTGGATAGATTCACGCACAACGCGTTCTCATTATTGGCATGTACCACTTTGGATTAGCCCGGAGTTGGCAGAGAGAACCTCTGCCGCTGAACGCCTCTTTCATGGCGACTATCCGAGAAAATACCGGGGTGTCGCTCGTCAATGTCAGTATGAAAACATCATCAGCTTGGCTCAACAGGGCCCTGGTAACGACGCTTTGGTGGGTCGTGCCGCAAATGCGCACATCGATCATCGCTTCCCGCTTCTGGATCGAAGGCTTGCAGAGTTTGTGCTCGCAACGCCGGTTGAGCTCGGGGCACGGCCTGGCCGAGGCAAAACGAAATGGCTCCTTCGTCGTGCGACTGAAGGAGTGCTTCCGGAGCTCATTCGCACTCGCCCCGACAAGACTGGCTGGGGCGCTTACTCCACCTTTCAACTCTACCAAGAGTCCGCGGCAGAGGTTCGCGAGCTTTTTGTCGAATCGCAACTCGTCCAGCGTGAGCTGGTTGACAGGGACTCTCTACTGACGGAGTTCGACGCCTACTGCCGAGGCGAGAACGATCGTTATGACGGGAACTCTTTTCTTTACCCCATTTGCATGGAGTGGTGGCTACAAGAGCATGCCCCTCGAGGGCAGGCTATTCACTTCGAGCAACTAGAGTCTTGGCAAATTGAGTAGAATGCCGTTATAGGAGACGAACTCATGACCCCCAGGAATAAAATCACCAGCGCCTCCGCCGCCAGCGGTCGGCCAGGAAACGTGGGACCCAGCACCCTAAAGCTGCCCTACCAAACACCTCGAGTCATCGACTATGGGTCCCTGACCGAGCTCACGCGGTCGGGTCTCGGTACCATGGCTGATGGCGTGCCCTTCATGGCTACCGGCGTCAATCCCTGACCCATTGCCCGGCACTGTGATTAATGCCGGAAGCTCCGATCTCCTACCAACAAGCCGAAAATCTGTCCGCGCGGCTTGCTGATAAGCTTCGTCGGCATCTCGGCGCCGATCTGCCAGCGAGTCGCTTTGTCGCTTGCCCAAGAGGCGGCTTCATCGTCCTGGGTATGTTGAGCTACTGCCTGGGCTTGGAGAAGTCGCAGCTGGAGGACCCTGCGGGGGGCGAAGGACCGGTGGTCGTGGTGGACGACTGCGCTATTTCCGGCGCTCAATCCGGGGCCATGATCGAGCGTCTAGGATCAAAGCGAATCGTTTTCGCTCACCTATTCTCGCACCCGCGCCTGCGCCAGAATTTGGTGGACCGCGAGCCCAACGTCGAAGCCTGCATTGCGGCGAAGGATCTACGGGCGTACCGCGACTTCGAGCCAGATGAACGAGCTGCCTGGGCCGAGCGCCTGCCTGGCCGGCGCTACTGGCTAGGAGTTGCTGAGCAGTTGGCGTTCGCGTGGTCGGAGCCCAGAGTGGTGATGTGGAATGCGCGGACCGGGCGGCTCGAGGATCGTTGGCATTGGAGTTCGCCGCGAGCCTGCCTGGCTACTCGATCAGTGCTGGATCCGCCTTTCCCGGAAGGTGAGATCGAAGGTGTTTACGACCTGCCATCAGGTGTTCTGTGGAAGCGCGATGGCGAAGCCATCGTGCTGTGGAATCCGCAGACCGATCACGTCTATGGACTCGAAGACATCGCCTGTGCGATGTGGCGCAGCCTGATGAGCGGTGGTGACTTGGAAGCCTCAGCGGTTCGACTCGGGGCTCGTTACGAGGTCGAGGAAGGCCAGCTGCGCCGCGACCTCCGGACCTTCGTTGATGAGCTGAGCAACCTCGGGCTTCTCGTTGAAGTTGGACCAGAGAAAGCACTCGTTTCGCCCACCGAGACGTGGCAGTGAGCAATGTCCGCCGGTGGCGCCTGTTTGGCATCACCCTGGCGACAGACTTCCCATTCGCCAGCCGACTGTTGGTGGGCTCTGGAGAACCTGACCTGGTTTTCGAGTGCGGTTCACCACCTGCTCTCGAGCAGGGACTGGAGACGGCCACCGAGCTTTATGTCAGTCCGCAGCGTGTCGAGGGTGGTGAACCGCTATGTGTCCTCTATCAAGTTGCCGCTTGCGACGTCTTGAGGTTCGCTGGGATCGCCGATTTTTACATCACATCAAATCGAATTCTTGGCCACCTCGTGGACGCCGTCGACCTCAGGCTGGTCGAAATTCGTTTCCTCGGCTCGGTGCTGTCCTATTGGCTCGAGCGACGAGGAATCCTGGCGCTGCATGCCTCGGCGGTGGTGGTGGATGGGCAAGCCATCGCCTTCATGTCCGGCAACCTCAGCGGCAAGACCGGGCTCGCCGCGACCCTGGTACGCCAAGGCCACCCGCTGCTGACCGACGACATTTTGCCGATCGAAGAGCGCGAGGACGGTTTCTGGGGATATCCCGGGTACCCTCAGATGCGTATGTGGCCGGATCTGGTCACGCATTTCCTTGGCGATTATGACGATCTCGACGTGGTCCACCCCGCGGTCGACAAGCGCCGTGTAAAGCTCGAGCCCGAGACGTTCTGTGAACGGAACTCACCGATGGCGCGTCTGTACTTGCCCGAGCGCAGACCGGTGGGAGAGCAGCCCCGATGCGAAGTGCTCCCCGTGTCTCCGCGTGATGCCCTGATCGAGTTTGTACGACACTCGTTCTCTCCTTTCCTAGTTGAGGCTGTTGGTCTGCAACCCCAACGGCTCGATAAGATCGGTCGGTTATTGGGGCGAGCGCCGGCGCGTCGTGTGCTCTACCCTGAAGGCTTCGACAACCTGGAAAAGGCGGCCTCCGTCATCCTCGAGGACGTCTCGACGTCCGCTTGAGTCTCATCCACGATGTTTCGACTCTGGATCAAAGATGTATAGCCTGACTGGCTACGGAGCGATGGTTGCCGACGATGTGCGCCGACGAGCCTATGTTGCGGCCCTCGAGCGTGTGATCCAGCCGGGCTGTACGGTCCTAGAGATCGGTACCGGCCCGGGAGTCTTCGCTCTCCTGGCGGCCCGGATGGGGGCGCGCAAGGTTTATGCGATCGAGCCCGACGACTCGATCGAAGTCGCCCGCCAACTGGTCGGAGCCCACGGTCTCGACGACAAAATTGAGCTCTTCCAAGGCTTGTCGACTGACTTCACTCCGCCTCAGCCGGTAGATGTAGTGTTCTCGGACCTGCGCGGTATTCTGCCGCTGCTCAGAGGGCATCTACCTGCCATTATCGATGCCCGCGAGCGTTTGCTCGCACCGCAAGGAGCGCTGATTCCGCAACAGGATCGGCTGTGGGCGGCAGTGGTCGAAGCCGAAGAATCCTATGGTGCTCATGTAGACGGCTGGTCCGACCATGGCTTGGATCTCGATCTGTCGATTCCGCGGGAATTTACGACCAGCACTTGGGGGCGGACCTGGGTTTCCGATCTCGATCAGTGTCTGGTAGAGCCCCGGACCTGGGCTACTCTCGACTACCGAGCTCTGCAAAGTCTCGACGCTAAAGGCCATCTCGAATGGCGAGTACGTCGGGCCGGTCGCGCCCATGGCATCTTGATGTGGTTCGACACCTTGCTGGTCGAGGGTGTCGGCTACTCCACGGCGCCGGGAGAACGGCCCCTGGTCTATCGTCAACAGTTCTTGCCGTTTCCTCGACCAGTGGAGCTGTCGGCTGGAGATCGCGTCGATCTCCGGTTGGAAGCGATCTACACCGGAAGCGACTACGTCTGGCGGTGGGTCACAGAGATCGAGCCGTCCATTCGATTTGATCAATCCACATTTTTCAGCAGTCCAGTTTCCTTGGCCAGGCTCCGTAAGCGGGCTGCTAGTCACGTACCGAAACTCAACGGGAAGGGGCAGGTTCTGGATTTTGTGCTGCGGCGAATCGACGGCCGCACAGCTCTCGAAGCGATCGCAAGAGAGCTCACGGGGGCGTTTCCAGGGCGTTTCGAAGACTGGCGCCAGGCGCTCGAAAAAGTCGGCGAGATTGCGGAATCCTATAGTGACTAGCTCGTTTCCATCCATGAATGGCGGCCGGTCGCGCTGATGGGCTGCGCGCAGCGCTGCGTAACTCGCCCAGGCAGCTTCGATTCTTCGGACTTCATTTTTTTCGATGATTTGTGAGCTAGCTACGTGTGTTCTGCTCAAACATACTCGCCTGTGCTCGCTCCACCAGCGCGACCTCACTGACTCGAAAATGCTGTTGCTGGACGGGAACTAGCTCGGCACAATACGGATGATGTCTCGCTTCACCGTGAAGCTAGCGCTCGGCTGTCTGGCGGCAACAAAGTTTTGTAACTCATCGAGGGTCGGATAGCCGGTACCGGGCCAAAACAAACGCGCATCATCAATCAAAATCACCGACTCCGGCGAGGTATGGCCGATGATCTGCTCGAGCTCCTGAAGAATCGGTGTGATGTCCTGACCTTGGACGCCGCCTTCCATCCAGTGGGCGTCGAGCCAGAACAGGCAGGGCCGCCCGGCGATTTGGGGCTGTAGAAAACTCAGCATCTGTGCGCTATCGCCAGGAATGACCTTGATGTGAGGCATCTTGCGAAATCGCCGGCAGGCCCGGTCATAGAGATCTTGATCGAGCTCGATCGAGAAGATTTGATCGAAACTTCGGCGGTTGGCGAAGATCATGTCGCCGAGAAGCGTTCCGGTCTCGACCAGCACGCGCAGTGAATGAGCTTCGGCGACCTCCCTCACGACCCGCTGTTTGAAGCCAGCGGGGGGTGTGCCGGTACGCCCGTTAGCCTGCCATCGGTAGAGTTCCCACCGTTGATGGAGGCGCCGTATCAGACCGTATCTCCACAATTTCCACAGCATCGCTTTCACGCTGCTACCCACCTTGACACGATGTCCAGCCCGAGTACAGCTCTGGACTCAGGGCTCGAGGCGACGCAACAGCCTGCGCAGGTCCGAGATCGTGGGGACGCCGGCCTCGGCATACACCACATTGCCCTCTCGGTCGGTGATGAAGGTGCTCGGCAGCGCTTCGTGATGGAAGACCTCGAGGACTCTCGCCCGCACTTCGGCAGCATCCGCAGGTGCCAGATCGGTCAGCAATCGATACGGTGGCGTTCGCGCCTCAGCGTAGTCTTCCAACATGTCCCGGTTGTCGTCAGGGTCAACCGGCACGCCGAACATCTCCAAATCTGAGCTCGCGAAGGTGTCTCGCAGGCGCCGTAGATGAGGGATCTCATGATGACAGGCCTCGCACCAAGTGGCGACCGTGGTAAGCATCAAGAACCGGGCCTCGGACATCGCTGCCAGGCGTCTTGCAACGATGAGGGGGCGACCAGCCTCGGACTCTGTCGCCACGTTTGGGAGCCGCTCCACACGATAGTCCGCGAGGGTGTACGCCTCCGTCGCCGGCGAGTGGGTCGGATCTTCATAAACCGTCACCATGGAGCCAGCCGGAATGGGTCCGGTTTCCAGCATTCGGCCCGACGGCCAGCGCACCGTCAGCGACCGGGCCTCTTGGCGAGAGCCGAGGCCGATCAACATCATTGCTCGATTCTGAGCCGCAAAACCTTCCCCGGCGCGGTGCTCGCGGTTGATCTGGAGATCGCCAAGATCCGCAGTCACTACAGCACCAAAGCCGTCGCGATTGGAGAGTCCTGGCGACGGGTTGGACGAGTGATTACCGCCGACAAAACGCAACGCCAGACTGTGACTGGGCTCGGTGGAGAGGTCCTCTATACGGTTGTTGAAGAGCTGAAAAAAGGGCGCGTTGGCATTCACCATTGCGATGTCGAGCCAGCCGTCACGGTCGAAGTCGAGGAGGGCGAAAGCGCGGGAATCACCGACATGATCGAGACCGGAGAGTCCCGATAGATCGAGGAAATGCGCTCCGCTCCGGGACAGGAACAAGTGATTGCGCTCCCGTCCACTGAGCGAGCTTTGGCCGTACAACTGAGTCAGTTGTTGGGAGTCGAGATTCGAGCCTCCTCCTAGCCGAATTCCAACCTCAGGGTCTGTGCGCACGACCGAGCGCCAGAAGTTGCTTCACAAGTCGACCGGTAGCTCGAAGGGCTGCGGTGCCGTAAAGAAGCCGCTGAGAGCGAAGATGTCCAGAAAACCGTCGTTGTCGAAGTCGGCGAATTGTCCACCCCAAGACCAGCCGGCCTTTTCTACCTGGAGGGTCTCCGGCGTGGTTCCAGAGCGTTTCTCGAAGGATTTGCCGGTATTGTGAAACAGCGAGTTGCCGTGGCTCATCACCGGCAGCCTGGAGTCGATCTGAGGCATATTGCGGGTGATGCGACGCCCGGCCTTGCTATACATGTTGGAGACGTAGAGGTCGGGACGTCCGTCATTGTCGTAGTCGCCCCATGAGGCTCCCATTCCGAAGCCGACGTCCGCGGTGCCGGTTTCTGTCGTGACGTCGGTGAAGCGGCCCTCGCCCTCGTTGCGCAGCAGGTTGTTGGGTGCGAAGTCGTTGGCGAGGTAGACATCCGCATCGCCGTCGAGATCATAGTCCGCCCAGGTTGATTGGAAGGTGTTGCGAAATAGATCTGGCATGAGTCGCACGGTCTCGAATCGACCACCACCGCGGTTCCTCAACATCACATTGGGCGGACCGTAGTTGTCCATGATCAAGTGCTCGGAACCGGCGAGCTCGATCCATCGTTTACGGTCGGCCTCTGGAAGGCATTCCGCCACCAGGTTCCCCGGGTCGTCTAGCAAATAGGTCTGCATCACCGCGCCGTAGGTCGAGATGTAAACGTCGAGCAAACCGTCCCCGTCGTAGTCCACTGCCGAGACCGACGACGCTAGACACGGCAACGGCTGATCTACGAAACTCGACGAGCGGTCGATGAACCGACCTTCTTCATTGACCAGGTAGAGGCTGCGACCGAGGGTGCGTCCAAGCGCGACGTCTGCGTCGCCATCATTGTCGAAATCGGCGAAGATGGCGGATGAGGTGTGATCTTGCACGTCGAGTCCAAGCTCATTTGCGATCTCTTCGAACGTTCCGTTACCGCGATTGCGGAAGAAGAGATTGGCGCCCCAGCGCGGCATGACGTAGAGGTCGTCATAACCATCGCGGTCAAGATCGACCACCGACACACCAGGGTGTAGATCGGCGGAGGAGGTCATGAAATACGGCGACGATGCTGTGACCTTCTCGGGGTCGACGAAGTATTCACGTAGCCGCTCTTCGTGGATCGATCGACGTGCCCTCGCCAGCACCGCAGGATCGTCGAGGACGTCGTCGAGGACCTCGACGAAGAGTCGCTCCTTTGCCTCGTGAGTGTTCCACTCGAGGACTCGCCATTCCTTGATGAACCACGCCGACTCCTTCGCTACGTTTTTTTGCCAGCTCAGGATCGAGTCGATATCAATGGCAATCCATCGGGTGTTCTTGGAGCGTGCCAGGCCTTGGAAGTGAACTCGTGTCTCGAATTCATTAGAGCTGTCATTGACGAAGTGTCCTTCGACCATCGCGAACTTGGCATGCTCGAAGTACTCCACCTCGTCGAGCAGGGGGCGCCACAAGTTGAGGCGGTCGTTGGCGACATCGATCGCAGCGCTGGCGATCGCTTGCTCGGTCACCTCGACCACCATCGGGGCTAGGCGCTCAGTGATTTCAGGCTCCGCTACCAGATCTTGTATGGTGACTCGACCGCTGAACAGGACCCGACTTCCCAGATCCGGCAGTTCGAGGTTTTCGACGCTGGTCGCCAGTCGCGCCAAGCTGGGGGTGAGCTCCAACAGAAGCTCTTCGGTGGTCGTCACCTCGTCCCAGGCGGCTCGTAGCTCGCGATAAGGATCGAGGATTCCCTGGGCGCGAAGATTGCCGTAAAGACCAACCAGCAGGCAAGCTCCGACGAGAATTTTCGCGACCCTCATGAGAGTCGGCGAAACCCGGCGGTTCCGATGCCACAGCAGTACAACGCCGAGAACGATCCAGGCGAGTTGAAACACTGCGATGATCGCAGCAAACCGGGGCGAAGCGATCTCGCCGTCGGCAGCCAAGAACGAAGCCAGCGCCCATTTGTGCAGAGCAAGCCCGGTGACCAGACACAACCAACCGATCCCAGCTCCGATCATGTGCCTAGCTTCACAGTGAACCACCGAACAATGAACCACTGAACAATGAACCACCGATCTTCAAACGGTGCAGGCGTTGATGCGAAGGGTAGATGGGGAGCATGAATCTGAGCACGTCGTCCTCGAGGTCTCGAGGAGGTTGGATTTACAAAAGGCCCCGCCCCGGCGAACGGGACGAGGCCTTGAGGGTTCGTTTCAGTGGCGTTGGGTTACCCTTCTAGGGTGACCTTCAGCGAGCGCCACGGCTCGGGTAGGTTGCCCTTTACGGGGCCGCCACCTCCACTAAACCATTCTGGTCTAACTTCAAATGACCACCTCCTCTCCTGGGCGTACCTTCATTGGTGGGTCCCAACCCACCCAGCTCTCTCAGCCGCCAGAACCTCGAGAGCCGCCGCG
>JAJCXQ010000677.1 GCA_029263355.1 Acidobacteriota bacterium | reverse complement strand
CGATGCTTTTCGCGGCAAGAGTGTGTGGGTAGTCTTCACCCACGTCCGAGGCGTATTCGATGAGATCGATCCGATCCTAGCGTACCTGCGAGCGATCGGTAACCAGGCCGCGGAGATCGAGGATCCAGATGGCAATCAAGGGAGCGCGGCCGCTATGGCCTATCGTTTCGATCTCACCAACCCTACCCGCTTATCGTCGACCACCGCGGATGCTTTCGAAACGCGGAGCCGCTTTCAAGAAAATCCCGCGGCGGCGTGTACGGGCCCGGCTGCCAACTTTTCAGCTGCCGCGTCGGCACCACGACCGAAAAGATCGAGAAGGAGTCCATGATGCGATCAGCGTACATCCACGGGAACGTCTTCGCCCTCTTCCTCTCCGTGGCCGCCGCTAGCGGCCTTCGGGGAGGAGCCGAAGTGATCACAAGGACCTACCCATGGCCAGACTGAGCTGGATTACCTTCGTAGTGGGCTTGAGCCTACTGTGTCTTTCCGCTCAGGCCGAACAGGTCAAGGCTGAGCCGCGGCTACCGATCATCGACATGCATCTCCACGCCTTCGGCTGGGACGAGTATGGAAATCCGCCGCCCCCCAACGAGATCACCGGCAAGCGGCCGCGTGCACGCTCAAACGATGCGGCGATGGCAGCAACCCTTGTTGAGATGGAGCGCCATGGCATTGTCCTGGCCGTCGCCAGCGGCCCTCTCGAGCATGTGGCGCGTTGGCGAGACGCCGCGCCCGAACGCATCCTAGGTGGAGCCTATACCGGCTCCCGCGATGCCTTGCCCGAGATCGCACATCTGCGTCGGCTGGTGGCTTCCGGAGAGGTGAGGATCCTGGGCGAGCTCGGCCTTCAATACCAGGGGTTGGCAGCGACCGACCCATCGCTTCGCGACTACTTTGCTCTGGCCGAAGAGCTCGATGTGCCGGTGGCGATCCATACCGGTCTCGGCGACTCCGGAATGCCCTACGGCTGCTGCCCTCGTTTTCGGACCGCCCTCGGCAGACCGAGTCTGATGGAGGACGTCCTGGTTCGCCACCCAAGCCTGCGCGTGTATTTGATGCATGCCGGTTACCCCTATCTCGCAGAGACCAAGGCGCTGCTCTACATCTACCCTCAGCTTTACGTCGACGTCGCGGTGATCAACTGGGCCTTGCCTCGCCCCGAGTTCCACGCCTACCTCCGGGCCCTGGTGGATGCCGGCTTCAGCGACCGCATCATGTTCGGCTCGGATCAGATGATCTGGCCGGAGGCGATCGGCATGGCGATCGCGGGAATCGAATCGGCGACATTCCTGAGCGAAGAACAAAAGCGCGCCATTTTCTTCGGCAACGCGGCGCGTTTTCTACGTCTGTCCGCGGAGAGGACCGAACGGTTGCACCACCAAGCCGGAGACAGCTCGACATCGCTACGCGGCATCGATGACGTTGTTCACACCCACATGGCGGACCGGCGCATCCCCGGAGCCTCCGTCGCCATCATCAACGGCGAATACGAGGCGAGGACTTCGGCCTACGGTACCGCCGTCATCCAGCACGACGTGCCGGCGAAAGTCGACACCGTCTACGAGATCGCCTCGCTGACCAAACAGTTCACCGCCGTCGCTGTCCTGATGTTGGTCGACGAAGGCAAGCTCGACCTCGACCATCCCATCGGCCATTACATCGCCTCGGCACCGAAGAAGTGGCACAGTATCACCCTCCGTCACCTCCTGACCCACACCGCCGGCCTCGCTTCTGAGGACACAGAATTTGCTTCGTTGAAAAACGACTGGCGCCGCTTCTCGACTCGGGAGTTGATGCTGGCCTCGGCGGTCGAGGATCCGATCACCAACGCCCCTGGCGAGCGCTTCGACTATACCAGTGGAGGCTATTTCCTCGCCGCCCTGGCGATCGAGAAGGCGTCGGGGATGACCTACCGAGACTTCATGCGCCAACGCATCTTCGAACCGTTGGGGATGGATCGGACGCTCTTACAGGACGAACTCAAGATCATCCCCGACGAAGCTCGCGGGTATTCGATCAAAGACGGCGAGTTGGTCAACATCTGGCGCGACGCGGTCGAGGAGGTCGCCGGCGGTTGGGGTATGTTCTCCAACATTCCAGATCTGATTCGCTGGGATCGGGCACTGCGCGACCGCGAGTTGCTCTCCGGAGAGTCATACCAAGCGATGTTCTCCCCCGTCGAGCTAAGCGACGGCACACGGTTTCGCTACGGGCTAGGCTGGTGGCTGCCCGAACGCAACGGCATTCCCTACCAATACCACAACGGAGTCACTGGCACCGAGGTTCTCAGAATCCCATCCCTAGGGCTGACCGTCATCGTGCTAACCAATCTCGGACGCTCATTGTCGGTGGGCTCCGGCGAAGCCAATCCGTGGGGCCTGGCGGACAAGATCGCTGGCGTTCTCGTGCCCGAGTTCGCCCTGGAGACCAGGGACCTGCCGCTTTCAGATCACGAGCTGAACGCCTACGCCGGCCGCTGGAAATTCGGCTACGGTGAGGCACGCTTCTTTGCCCGCGATGGCCACCTGTGGATCGAGGACGCTAACGGCACCGATCCCATGCTCTACCAGGGCAGAGACACATTCGGCTTTGAGGGCGATGCGGAGCGCCTGGTGTTCAGCAGATCTCCGAACGGTCGGGTGACCGCGGCCAGCTGGATCAACGAGACCTCGCAGGACGATTCGGGAAAGCGCAACGACCGCGAAAACCACTGAGCTCGGATCGCTTGTCGGCGGTTCCCGTGCGGTCGCGGAGACCGCGGCGTTTCTTGTCATGACAGGCACTCCATGCGCAGTGCCTTGCCATACCACCGGCCCCAATCTACGGCGCGAGACCTTCGAGACCTTGGGCACCCTCGCCGTCTTTCAGGCGACCGACAGCGTCACGACCCGGCTCTATATCTACGACACGGCGACGCTCGGCGCACCGCAGGTGCTACTCGAGAATCATGGTCGGCCGCTCGGCAGCCTAGAAGCTACCCTCGGCCAACTGGTCGTCACCAACCAACAGACAGGTAGCTATGGCCGCGAACCGCATGCCACCGACGGCGCCACAGTGCAGTTGATCGAGGACCTCAATCCGGGGCCGCCGAACGGCGTCGGCGCCGAGTTGGATCGGCATGCCACGTCCGGCGGGCGGGTATTCTTTGTCGGCAGCAACAGCTCGGGGGAAGTCGACGAGCTGTTCTCTACCGACGGGCTGACGGTCACCGATCATGGCCTCGGCGCTCCGGGTTCCGGCGATGGCACTCCAGAACGCCAACGTCTCGCGTGCTCGTGGCAAGCTCCACACGTCGCCGGAACTCAGGGTAAACACATTTATCTCATGGAGTTAGATGGATTCAATCCCGAGGCACGAGGCAGTAGTCCAACCCCCTCGGTCCCCCTTTTAAAAAGAGGGGACCAGACACTCGGGTTGTGTCTCGTCACGGCGACACGCTCGACCAAGCGCTGGCGTCCCCCGACTCGAAACCGTCCGCAAACAGGTCGCCGCACACGCCACGACCGGTGCGTAGCACCTCGAGCTCGGCTGGACTCAACGCCCGATCGTAGATCCGAACCTCGTCGATCAGGCCGTCAAACGGACGGCCACCCTGCGGTTGGTCGCCAATCGCCACCGGCACCGACGGATCGGTGGCGACGGCTCCCGTTTTGGCGACCTGGCCAACTTCGAGCGCATCTTTGTACAGCCGCATGGTGACACCGTCGTAAACTGCCGCGGCGTGGGTCCATACGCCGGCCGCTAAGTCCCCCGAGTCAGCGATCAGGGTGGTTGTGGCGGTGGCGGTCTTGAGCCGGAAGCGCAGCCGACTGGCGTCACCCACATCAAGGGTGCTCACCATCCACAGATGGTCCGCATCCTGGACGCCGGACGCCTTGGAGAGAAACCGACCGTCCATCTGCCCGAAATCGTCGGCGCGGAACCAGAAAGCGATGGTCAACGCGCTGCCACCGAGATCAAAGGCGCCAAGGTCAATCTGGTCGTCGACGCCATCAAAGTCCAACGCATGGCTGCTGTCATTATTGGTCTCGGTACTCCACAACGCGCCGACGATGCTGCCGTTCAACGCCCCACTGGAACTGTCGAGCACCACGTCACCGGTGCCTTCCTCGAACGACCAGCGGGCGCCCAAACCATCGGTGACGTCGTCGAGACAAGCCGCCACCTCGACGTCGAGATCATCGGTGTCACTGTCGTCACCGTCGGACACGAACAGTTGAAAGCTGTAGAGGCCCACCTCAGTGGGATTGACGAACACCACCAGATCGTCGCCGACCAGCCCGGTCGGTGGCCCGGCGGTCTGCATCCAGCTTTCGATCAGTTGCTCGTCGTCACCGTCGGGATCGAAGGACGCCGAACCGTTGAGGGTCACCGTCGCCCCAAGGGCGACACGCTGGTCCGGCCCAGCAATCGCCACCGGCGCCAAGTTCTTCACCGGCCCAATCTGGAAGCTGGCGTCGGCGATGGCGCTCGGCAGCAGCCCCGCCGCGAAGGCACGCACCCGCAACAGCGCCGATGTCGAGACCGTCACCGGGGCGCCGTACAACGGGCTGGCTGGCGTCGGTTCGCTGTTGTCCAAAGTGTAGTGGATCGTCGCGCCCACCGTGTCCGTGGCTAGCGTCACCTCCACTGGATCGTCGAAGGCACCGCCTGGCGGAGTGATCGTCGGCGTGGCGACCGACGCCTGGCCGGTCCAGCGGATGCGCTGCACACTCGCCGCCCCGGTCTGGTAGGTGGTCAACATGTAGAACAGATCACCGGTCAGCGGATCAACCCGGGTCAACACCGGCTTGGCGTCGCCGATGCGGACGTCCCCAGCAAAACCCACCGTCGTGGGTTGATCAACCCCAAGCACTCGGTGGATGTTACCGGCGTCCCCCGAGTTCGAACCCCATAGGGTGATGAAGTAGTTGCCAAAATACTCAGCAGGGAAAGAGCCGCCGTCTGGGTACCAAGCACCGCCCGTGATCAAC
>JAJCXQ010000676.1 GCA_029263355.1 Acidobacteriota bacterium | reverse complement strand
GATCAACCGCGGATGGACACGGATCCGTCTCCAACGCAGCGATGAACGCCGCATCGGCTTCAGCGCCAGTGTCGCTTTGAAACTGCACTACGACCTCGGCAGTGGTCTGGTGACGATCCTCGAAAACGCTCTGCAACAGGTGCAGTTGCCGCCCCTGGTGGGTAGTTTGCGTGAGGTCAACGACCTCCTCGCAAACGGCAACTGGGATCAGTTACGCCAGCAAATCAGTGACCAAGCGGCCGATTACCTGACGGAGCTACTCGATACCACCGACTGGCGCCAATGGCTGGCAGACAGCCCAGAGGTCGCCCGTCTTACCCGCATCAGCACCAACGTCGTCACGGCCTACGACAACCTCGACTCGCGGATCCAGTCGTGGTGGGACCATCTCCTCGCTGACGCCGACCTCGGCCCCAACTCGACCATCCGCACTGTGCTCCAACGGATCGCCGCTATCAATCCGCAAACGCCTACGGAGGACTTCATCACCGGCGACGCACAACAGCTCGTGGAGTTGATCGAAACCTTCACCGGCAGCAGTCTCGACGACTTGTTGTTGGGATCGAATCAAGACGCCCAGCGCATCCTCACACAGGCCAAGACCCTCGCCCAGCAGGCACTCGATTTTGTGGACGGTCTCGCAGGTGAATCGATCCAGGCGGTACAAGGCTTTTTGCAGCGTACCGGCATCGTCCAGATCATCGACTTCCTGCGCCAGAACACCTTGTCCGTGAGCACCATCGAAAAGCAGGCAACAGACCGCATCCAGCGGCTGGTAGAACGGTTGGTGGACAAGGCTTGGGCCAATGTCAGCGCCAGTGATCTCGCCCGGGTCCGCGCTTGGGCCGAGCACATGCAGGAACTGTTGAGCTCTCCTGAGAATTGGGAGAAGAGAATCAAAGAAAGCCTCGAGAAGCTCAAACTCAACTATGGGCTTTCACTGTCGATCGAAGTCGAGCGAGTGTCGCGCTCCACCGCCTTGCTCGATCTCGAGGTCGCCATCCACAAAGACCACAGGAAACTGCAACGCAAGCTGGCGAAGGCGCTGCGCAAGGGCAATGTGCAGGACATGCTGAAGGTCTTGTCCGAAGAGTCCGAAAAGGACGACTACGACGAGAAGAAGCTACCGTTTCAATTACGTGAATGTGTCTTCACCAGCGAACGCATCCGCACCAGCTCCTTTACAGTATTCCTCTCGATCCTCGGCCTTGGCCGCAAGTTCATCGAGAGCCTCAAAGGCGTCAGCCGTCGTATCGAGCAAACCACCCTGCGGGTCAACCAGGTAGGTTCCAACGCCTTCACTCGTCATGGCGACTACGCTGCGGCCTTCGAACGCGGCGAAACCGCCAACAAGGCGACCAGCACGGCAGCGGTGTGGATCGACTGCCGTGACCAGGGTACCGGACTCGACATCGCGGCCGCCTACGACGTTGACCAGGCCGCCAACACCTTGAGGCTCACCTACAGTCGCCAAGACGACGCCACCTCCAAAGCCGAGCGCACTTCCCTCGATCACCTGTTGCGCGATCTCGGTTTTGCCGACGATCACAACACCGGCCTACCCCAGCCGCCAGCACCCGCAAGCGGGTTGACCCGCCATTCACCCTCTAGTTTGTTGCCACTCGAGGCACAGATCCGCTTCGCACTCGAGATTCGACTCCCCGGTGCTGCTCTCGCCGAATTCAGCGGTGGACTTCAAAGTCAGAGTGGCGAAAGTGGTTGGGATATAGCTTTCCTCAACGCTACCCATCGCTGGTTGACCGACAAATCCGTGCATCGGCCATATCCCGACTGGCCTCATGCCAGTAGCGGTTCGGTGTTGGCGGAGTACATCCAACGCCCCCTGTTCAGAAACAACTGGCGCGGCGGTGACCTCTCGTTGCGAAAAGCGATTCATAACGCGCCGCCGGTCGTAGTGACAGTCGACGGTGGATCGCTCGAGATCAAAGCAACTGACCAGGACTTGGCGGTCCCTGTCTGGGTACATCCATTCGGTCTGTTCAAACCTATTGCCAACAAGCGGGCAGGAGGCCTGAAGGCGATGCGCCGCGTCGCCAAAGCTTGGAAGAATGCTGTCGACAAACGCACTCCGAAGGCCTACGAAAACCTGCTCCGCGAGTTCTCTTCAGCCTGGCGCCAATCGAGCGTTTACTCCACCGTTTGGCCCAACCCCTTGTTTGGGTTGTGGTTTGTCATTGCTCGCCTGACCGAGCTCGAGTCCCCGTTCTTACAGCAGGCTGAAGGCCTCGCCACCTTACATTGGAAAGGGGAGGAGAGCTCCGACTGGAAGCCGCCTTGGATATGGCGGACTAGCGAGATCCCGAACAACCTGGAACGCGGACCGTTCCCACTCTCTTGAAACTCGAGCCGGGCGCGAGAGCCTCGTCGCCCGGCTACCCGCCAAACCGCAGCGCTATCTATCACTCTGTCGTGAAAACCGCGCGCGGTCAGCAGCCGTGCCACTGCGTCGTCATCGCGACTAGATTCTTCGACGCAGAGTGGTCAGCGATCGAAAAAATCGAGCAACTCCGTCCAGCCCCAATAAGTCAACATGGCCTCCGGTGTTTGCCACGCCATATCTGGGTCGAGTGGTGCGCTCACATCTGCCCCGTAGCGGACGAGGCGCTCGATCGACCCGCGGTCCGCACGGTGAATAGCCTCGAACAGAGCTGGCGCGCCGTAGTCACCACGCGCCCGGGCATCGGGCGATGCGCCGGCCTTGAGAAGGGCCTCTACAATCTCACCGAGACCGGCACGGATCGCTAAGTGGATCACTGGCCTGCCACTATGATCGCGCGCCCCAGGCGACGCGCCGGCAGCCAGGGCGTCTCGCGCGTCTGCCTCCCTTCTGGCATACAGGGCCAGCACCAGATCGCGATCAGCAGCAGCGTCATCCTTCGCACCGTTTGCCGCCAACAGGGCAGCTATCTCCTCGAACTGGTCCCGGGCCCGACGCAGATCGAGGGCGGCTCGCAGCCGAGTGATCTCGAGGACACCGCGTCCGTAACGATCTCGGGCGTCAACCGTCGCGCCGGCGCTCAGCAAAGCCTCAGTCACGGCTCCGAAACGAGCCATTGTCCGATCGCTTGACAAGTCTGGGACTTCACGGTCAACTGCCACGAGCAACGCTGGTTCGGCAGTCGTCAAGGGAGAGCCATTGTCAGCGGCATTGGGATCAGCGCCGTTC
Organism: Acidobacteriota bacterium; assembly: GCA_029263355.1. Lineage (GTDB taxonomy): Bacteria > Acidobacteriota > Thermoanaerobaculia > Multivoradales > J023 > JAAELT01. The sequence continues at coordinate 2,982 of JAJCXQ010000676.1, read as the reverse complement.
TGTAGCAAGAGCAGAAGACTCTCGAACGCTCCGGCCCCAGCGGCGCCAGTGGACCCTTCGATCGCACACCCAAGAACCGTCCGGCGCGAGTGGACTGGGCCGCGGGTCCTAAACGCCAATTGATGCCCACGGGCCAGCAGCCTCTCGACCAAATCGGGTCGACCTAACTCTGCAGCCCAGTGGAGAGGGCTTCGCCCCAACATGTCGACCGGTGGACTCAGGGCGAGATCTTGGCTCGAGTCGGCGGCGATCTCTTCGACTCTCGCATCAGAAAAGGACTCCACGGAAGCCCCGCGAAAGAATGTGGTGTCATCACCAAACGGCTCCAGCTGGAAGCTCGCACCTGACCGTTTGCGGGCTATTTCCCACATGGTTTGTAGATCGCCTCGACGTCTGTCGAGAGCATCCTCAAAGGTCTCTATCAATACCCCAGCGGCCAGCTCGGCGAAGGCAGTCCTCGCCCCTGCTTTCGCCGCATAGGAGAGCGCGTGGCCTCCATCGTACCTGTCGCGAGCTTCGGGATCGGCTCCTGCCGCGAGCAAGGCGCGCACCTTTTCCAGATCGTCGTCGGCCGCCGCACCCATCAGCGCCGAGCCGCCGTCCTCGTGGGTCTCACCCTCCACCGGCAACCCCGCCTCGAGAAGCGTGACCACACTTGGCGCGTCGAGCTCCGCCACATGCCCTTTGGCCTTCCAAGACGGATAACCCGCCGCCAGAATCTGACGGACCACTCGGGTATGTCCTCCCTCAGCGGCGAGAGTGAGCGCGTCGATTCGCCCTCCAGGACCGTATTTATCAGCGCGGCTCTGACCAGGCTTGGCGCCAGCGTTCAACAGCGCCTCTACCGCACCGGAGCAGCCCAGGAATGCTGCGAACAGCAGCGGCGGCAGACCAAGCCCTCGCTCCGGCAAACCTGCCGCAGACAGCCGCAAACGACAGCTGGCGGAGGGGCGTCGACCCATCCCGCCCTCCGCTGCAAGCCGGGCCACCAACTCTGTGTCTTCAGCTAAGATCGCGTCGAAAATTTCAGTCATTCTCGCAGCCCACTGAAGATCGAGGACTCCTAGCCACCTCGTTGATTCCCGACATCTCCAACTACGCTTGAAAGATGCACTGGCGAGGCATAGAATATCACCATAATTGATTCTATCTTAGAGACTTAAATGATTTCTACATAGATCAAAAAATGTACGCACAACGATCACCATCGACAACTCCATCTTCGGAGTTCTGATGCGATTCACCCACGCCAAGACGCGGACCGAAGCCATCAACCGGGCGCTCTCCGAATGGGTGCGCCGAAAGAAAATAGAGAAGCTCAAGGCCCTGCGGGGCAAGCTCGTTCTCGCCGGTGACTTGGACGAATTGCGACGACTCGAGATCGAGGAGATCAAATCGCTCCATGGCTGATGTCATGGTCGATTCCTCCGCCTGGATCGAGTACTTCCGCACAGCCTCGCCGTCGAAAGCCCCTCTGACGGTCGACGCCTCGCCTTCACCCATACCAACAGCCGTGTGAACATCGCTCGGCTCGAGATCTGAGTCTCCATCTTCGAACTCATGCTGCTGAATCCCGTAGGTATCAGCAACATCTCGAAGAGGACTTCAAACATGCCCAAGCCCCCCGCCGCCGCCCTGATCGCCGCTCTCTCGCTGGCTACTGTCGCTTGTGATGTCCACCATGACCATTCCGTAACAGAGAATCCCGCAGAGCCGGTTTCCAGCCTCGACGAGATCGCGTCCGCCGTCGAGACGCTGATGGACCAGGGCCGTGTACCAGGGGCGTCTATCGCCATGATCCGCAACGGAGAGCTCGTCGGAGCGCGAGGGCTCGGTCTGGCGGATGCATCCGCCGGAACACCGGTCACGGCCGAGACCCTCTTCGAAGCGGCATCGCTGAGTAAACCGGTCTTCGCCTATATGGTGCTGAAACTCGCTGAACGTGGAGAGCTTGATCTCGATCGACCATTGAGCGAGATACTCCCCCACCCCGATCTCGACGACCCACGCCGCGACCAGCTGACTGCGCGACAAGTTCTCAGTCACACCACCGGCCTGCCTAACTGGCGCCCTGGCCGATGGTCCGACAATCCTGGACCACTCGTACTGAGCTTTGATCCGGGGTCACGCTTCAGCTATTCCGGCGAAGGTTTCGAGTATCTGCGGCGGGTCGTAGAGAAGCTGACCGGGTCGGGCCTCGAAGATCTGGCCACCCGCGAGATCTTCGAGCCTCTGGGGATGTCGAGCACCAAGTCCCTGGAGCTGAATCCGGAAAATAGCAATGCCGTCGCGATGCTGGTCAAGCTCCGTGAAGACTAGGGGAGGCGGACTAACGTCGGGTCAGGGCACATCGGGGTCCACCGACCGCCACATATGGACCTTGGAGACGAACCCTTCGCTTATTTTGTTGGCAAAAGGCTCGATTCCGAATGGAACGAAGCCGCAAGATTCGTAAAGTCGAAGCGCGGGGATATTCGACTGCGTGACGGTGAGCTGGACAACTCGTAACTCCGGCATTAAAAGAGCTTGCTCGAAGACCGCCGCGACCAGAGAGCGGCCGATACCTCGGCCGGTGAAGTCTCGCAGCACGCACATTCCAAACAGAGTTGCTTTGTGCCGAGTTCGTGGCCGAAGTTTGTACCGTAGGCCTGTAACACCGACGAGTCGAGACTCGACAAACGCACCAAAAACCAGCTCGGTTGCATCGGGCTGATCCGAAACGCGAGTCAGCCACCACTCCAAAGGCAACGGCTCCCGTTCAGCAACGGTTGCGGTGAACGCCTCGGGCTCATTGGCGTAGGCCTGCAGCATGAACGCTCGGTATTCAGCAACGTGAGTGGGTGTGAGTCGGTGGACTTTCATGTCTTGTCCTGATCGCAAGGGTCTCGATGTGGAGCAGCTTCCAGAGTCCTACTTGTCAGCTGACGAAGGCTAATACTGAGTCTTTGCCAGCCAATGCTACACGCCGAGAGCTGCAGAGCA
>JAJCXQ010000675.1 GCA_029263355.1 Acidobacteriota bacterium | reverse complement strand
CCGCTCGCTACGGCGCTCACCGTCGGGTGCCGGCTCGCCGGCATCCTGGACGCCCTGCACCGGCAAGATCTCGTGCACCGCGATCTGCGGCCGGCCAACGTCGTGGTCGACGAGGCCGGTGACGTAGGCCTCACGGGTCTGGGTCGCGCCTCGCGGGTACCGCGTCAAGCGTGGCGCATTCGTGCGCCGGACCGTATCGAAGGTGATGCCGCCTACCTGGCCCCCGAGGCCACCGGACGTCTCAATCGCCAGCTCGACTACCGTGCCGACTTCTACGCTCTGGGTGTGGTGCTGTTTGAGATGTTGAGCGGCCGCTTGCCGTTCGAAGCTACCGATCTCGCTGCCCTGATCCATGCCCACATCGCCGGCGAGCCGCCGGATGTCGCCGAGCTGATAGCAGCGGAATGGCGGGACGGGCATGCGAGCGAACCGCCCAAGGTGCTGGCGACGGTGGCCAGGGTCGTGAACAAACTGCTGGCGAAGGCGGCGGAAGATCGCTACCAGAGTGGCTTCGGTCTGGCCCATGATCTCGAGCACTGTCTCGCCATGTTGCGCGACGCCGCCGAGCGCGACGACGCTGAGCGCGACGGTGCTCCGTTTCGCCTCGGCGAACGGGATATCGTTGAACGGTTCGAGCTGTCGCAGGCGCTGTTCGGCCGCGAAGCGGAGCTGCGTTGGCTGGACGAGGCGTTGGCGCTCGCCGGCACCGGGCGACCGGCCGTGCGGCTGGTGGCGGGCTTTTCAGGCGTCGGCAAGACGGCCCTGATCGAAGAGGCGCGCGTCTCGGTGCTGCGTCAGCACGGTTGGTTCGCCAGCGGGACCTTCGATCCCTCTTCCGCCGCCTCACCGTACGCCGGTGTCCTGGCGGCGCTGCGCGGGCTGGTGGTGCAGCAGCTCGGCGCCGGTTCGCGGCCGGTGCGCGCCTGGCGGCAGCGGCTCGAGGCCGAGCTCGGACCCAATCTGGGGGTGATGACGGAAGCACTGCCCGAGCTCCTCGGCCTGGTCGGCGAGCCACCGCCGGTGCCGGAGGTGGCGCCGGAGAACGCCCGTAATCGCTTCCTCGGCACGGTCGGGCGATTCCTCACCACCCTGACGACGGCCGAGGACGACGCCGAGCCGCCACCGCGCCTGGTGCTCTTTCTAGACGACTTGCAATGGGTAGACGCGGCCAGCGTCGAGCTGCTGACCAGGCTGCTGACCCTGGAAGGCGGGGCGTGGTTGCTGGTCGGTGCCTATCGCGACAACGAAGTTGATGAAGACCACCCGCTGCCGAGCTTGATGAATGAACTCGTGGGCCGTGGAGTCGACGTCGATACCCTGCGGCTGGCGCCGCTCGGCGAGGAGGCTGTCACCCGCCTGGTCGCCGAGACCCTACGCTTGCCGTGCGCGGTGGCGATGCCGCTCGGTGCGTTGGTGTACCGCAAGACCGCGGGTAATCCCTTCTTTGTCCGCACTTTCATGCGGGCGCTCCATCAGCATGGTCTGCTGCGCTTCATCGCCAGCTCAACGACCGGCGGCGCCGCTGACGCGGCGGTCCAAGGGCCGCGTTGGGATTGGGATCTCGAGGCAATTTCCTCTCTCGAGGCGGCCGAGAATGTGGTCGATCTGGTCGCCGGCCAGCTCACCGAGCTGTCGCCCGCGGCACGCCACACCATCGCGGTGGCGGCGATCCTGGGTAAGGAATTCGACGCCGAGGTGCTGGCGGCGGCCTGCGCTCCGGACGCCGCGACAGAGCTGGCTGCCAGCGCAACCGAAGAGATTCTGGTCGATGCCTGCCAGCGCGGACTGGTGATCGAGCTCGGTGACCGCTATGGCTTCGTTCATGATCGCGTGCGGGAGGGCGCCTATGGCCTGCTCGACGAGGAGGATCGGGCAGCGTTCCACCTCAGGATCGGGCGTTTGCTGCGCGCTGGCGGCGCACCCGACCCGGCCGAGTCGAGGTCAGCGGGGCGTCCCCACGCGGGCTGGCGCGAGCTGTTCGAGGTGGCCGATCACCTCAACCAGGCGGCGCATCTGATCACCGATCGCCAGGAGCTGCGAGAGCTGATGGCGCTCAACGTCGAGGCTGGCCGGCAGGCACGTGCCTCCGGGGCCTTCCCGGCGGCGCACGCCTACTGGGGCCACGCGCTGACCGCCTTGGCGCGGGCGGCTGAAGCAGATCTCTGGCAGAGCGACTACGAGCAGGCGCGGACGCTCCATGTCGAGGCGGCCGAGGCGGCGGCGCTAGCGGGTGAGCTCGAGACTGCTGGCCAGCTGACCACGGTGCTGCGTAGCAACGCGCGCAGCCTGCTCGACGCGGTGCCGGCCTACGAGACCGAGATTTATGCTCTTTACGCCCAGCGCGAAGAAGCGGCGGCGCTGCACCTATCGCTCAAGGTGCTGGCGCGACTGGGACTCGAGATCCCGCTGGATCCCACCCCGGCCGAGCTGCAGACAGCGATCGCGTCGGCGGATGTGGCCAGTGCTAGGGTGCTGGCGGCGGTCGAAGAGGGCGGTGTCTCGGCATTACCGGCGCTGGGCGACCCGAAGCTGGTGGCAGCCTCTCGCATCTTGATGCGCGCCGCGCTGATCGCCAATTGGCCCCGTCTGCACTTTACCCGGATCGCTGCCTGTCGCCTGGTGGAGCTGAGCGCGTCCCACGGGGTCGATTCGGTGACGCCGATCGCCTACGAGATGATGGCGGAGCTGCGTTGTGCAGTCTCAGAGGATATCGCCGGCGGCCGGCGGATCGGCGAGCTCGGGTTGGCGATCGCCGATCGCCCGGATGCGCGCCGTATGGCGGTGCTCAGTCGCATTCTCTTCGATATGTTGATCGGCGTACGGACGGTGCATCCCGCGACGCTCGAGCAGCGTTTCGCGAAGCATCTGGACCGCGGCGTCGCGGCCGGAGACCTTCACGTGGCCGGCGCGTCCGGCCTGCACCGGGCGCTCGCCAGCTTCCTTGCCGGAGATGAGCTGGTGGGCGTCGAGACGCTGGCAGGGCAGCTCGGTGACCAGGTTCAAGGATTTGGCCAGCTGATGATCGCCAACGCCCTGCACGGCCTGGCCCGTCATGCCGCGGTGCTGCGTGGCCAGGAGACCGTGGAGTGGGCGATCGACATGGCCGACGTCGCACCGGGAGCGGTGGAGAGCGTGCGGTCCCGTCTGATCGGCCCGGAAATGATGGTGCGGCTGCTGCTGCGCCAGCGCGTCGCGGCACAGGCGCCAGCGCGGGAGTCGTTAGCGTTACCCGAAGGCATCCTGCCGATCGTGCCGTTCGACTTCTATCGCTGCCTGATCTTCCTCGACGCCGAGGTCGGCTCGGAGCCCGGATCCGCACGTGGGTCCGGCTCAGGTGACTCCGAGCTGGATGCGTGTCGGCGGCGCTTGGAGCGTCAGGCCGAGGCGGCGCCGGAGATCTATCAACACAAGCTGACGTTGGTGGAGGCCCACGCTGCACGCGCCGCGGGCCGTTCCGAGGAGGCCCTCGAGCTCTACCAGTTGGCTAGCGAAGGCGCTCGCCAGAACGCCTTTCCGCACGAGGCGGCGTTGGCCAATGAGCTCACGGCCGAGCTGTACCTGGAGCAGGCGCAAGCCGACCACGACTCGCATGCCGAGCAAGCCGCTGCGCGCTATCTTGATGCTGCCGTGGCGGGTTATCGTCAGTGGGGGGCGCACGCCAAGGTCGATCAGCTGTTCGAGACCTATCCGGATCTGCTGGCGTCGCCGGAGGAGGCGAGTCGATCGCTCGATGTCACCACGCTCGAGCGTGCCCAGCGTGCCCTGGCGGGTGAGCTCGATCTGTCCCGCCTGCTGCGTCGGTTGATGTCCTTGATGCTGCAGAACGCTGGAGCGCGGCGGGGGTTTCTCATTCGACAGGACGATGACGAACTGTGGGTCGAAGCGTGCGGGCTCGATGGCGACGTCGAGCTGCCGCGAGATCTGGCGCTCGAGCGTTGCCGCGAGCTCGCCGCTACCGTGGTGCGCACGGTGGCTCGCTCGGGCGACGTCGTGGTGGTTGGCGACGCGCGTAGCGATCCGCGCTTCGCGTCGGATCCCTACATCGCTCGGGCGCAGCCGCGCTCGATCCTCTGCTTCCCGCTGCTGCATCGGGGGCAGGCGGTGGAGCTGGTCTACCTCGAGAACGACCGCAGCCCGGACGCCTTCTCGACCGAGCGTTCGCAGGCGGTGCGGCTGATCGGCTCCCTTGCCGGCGCCGTGCTGCGCAGCGCCCGACTCCATCACAGCCTGGAGCAGGAGATCGAGATCCGGCGGCAGGCCGAAGCCAAACTGGCGGCCTTGAAGGATCGCCTGCAGGCCGAGAACGTCTATCTGCGACAGGAGATCCGTAGCCACTTCGAAGAGATCGTCGGCGACAGTGAGGCGATGCGCAAGGTGCTCTTCAAGGTCGAGCAGGTGGCGGCCACCGACGCCACGGTGCTGGTCCTGGGTGAGACCGGCACCGGCAAGGAGCTGATCGCGCGGGCCCTGCACCGGCTCAGCCCGCGTCGCGAGCGGCCGTTGGTGAAGCTCAACTGCGCGGCGCTGCCTTCGACGCTGGTCGAGAGTGAGCTCTTCGGGCACGAAAAGGGCGCCTTCACCGGCGCCCTCAACCGCAAGGCCGGGCGTTTCGAGCTCGCCGATGGCGGTACCCTCTTTCTCGACGAGATCGGTGACCTGCCGCTCGAGCTGCAGGCCAAGCTGCTGCGGGTGCTGCAAGAAGGAGAGCTCGAGCGGCTCGGCGGTACCCGCACCTTGAAGGTCGACGTGCGGATCATCGCTGCCACCAACCGCAATCTCGAGCAAGCGATGGCCGAAGGCAGCTTCCGCGCCGACCTCTACTACCGATTGACGGTGTTCCCGATCGAGCTGCCGCCGCTGCGCGAGCGGCACGGCGACGTACCGTTGCTGGTCACCTTCTTCCTCGATCGCAAGCGGGCCAAGCTGGGGCGGAACGTCGACCAGATTCGCCAGGAAGACATGGAACGGTTCAGCGCCTACGGTTGGCCCGGCAACGTCCGAGAGCTCGAGAACGTGGTGGAGCG
>JAJCXQ010000674.1 GCA_029263355.1 Acidobacteriota bacterium | reverse complement strand
TGTCGCGAAAGAGACTCGTGCCTGGGAGAAGGCTCGATTATCGAGGAAGATGCGCCTCGTCTTCAGCGCCCTCGGGGCTCTGCTGCTGGCCGGTTGTCCGGAGTCTTGGCGCCCGCCGGAAAAGGCGCCAGGCTCGGCGCTGTGGATCGGTACCGGATCTGAGCAGCTGGAGACCAGTGACCTGGCGCGGCTCACCGAGGCCGGAGTCAGTGAAGTTTATCTCACCGTCGCGAAGTTCGATCCTGACTCGCCAGAGGGGCCGCTGGTGCGTGTCGAAGCGCCTGACCCGCCACCATCGATGCCGGTGACGTTGGCCATCACCGGTGCCTGGACGGCTTCGGCATCGGAAGATCTAGCCAACCGAGTCGCGGAGGCGGCGCGCCAGCTTCGATTTGATGCGGAGAGCCGAGGCGGTGTGCCGACCGGCATTCATTTCGATCTCGACCCGGTGGCTTCCTTCACTGATTACGCCGAGTTTCTTGGTTCGTTACGGAAGTCCCTCGATCGAACGTTGTTCCTCTCGGTCAGTCTGCAGCGCGATTGGATCGACGATCCCGAGATCGAGGACGTGGTGAAGGCGGTCGACTACGTGGTGCCTTTTCTTTATGGCCAACGTGTCAGCGAGGCCGAGAGTGGCAAAGCTTGGGATTTTGTCGAGCTCGAAATCCAGTTACAAAAGTTGGAGAGTATCGGCGGCCCTTATCAGATCGGGATCGTCGGACTCGGCACCGCCACCCATCTCAATGCCACCGGCGGCGTCAGGGCGAGAACCACTCGTTTGTCACTCCAGGAAATCCTGTGGAACCGCTCCTTGAAACTGCGTCCAGGGTTCAGCCTGGAAGGGGTGAATCGTCGGGTTTACGCGGTCGCGGCAGAGAAGCGGACTCGGGTCGGTAAGTGGGAACTGCAGAAAGGTGAGGGGGTTCGGGTGGTGCGCGCCGCAACCTCCGATATCGAGGAACTCGCGCGGCTGGTTGCTGCATGGGAATTTCCGAACCATCTCGGCCAAGTCTATTATCGTCTACCGAGCGCCGAAGAACGGTTGTCGCTGACTTTGGAGAACCTCCTCAACGCCCTCGATCCAACCCCGGCCTCGCCGGACTTGAATTTTGGTGTAAGCCTCCAGCGTCGCACCGGGCGTGGCTGGCTGATGCGATTCTCGATAACCAACGCCAACGGTGAGATCACCGAGTTGTCGCTGATCGACAGCAACTACATCCAAGTCACCGCGCTCAATGGTGAATTCAGCTCGCGGGTCGCTCCCGGCGACTTCTATCGCTGGGAGCTCTATCGCGTGCGACCGGGCGAGACGCCGAAACGGGACATTCGCCGGCCCAACATGTTGCGTTTTCACCTACCGATCATGGAGGGGCGTCAGCAGTTGGCCAGTGGTGACGTCGAGATCAAGGTCAAGGGCTCACCGGAACTCGAGCTTGTGGGACAGTTTCTATTGCCCGACGGTAGAACCCTTATGATCGGTCCGAAGATCTGGCGTGGCGGCGCTTTCGAGGAGGAAGCTGAAGACGAAGTGACCGCGAGCGATCCGTCCCTGGGAAACGGAGAGGAGTCGTCGAACGGTGACTGAGGCGAGGGCAATCATGGCGTTGTTCACCGCGCCGGTGACCGATTTGTTGGAGGGAATGGAACGTTGCCTCGAATCTGGAGTGAAGGGACTCTTGCTGCTGTTCGGCGGTCTGTTGATAGGTTGGTGGATCTACGTGCCCCTGCATGAGTTGCTGCATGCTTTCGGATGTATCTTTTCTGGTGGAACAGTTAGCCGGCTGGAGATCGATCCGTTGTATGGTGGGGGATTGTTGGCCCAGGTTTTTCCTTTCGTAGAGCCCGGTGGCGACTATGCTGGCCGGCTATCAGGGTTCGACACTGGCGGTAGCGACGGTGTTTATCTAGCGACCGATCTTGCGCCGTTCCTACTGACCGTTTTTCCCGGGGTTTGGGCTTTACGCTGGGCGTCGCGTCGGCGCAGCGGGCTTGGCTTTGGCTTTTGGCTGCCCTTCGCCTTGGCGCCCTTCATGTCTCTAACCGGCGATGCCTACGAAATCGGTTCCATTGTTGTCACCTGGTTGCCGCCTTGGTCTGGTATGGAGGAAATCCTGCGCAGCGACGATATTTTCCGTCTCTTCCCAGACCTCGGCAAGCTGGCGGCTCCGCCGTGGGGCGGCGCAGGTCTTGGAGTGCTCGTCGGGTCACTGTGGGCGTTTGCGACCTACGCGCTCGGTGCCTGGCTGGCCTCTTGGTTGGACAGTCGTTGGTCTACTCGAGTGTCCCTCGCCGCGAATCACGAGTAACCTCGAGTGAGCTCAGATGGGCATGTTGCCGTGCTTTTTTGGGGGAAGACTGGACCGCTTGTTCCGTAGTTGCCACAACGAGCGCACAATCCAGGGCCGAGTCTCACGCGGTTTGATGATGCCATCGATGAAGCCGCGTTCGGCGGCGCGATGAGGACTCGAAAAGTGTCGACGGTACTCGACGATTTTCTGGGCTTTCACCTCGTCGAGATTTGGTCCTGCTATTTTGAGCTCTCGGCGGTAGAGAAAACTGACAGCCGCTTCTGCACCCATGACTGCGATTTCAGCTGTCGGATAGGCCAGGCTGATATCGGTGTGTAGGTGTTTACTACCCATGACGGCGTAGGACCCGCCATAGGCCTTACGTAGGACTATGGTTACGGTTGGAACCGTGGCTTCAGAAAAGGCGTAGAGAAACTTGGCCCCGTGTTTGATGATTCCGCCCATTTCTTGATCGAGCCCCGGAAGGTACCCCGGAGTGTCGACGAAGGTCACTATCGGGAGCCCGAAGGCATCGCAGAAACGTACGAAACGGGTGCCCTTGAGCGAGGCGTCAATATCGAGTACTCCAGCGAGGTGGCTGGATTGATTTGCCAGGATGCCAACCGAGCGATTCCCGAAGCGGGCGAAGCCGGTGATCAAATTTCTAGCGTAGTTCTTGTGAACCTCCAGAAACTGTCCGTCATCGACTAAAGCGACGATGACTTTCTTGACATCGAACGCAATTTTGGTATCGGCCGGCACGAAGTCATCGAGCCATGGCTCCTCTCGGTCAGGCGGATCTTGGCTCGTTCCTGTTGGCGGATCATCCAAGTTGTTGCTCGGCAGATACGACAGGAGTTCCCGGATACCGCGCAGACAGTCAAAATCGGTGGCCGCCTCGAAGTGGGCCGTGCCGGTCTTGGTGGTGTGAACACCGGATCCTCCCAACTCGTCTTTGGTAACCTCTTCGCGATTCACCGCTTTGATGATGTCCGGCCCAGTGACGAACATATGGCTAGTTTTTTTAACCATGAAGATGAAATCGGTCAGAGCTGGTGAGTAGGCTGAACCGCCGGCACAGGGCCCCATGATGGCGCTGATTTGGGGAACGACGCCGGAACCCATCGTGTTGCGCCAAACGATCTCAGCATAGCCGCCGAGAGAATCGATACCTTCCTGGATACGCGCTCCTCCGCCGTCATTGAGACCGATGATTGGAGCGCCGTTCTCGATCGCTAGATCCATGATTTTGCAGATTTTCTTGGCATTGGTCTCAGACACCGACCCGCCCAGTACTGTGAAGTCGTGGGCGAACAGATAGATCAGCCTGCTGTCGATGGTGCCGAATCCGGTAATAACACCATCGCCTGGGATGACCTTCTTAGCCATGCCGAAGTCGGAACATCGGTGAGTCACTAGGGCATCGATCTCGACGAACGAGCCTTCGTCGAGCAACAAGCTGACCCGTTCTTGGGCTGTCAACTTGCCGGCTTCATGCTGACGTTCAGCCGCTATCTTGTTGGCTTCCATGATGCGACTTGTTTCTGGATTAACCTCGTTCAACTCAAGGTCGACCACTAGTTCAGAGGTCCTTCGTGCGCTCGATCCAAGGCCTCTCTAACCTTGGCGAGGGCAGTAACTTGCTTCAAGCTCGCTTCTAGCTCTTCGGCAAATGCGGCTTCGTGCCCCTTTTCGCCCTGATGGCTGCAAACACAAAGCATGATCTTGTCCTCGAAAAAGAGGTAGTGCCCACCGATAGCGTCACCCGGTGGAAAACCGATTCGGGCTCCTGCCCGGCCACCGAAGGCCATTTCGGGGAAGGGGCGGATGCTAGAGGCTAAGATATCTGGCATCAATAGCCCCTGGAAAACCTGTGGCATGAATGTCTTCAGAATCCAGAAGAAGGCGGTTGACCCTTTGGCGCCGATCTCCTCCCGGGTGATCAGGGAGGTGAGGAAGTAGAGCACATCATCTCCGACCTTGAGCTGTCTGATCACTCGCCGGTGTTCGTCCATCGCTTGTTGTAGGGTCTTACTAGTGGGGTTTCCAACAAAGGCGATCATCTCCTTCGTCGAAGTCGAGTACCGATGGATGCGGCCGGTCTTGATGCTCCTCATGCTCATAAAGTTGCTGACCCGGGGAATTCGTCCGCGATAGTGCTTGAAGGCGAGATGCAGGGCACAGTGCATGGCAGCATCAGAACTGATTTTCAAACTTCGGAAGGTTTTTCGGCCAATACCATCGAACGTGTGCACGGTCGGTGTGTCTTTAGGGTAGATCCAAGGTTGAAGATCGTCATTGAGTTTGTTGAATCTCTCATCCCATCCCGATCGATTCTCTAGTTGAAGATCAAGCTTGGCAAATAGAGGGGCAGCCGGCTCGTGTGACTTCGAGCAGTCGTCGGATTTCAGCGTTTTGGCGTGGCCAGCGACCCATGAGCTGAAGCTGAAGGCCAGAGAGCCATCGAGACCGCTGACATAGGACGGTACAATCGCTGCCTTGCCATTGCCGGTAACGACGATCTGAATGCTCTTACGATAGTCTCGGTTGTGGTGGTTGTCGATCAAACAGCCGCGAGCCGTTTCTTCGAGCGTCTGAGGGTGAAACCTCGTGTCTATAGCAACGAAGAATAGAGCGCTATCGAGATCCTGCATGCTTTGATGGTTGCGAGGATCTTGTCGCAACGCTTGGACAACTTCGACGCTATCCGCCTGCTCGAGAGTCGTCAGCAATCCGAAAGGTATGTCGCCTTCGCTGGAAACCGCCTCATCTACCATTTGTTGGATTTGGTGGAGAACCTCACTGAGGGACAGCGGTTGGCCTTCGTGCAGGACCTTCAGTTTGAAATACACTCCGTCGACTGCCACTACAATGTGATCTGTAGGCTCATGGTCGATAACATTAGCCGATAGACCTTGATCGTCTTTGTAGGTACGGACGTTGCGCGAAAAGAGATAGAAGTGTCTCCCCATGTCTAGCGATCGACCTTTCTCGGCGTCTGCCTCGAGTTCCTGTTTCAACATCTTGTCGCGATACTCGAGTGCCGAGACAATAAGCTTGGCTGCTCTTGATACCGGGCTGTGATCGTTGTCGTCGTCTTTCAGAACGATCGAGATGGCGAGGCCGGGATAAAAGATCTGCTGGAATGGGAATTTTCTCTTCCAAAAGGGGTTCTCGTCCTTCTCGAAGGCCGCCAAGATGCTCTGCCTGGCTTCCTCGACATGCCACTTCTTTGCCCACAGCCACAATACAAGGAATGCTCCAAGGCGTCTCAAGGGGTTAGAAATATTCTCTGCCACAAGGCGGCGGAAAGCGCTGTTGAGTGGTGGAGTAGGCCGGTCGAGCAAAGTGCTGGTGGTGTTCTCAGGCATCTCTTGTTCTCGATTCTCGAAGGTCGAAAGATTCGCGGATCGTACTGACCTAATGGCGATATTCCGCAAAGTAGAGGCCGAATCGCCTCGGCCTCTTTCTCGTTTCGGTGAGCGACCGCTAGTCGGAGTCGCTGTCGGAATCGCTGTCCGAGTCGGAATCGGAGTCACTGTCGCTGTCGCTGTCTGAATCGTCAGCAAACGAGCTCACGACCAGCTTGAAGAGGTAGTTGGAGTCGACTGCTTCAGAAAAGAGAGTACCGTCTGTCGAGCTGAATGAAAGCCCAAAAAACGGTGCATCGATACCATTGTCGATGCCGATCAGGGGCATGACACTATCTCCGGCCTCGCAGCCGCTATCGCTATCGCTATCGCTATCGCTATCGCTATCGCTATCGCTATCGCTATCGCTGTGCTGGTGGCCGCGGTGGCGATGGCCGTCGCAATTGTTGTCTGGCAACTGGATTACCATGAAGAGGTCTTCGATCGAGCCGTCTGCAATACCGTCTTGCACCTCCTCGAGAATGTCCCTGGGATCGTCAAATAGCAGCGGTGTAAAGTCGTTCTCCTGGCCTACCAGGTCGTCATCTTCAGCCAGGGGATGATCGAGATCGATCGTCGCCGTGCCATCTGGATGGACTGTGCCGGTAGTGAAGAGGGCACGTTCAAAGACCGCAACATCGGTTGTTTGTGCCACCGATGTCAAGAAATAGGCGCCATGTAGGATCGCATCTGGACCCTGTGCTGCGACCGCGGCCTCGAAATCGGCGATTGGCACGCGCACGGCAAAATAAGTCCCGGGCTCAGCAAGCGGATCGCTGAAACTGTCGGGGTTTCCGAACTTCTCGATATCCGTGGTGTCATTGGTCACGAAATCGATGCCGGTCTTCGTCCTCCCAGCACGTACTCGGACCTTCCTACTCTTGGACGGGTCGAGCTCGAATGCGCCTTCTTTGTTGCCGTTATAGAATTCCTCATTGAAGAAAGACAAACCGAGGAAGGCTCCGACCTGTGCTTGAAGGTTGATCGGGAACGGCAGCAGGGGAAGGATGTCAACACCTTCGACACCAATATCGTAGTCTCCTGGCGGCAAGACCAGGGTGTACTCGCCATCCGGAGATTGGAGTGCCGCATCGATCGGAATCAAGAGGGCGTTGATAGCCGGACTGAACTCGAGAATCGGTTGAGCTCCACTGAAGGCAGTGTTGACGACTTCACCGGTTCGGCGATTGACTGCGAAGACGCTGGCGCCAGAAACCGGATTGTCGAACAGGCTGTTGTATACCGAACCGGTGACTAAGCCGTAGGCATCGTCGAAGGCGATATCTCCGGCCTGCAGAGCGGCAGCGCCGCTGCTCGCAGAGCCTTCGGGATAGAGAAACGACGCCGTGGCGATAGCATCTGAATCGAGCGTTTGCCTTGCAATCTCTGCCTGTGGATCGGTGGTGTCGAGGAACGGATACATTGTGGCTGCTCGTCCGTCATCGTCACTTCGCTGGTTGGTGAGGACGTGAGACATCGTCTGAGCGAGGCCAAAAGCCGGAACTGCAACGGACAAAAGATCAACCGAACGCAGCTCGTCATCGATATCCGCCGGATCGACGGTAAAGCGGGTGCCAGGTACCAGTCCGAAGACAGGATTGACCGTATCGCTAGCACCGAACATCATGTCGACCTCGAGCACCGTACCCGCCGGATATAAACCCTCCGGGTATTCGAAATCACCGTCTCCGTCGACATCTTCACAGAAGCTGATCGACGATGAGGCGTCTGGATCGCCGTCCCCATCGACATCCACGCCGTCACCCAGGAAGGTGTCGCTCGAAATGAATGTCAGGAGTGACAACTGCATGATGTTGTCGACATTCAAGGTCGACTGCGGTTGCAGGAAGCCGAAGAAGAAATTGGTTTGAAACGTAACCTCGTTGATGAAGTCTTCCGCCGGCGGTCCTGGGTTATTGCTGTTACCGTCGAACTCAATCTCGAGGAAGGATGTCGGGATATCGTTCCAGATGTCCATCGCTTGCTGAATTGTCGATTGCGCGTCCGCCAAGGATAGAAAGTCTGGTCCAAGCGGATTCGGGATTGGATCGACTGTTGTGTTCATCTTGAAACGCAGGGGTAGACAACGCGGATCGAGCCGCATGTCGGTCACTGGTGCCAAAACATGAGTTGGATCGAGGGGTGACGGTTCATTCGCCGTGATATCCACGGTCTGGATGACGCCACCTGCTAACGCGGGAGAAACACCAACCAAGGCCACAAGGGCAGTCAAGAGGGACAAGCACATTGTCTTTTTCAACACAGTAAGTTCTCCAATTTCTTCAGTTTGATTCAAGGCGATGAACTGCTTTTTCTCAGGTGAGCTCGAATGCGGTTTTTGAAGTCTTCCAGTGGAATCGCCGAGGTGTTCGGTGTTCCTCTATCAGACGTCTGTAGCCCACCGAGCTGGCGACGGACCATAGGCCGTTCCTGAGAGTCGTTGTAGATGGAATACTTCCCTTGAGCGAGCCCCAGCACAACAAATTCGTTGTTCTTCAGCTCCGCAGGTCGTCCGAGGAAGAGCAAAACTTTTTCGTCGGGAAGGAATACGGGAGCTCCGGGAACCATGGTGCCGAGGGGCACCGGACCACTGTTGTCGAATCCGCCTGGATTCCATAGCGTGATCGTGGAGGCTGTCTGTCCCTTGAGAGTCTCCTCTAACTCCACGGTAACCCGCGTCATGAGCACGCGATCACGTCTCACGCTTTCAAGCTTGGTACAGGTTCCGAGCACGATAACCTCGGCATTTTGGACCAGGTCAGCTTCCGATAACGGTCGCATGACAGTTGCCGCAGTCGACGAGGCGATAAAGATCGCTAAGCAAGAACAAAACAATCTCCGCAGGAGATCTTGCATGACTACTCCAGTTGTTAAATTTGGGTGGCGTTTCAAAGATACCCTTCACCGGCAGTCGGCGGCAGGAGGTGGCCTGGCATACTGCCCGGCTGAAAGATGTGGCAGACGCCCTTGCGTTGTCTGGCGAGGCCGTCCAATCTCGGACGACGCTCGGCGGCGCGGAGTTTCTGGTTGCATAGGCTAGGCTAGACGGTTGTTGAGTGTTCGAAGGTTGGGCTACCCGTCAGCTTGTCGCCGTCGCGATCTTGGGCCAATCGAAAACCGTGCTTGCGTTATCGACATCGTAAATCTTCTCTCCGATCAAGCTGTTGACGATCGTGGCGCTGCGCCAAGCCATGAGACTGAGGTTCGGATCCGGTACTCCACGGCAATGACGAGCGGCGTTTTGAACGGATATGTTTTGTGTAGCTGGTCCGTCCCATTCGATAGAGAAGTCTTCGCGAACAGAGTACTTGAGGCCGTCGAGGTTGATGCGATGGCGAAGGGCATCGAGGCATGGTGGCACCCTGTTTTCGTAGCCGGTGGCAAGGACCACCACATCGATCGGTAGTGTCTCTTCGGCTTGCGCAAATCTGTTGTGAAGTTTCAGTGCCAATCCATCAGATTTTCGTTCGATATCCGATAGCTCGGTTTCTGGATGGAACTGCCATGGGCGACCTGCTTCTTCGACGAACTCCAACTCGTAGAGTTGACGATAAATCTTCTTGATTAGCTCGATAGAGATGCCATCGCTGGCAAGACGCTGTTCTTTGACAAGTCTTTCTTGAACGTTTGGCTCTAGGCCGAAGAAGAAATCACTGTAGGCGGGGGTGAAGATTTCCTCAGTGAATGGCGAGTCGTCGATCGGTAAGAAATTGAGTCGGGTAATCCAGTGCACCTTGCGGCAACCAGCGTCACGGCTCAGCAGGTAGGAGACTATCTCCGCGCCACTTTGACCAGAGCCGACAACGGCAATGCGTTTACCTACAGTTTCGATTTTCTCTAGCAGAAACCTACTCGAGTGAACGACGGTTGGCCCGAGGTGCGGTTCCGCACAGGCAGGTAAACGAGGACTTGGACCAGTACCCAAGACGATGTTTCGGGTTGAGAACTGACAAGTTTTTGGCCGTTCGTCAGATGATGAGTTCTCTGCTAGGTTTACCACCAAGT
>JAJCXQ010000673.1 GCA_029263355.1 Acidobacteriota bacterium | reverse complement strand
AATCCAATTGGGCTTTGAAAAAGACCTCGACATCGGTCGCGGAGAAAATTGGTGAAAACAGCCCCCTTCAGAAACGGCCGCAAATGAAAAAGTGGAGAAACACCCCCTCCTGCAACGGCGGGAAATCAAATGGATCAAATCAACCGTGCTCTGCGGCCGGTGCGCGGGTCGTTTTACAAGCTAAAAAGAGGCGCGCATCGCCTGCGCGACATCTTTGCAAGCGCGAACGTGCTTCGCGGCGGCAGCAGATCAAATTGAGGAAAAAGAACATCGTCTGAAACGGCGGGAAATCCGATTGGGACAATCGACAAGGCTCTGCGGCCGGTGCGCGGGTCGTTTTACAAGCTCAACAGAGGCGCGCATCGCCTGCGCGACGTCGTCGGCAAGCTCGAACGAGCTTCGCTTCGCCCGCGGAGGCTTGTGAGCAAGCTCATCAAGCTGCGGAAACGGCCGCAAAAGCGATGAGCGGTTGTGCCGTCGCTCGTCGGCCGCTGCGCCAGGCTTTGGAGACCGTCGCAGATGTCGCGCGAGGGCTGAAGGATGGATTTGTCGTTGTTCACAAAGAGGCGCGAGGGCTGCGGAGGTCGGAGAGGAAACGCAACAAAGGGCCACGGGCACTGTCCCGGTCTGCTCCCAAAGCTGCGGGCGATTGCCACTGGCGAGCATCGAATCCAGCGTTGCTACCAGGTAGCCGCTGTCGCCGAACTGGTGGCGGGGCAATCGAACGGCAGCATTGCCACCTCTATACTCATGGGCGGTGGCAAGCTCTAACAACAGAAAGTAGCTATATAGGCGCGGCGCAATGAAGTGCTGCGGGTAGAGGGGATCACATGCCCAAGCATCTCACGTGCTGGGCCGGTCAGATTCACCCTCGAGTATCGGGATCCGTTGGCGACCGTGTTGGAGTGCTGGCGAATGCTGCCCCACCAGTGCCCCTTGACACTGCCGACGTGCGTGTGAAGCAAGTTACGTCCGTCATGGACGCGATGAAGATAACAGCTTCCGAGTCAATAACTTATATTGTGTTCCTTGAGACGGGATTGGCGATCTCTCGGAGTAATCGTGCCTGTTGACTATCGCCCTTCCAAGGTCCAAGTCTGCGTCTGGTCTCATTCCAGCGACGGTGGCGTTCAGGGGCATCCCCTGAGGCATGGCTACTCTTGCCCAAGCTCCGTAGCTCTCTCCAAACTGAGAAGATTCCCCAACTCGTTGCCAGGAGCCATACCACGGCCACGCCGAGGAAATTGAAGCGCGAGCTGTAACGAACGCGTTCGAAAAGCGTCAGCCGGTGATCGGTCCAGTACGACTCATCTAGGCTTCGCACTTTACCGGCGATGCCGTCGAAGCGCAGCACGAGCCCTCCGGATTCAGGGACGACGGCAAGGCTCTCGAGACGGAAGCGCTCGAGTTCCGCAAGCCCCACAAGGTCGTTCTCCTCCATCGTCACCGCCGGCACAGATGCAAACCCGGATAGCGCAACTTCGCGTCCGCCAGGAAGGGCGTCACGAGGTCACCCTTGTCGAGGGTCTCCTGGAGGAACTGGACCGCGGAGACCGGGATCCCCCGTGCGGTGAACACGCCGTCTGCATGGATCGGCGTCAGGACGAGCGCCAGGCCGGCCTCGGCGGAATCGACGGTGAACATCGGATCGCTAAATATCAGGTCGAGGCACGCCACGGCCAGCTGGCCAGTAGCGGCGTGTGGCCGTCACCGGAAGCCGAAGTGACCTGGAAGATTGGGGCAAAAGATTCGGCGCCTGTCAAATTTTCTTGACATCACCCGCCGAGCCCGGATCGTAGCGGCGAGCGACCACTTTTCGCCCGATTTCGCCTGATTGAGTGCAATCTTTTGACATTGACGGCTGCCGCCCACAGCGGCACGGCGCCGCCCAAGGCTCATGGATTCAATGTGTAGGGCCTGAGGGGTCAACTGGCAAGGAACTTGTATAGATCCGGCTCAAGTCAGCCGCGAACAGCCAGGAACGCTCCGGCGGTGCTCGCGTACAGATTCTGGAAGGAGGCTAGAGACGTGAAGCAAGCGAAGCCCGGTACCTGTCCCCGCTGCAGTTGCCACCACAAACCGGACCACGTGTGCCGAGATGAGTACGAAGGTTGGACTTACTGGGAGTTGCGCGAAAACGAGGACTACGCTGGGTTGGTCGCCCATTGCAGGGCTGTCGTCGATTGGCGGCTAGGTGAGCTCGACGGGCTGTGTGCTCTGGGGCTTGCGTATGTGCTGAACCGAGAGCCCGCGAAGGCCATCTCGCTGCTCTCGGAGTCGCACCGCAAAGAGCCCTCGGTCAAGAGCCTCCAGCGCGTGATCCTCGACGCGCTGTTCGCGCAGGGCAAGGACGAGACGAGTTTGACTGGGTGGAGCTGATGTCGATCGATCGTCTGGACTCGAGCATCGTCGACCGTTGCCACGAGAGCATGAGCTTCAGCTTGGGCTCTTGGGGCGAAAACTACAGCGCTGGCGTCTTGTATGAGGAGATATCTCGTGAAGGCTACTGCGTCTTAACTCCGGAAGAGCTTCTAGTGGCGTTGCGGCAGGATGAGAGGTTCATTGTCGAAGAAGAGACCGACTACGATCCTGGCGTCCGGTTAGCGCGCGAATCAAAGCAAGAGGAGTCTGGAATCATGAAGACGTCGCAAGAGTTGTTTAGCCTGACCGCTCAGTCGAAGGCCAGAGAGGCGGTAAGGCGATGAGTGGCGCCAGGAATCGTGAGCCCAAGCTGCTCGACCAGGTTCGTCGCAGAGCGCGAGCCCAGCACCTGAGCCTCAGCACAGAAAAATCCTACGTCGCCTGGATCCGGCGCTACATCCTCTACCACGGGAAGCGCCATCCGAAGGACATGGCCGAGCCGGAGATCAACGCCTTCCTGACTCATCTCGCGGCCGACCGCCATGTTAGCGCCTCGACTCAGAACCAGGCCCTATCGGCGCTTCTATTCCTCTACCGTGCGGTGATCGAAAAGGAGCTTGGGGACTTCGGAGACATCGTCCGTGCCAAGCGGCGCCGTAAGATGCCGGTGGTGTTGACCCGCGGCGAGGTTGGGAGTGTGCTCGAGGCGATCGACAACGACGAAGACCGTCTTATCCTTCAGCTCATCTATGGCACCGGCATGCGCCTCAGGGAAGGTCTGCGACAGCGGATCAAGGATGTCGATTTCAGCTACAATCAGATCACGGTGCGCGACGGTAAGGGTTTCAAGGACAGGGTGACCATGCTGCCAGAGCTGGTGAAGCCGCCGCTCGCTTTGCACCTAAAGATTGTCAGGGCGTTGCACCAACAAGATCTCAAAGAAGGGCGCGGCCGCGTCTACTTGCCATACGCGTTAGCACGCAAATACCCGTCTGCGCCCGCCGAGTGGGGGTGGCAGTTCATGTTCCCCGCTCCCACCTTTTCACGGGATCCTCGCTCTGGCGTGATCCGGAGGCACCACCGGCACGAGAGGGCAATTCAGCGAAGCTTCAAGCGAGCAGTCAAGAAAGCGAAGATTGTGAAGCATGCGAGTATCCATACATTGCGGCACAGTTTCGCAACACATCTCCTGCACAGTGGAAAGGATATTCGAACCGTGCAAGAACTGCTTGGTCACAAGGACGTGAAAACGACCGAGATCTATACCCACGTATTGAATCGAGGCGGCAGGGGTGTGGAGAGCCCTCTCGATAGCCTCTAACGGCTGCCTCTCTCTCGCGACAGGTGAAACTGATCCCCGCGTTCAGAAGGCGGAATGAGTTGATCGGACCCGCCGAAGTCTTGAAGGTAGACCTCGACTGCCTCGCGGACGAGCTCGGTCATCGGGCGCCCGAGTTTTAGTTTGAGGTAGTAAAGAGCTCTAATCTGTTCTGGCCGCAAGGCAGGTTGGTACACTGGACGCACCTCTTTAGATCAAATTAAATGGATAGTCGCTTCCAATAAGGATACCATAATCCGTCTCGAATTTTGTCCTTTTGGGTATGCGAAACTAGATTGGTGATCTCGGTATATCCACCATATTCGGCTATCAACGGGTGCTGCAGCCAGTCGGCACGCTCGGCAAGCGATTCGCCCCTTACTGCGTCACCGCACTGACGTGTAACATCCAGCAGCCGAGCCGAAGCAGGTCCATAAAGTACTGTCGGCGCAACTAGATATCCTGATCTTCCCCGACTCAGCCCAAATGCTATGCGTCGCCCGGCTGTCGAGTAATACTGGCCCCAGTAGCAGTGAGCCGGTGTTAATGCGCGGCGTTGTGACGTGTTACGCCCCAAGGCTACCGCTAAGAATCTTCTATTCAGTGACTTAGCTCTACCGGCTAGCCAGTTACCCGTCAGTCGTGTGACGCAGAAGTCCCCAAACGCTCCGCCTCTCCTCTCGCTGTACTACACGTCCGGCCAGCTGACATGTTTGACATGCTAAGACAATTCGTTGTAGGCTCATAAAGTCATGAAAATAGGGGGATTGCAATCCAACGCCAGGCCTCGGCTGAGGCGCTACACGTCCGGCCGTGACGTTCACTCAAGAGTTGAACGCGACCCGCTCCGCGGGAGTTTATTTTGAATTTTAATAACCGGCTGAGTGTTTTCCGCACCAAAGTGTACTGATCTTTATCAAGGCAGTTGATCACCGGCAAGCAACGATCGATTTCTCTGATTCCCCGCCCTACGAGACGCCTCAAGATATAGGTGGCGCCGCGGCACTATGCTAGCATTCGCACGCGGACCTGAGCCCGCCGCGCACCTACCCAAGAAAATCTAATCTTTTTCTCTCGTCGTCAAAGATCCGACGAGTACATTACGTCTTCTTATATATGTGGGGACGAAGTGTACTTTGCGCGATATCTTCCAGGCCGGGTTTGCGGCTTACCGCCGAACCCGTGGGATGCTGCCTTTCCAGCTCAAGGCCGGCCTCGCTATCCTACGATGTCGCACCGCTGAGCTGGGTGGGCATGCCAAGCGCTGCCCCGCGGGCTGCGTCGAGAAGGTGTGGTACAACTCCTGTCGTCACCGCGCCTGCCCGCTGTGCGCGTGGGTCAAGATCGATCAGTGGCTGGAGAGGATCCGCGGCCTACTGCTGCCGACGGACCACTACCACGTCACCTTCACTTTACCGGGAGAGCTGCGGATCTTCTGGGAGTTCGACCGCAAGGCTGTCGGCGACTTGATGTTCAGGATCGCCCGCACGACCCTCTTCAACACTCTCGAAGATCCCAAGCACTTGGGCGCCAAGCCTGGCCTCCTGATGAGCCTGCATACGTGGTCTCGTGTCCTGTGGGCTCACGTCCATGTTCATTGCCTGGTGACCGGTGGCGGTCTCACAGCCGACGGGCGGTGGCAGCCCTGTCGACGGGAAGGATTCCTGGTTCCCGAAGAAGTCCTTCGCTTTTGGTTTCGGAAGCGCTTCGCCAAAGCACTGCGACGAATGATCAAGGCGGGGAAGATCGAGCTGCCGCCGGACATGTGTCGCTTCGACGCACTGTGCCGCCTCAGTGAGGCCGAGCGCAAGACGTGGATCGTCGACGTCGAGGAGCGCTACGAGCACGGCCAGGGTATCGCGACCTACCTGGCGCGCTACGTCCGGGGAGGCCCGCTGAAGAACTCGAGATTGCTGCGGCTCGATCAGAAGCATCAGACCGCCACCCTCCGTGTCAGCCGTAAAGGCGAGCCATGGCGCGAGATGACACTCCCTGTCGGCGAACTCATCCGACGCATCTTGTGGCACGTGCCGCCAACCGGCTATCGTGTGGTACGCGCCTGTGGCTTGTATCATCACCACTATCGTGAACAGCTCGAGGCTTGCCGCAAACAACTTGACGGTAGTGAAAACCAGGCTGACGCCGCAGGCCCTTCAGCCACCGAAGCTGAGGAGACTACCGGCGAGGACTGGGTCGCAGTCGAGGAATACTGTCGCATCTGCGGCTGTCTGCTCGAAGTCGAGAACATTCCACGAGCCCCGCCTCCGGCTGAGCTTGCCAGTGAATTGAGGGCGATCCTGTGAGGCCGATGCCACGTCGCAGCGCTGCGGCCCGTGGTCGAGTTGCGCCTGGCAGTATCGGCATCGGCCTCAGCAACGTTGATCGAGCGGTTGTCGGCCTCTGTTGTAGCTGTTCGAGCCGCGATCCGATGACGACGATGAGCTGCCGACACGGCCTCACGGCCACGACAGCCCGCATCTCGCAGTTGCGCTTCTATCTGGGAACTCGGTACTATACCCATAGCACTCGAAGGAGCAGCGCTCAGCTAGTAGCCCGCGGATCCCGTTCAACCAGTCGTTGAATCGGAACATTCGCACCTGCTTGCTGCGGCATCGGCATCGTGTTCGGATGTGGGATGGAGGCTTCGTTATGAAATTTCGCCGAATGTCCGCTCAACTCTAAACGTTGGGCGGCGTCGGTAGGCTAGCCCTGGACCAACCAAAGCAGAATTGCCCATGGGAATAACAGCAAAGACTCGGAAGCTATTATGGGGCCGTGCTGGTGGCAGGTGTTCAAGATGTCGAATGCTTTTGTCCTTTCGGCCGGATGCCGCTGATCGTGCAATTGAAACACTGGGGGAGGAATGTCACATTATTGCGCAGCGTCCAGGAGGGCCCCGTGGCCGTCAGAACACTGCGGAGATTGATCGCGATGATTACACTAATCTGATTCTACTCTGCGCTAACTGTCACTCGATCATAGACTCGTGTGAGGATGCCTATCCGGCCGAGAGAGTTCTTCGAATCAAGGCAGTGCATGAGTCCTGGACCGAGCAACAGCTGAACTCCGCAGAAAGTGAAGCGAGCGACGCGTCAGCGACTGATGGCGAAATCCTCAAGTATTACTATGGTTATCTCGACAGATTCGCGTTTCGTGATGCTATGCGGCATGAAGAACCGGAGTCCTTCATCCAGGCAATCAGGGATACGAGAGTCGCTCTAACAACTGGAGTGTCGCGGCTTTCCGATGGCACAATTATTTCTCGAACAAAGGGCAAGGCGTGGCTCCAGAACAAGACCTATAGAGACGCATTCGGGGAAATCGTAGACAAGCTTCGAGAAATAGAGCGTTCTTGGGACCACGCCATCCTCAAGGGGAAGCTGGACATTCGAGGAGGAGGACGTGTCAGCTACGATGATCCGTTCCTTCGTTGTATGGACCAACTTCGAAACGAGATTCTCATCGTTGCGAACAGAGCCTTCAAAGATCTTGGACTGGACGAATTGCCTTATATTCCCGAGGTAAGGAGGCGGCAGAAAGGCTGGACCACTGGCAGGCTCGGCGTTGTCTGCGAAGTAGATTTGCCTGCGCCTAAAAGAAACGGCCTGTTGGCCGAATTCCCTTTCAAGTTGCAATGATGTCCATCCGCCCAACCCTGCCACTCCAGACGGACCAGCTCCGCCGCTTCGCGTCTCGGCTGGCCGCTGAGTGGCCGCACGTTAGGGCGCCATTTGATTTGGTTCAAAATATGAATGAAATTGAAACACAAGCGGGATTACCAGACACTGCTGGCTATAGGTATGCGCGCAAGATAGGAAATCAGCTTCATGTTTCTGGACAGGTTCCGACCGACACGTTAGGAGATATCATCGGGAAAACTAATCCATTCAGGCAAGCACAACAATGTCTTGCCAATCTAGAATTGATTCTGAAATGCTATGATTTTGAGGTAAATGATATTCAACATTTAACGATCTATGTTGTTGGAGACAGAACAAGTCTTACTAACGCATGGCAAGCAGTTTTAG
>JAJCXQ010000672.1 GCA_029263355.1 Acidobacteriota bacterium | reverse complement strand
CGTCCATGTCTTCTTGCGTTCCGGTGAGGAATGACCATCCCGGTCGAGCGCCGTATCGTTGGGCAAAATCCGCCAAGACCTCCGGCGTGTCGTGCTCGGGGTCCACGGTCAGCGAGTACATGAACACGTCGCGGCCCAGTCGGTCGGCGAGGAAGGGCTGGACCTTGGAAACGTTCTCGGTCACCGGATAGACATCGTTGCCTCGCACCGACATGCAATTGATCAGGATCGTCTTCTGCGCCAACAGATCGTCGTAGAAGAGTGATCGTTCGCCGAGATGCGACGTGACCACGACGTTCGGGAAGTAGTCGCTTTTGGGTCCACGGGAAGGGCGTTCGCACGCCGGATCTTCTGGAATCTCTGGGAACGTCCACCCGGACGCGCTCAGAGCCAACTCGGGAAGCGCCGCGGCACCGGCCGCGATGACTTTTCTTCGGTTACTCATGGTTCATCGTCCTCTCATTGATCCGCCGTGAACTACTTGCCTTCCTGGAATGACTGGGCATGGGGTCTCTCCTCCAGGTGTGGTTTCGACGGCGGCCGCGGATCGGGATATCCCGGCTGGAAGTGCTCTTCACTGTAAACCTCTTCCGCGTTTCGTGGCTCGTCGAAACCGCGTCCCGGCGGCATGATGTCCCAGCGGATCATCATCGCGTGATCCTCATGGACCACGTTGTGGCAGTGCATGACATGTTTTCCCAAGAAGTCCGCCCAGCGCATGAAGACTTTCATCTCGTCCCCGGGCAGCAAGGTCGCGACATCGCGACGCGGGCCACCGAGATAGGCTTTGACCCGCGGTCTGTTACCTTCGGCTCGACCCAGGTATTCGACCAAGGTCATCTCGCCATCGGTAACGGTTTGGATGTAGGTCGGCCGATAGGGTTTACCGTTGATTTCAAGAATCAGAAACTCGGAAAAATGGCTGTGGATCGGATGCGACCAATCGTTTCCTCCATTGACCAGGTTCCAGATCTCCGCCGAATCCTGATCGATGCCGGCATCAATACGGTTGGGGTCCATGATCTTGCCGTTGATCGTCCACAACCCGCCATCGTAGTCAAACAGCCAGGTGCGCTCGCGCTTGACCTCGCTCATGTTGATCGTCGGCAACGGCCGAAAGTAGTCCGGAATCTTGCTGTTGTCGGGCGTGCTCGAGCGCGGCGCGATGACGTCGAAACGCATCAGGTGAGTCGCAGGATCGTCAAAATCGAGGAACGGTCCGCTGGGGCCTCGCGCGGGGCCGGCACCGTTGATCTGCTTGAGCAGGTTGTGCATGTAAACGTGATCCCCCGGTTTGTAGCCGGAGAAGTCCATGATCACGTCAACGCGCTGTGCCACACTGAGAAACAGACTCTCGGCTTCGATGGGCTCAGGTAGGAAGTTACCGTCACCGGTAATAGCAACGAAATGTGGATGTTCCGTTCCGCGACGCTTCTGTGGATCTCGCAAGAAAAGTTGATAAAAGCGCGACGGACCGCCGTTGAGAATGCGGAAACGGTACTTCCGCGGCTCAACCTTGAAATGGGGCGTGATACGCCGATTCACAGTCACTCGGTCGCCGATCATGCCGTCGGTGTTGAAGTTCTCGAAGACAACCTGCGCTGCTGGATCCGCCACTGGATCATGGGCGAACTTGACGTCCTGAATGATCAGCGGAATGTCATAATGGGGGAAACTCGGCAATTGCCAGCCGGTGTTCTCGTCGCCGGTATCTTCGTTGTCGAAGAGCAGGTAGAAACCGGCCAGACCGGCATAAACGTTGGATGCTGTGAAATCCAATCGGTGGTCGTGGTACCACAACGTCGTCAACTTCTCCCGCGGATCGTGGCCGAGAGGAAAGTTGCCGTAGTGATGATCCCAGAACTCTCCGGGATCGATCCAATCCTGCGGATTGCCATCGCTCTCGGAAGCGGTGTGTCCATTATGAAGATGGATCGCGGTTGACGGCAATGCAAAGGATGCTCTGGCGTGCCCCAGAGTTGGTAGATCATTGTAGATACGCGCCAGGACCGGTTCGTCGTACTTGGCAAAATAGGTTGGCCCCGGCGTCGACGCATGGGGCTCGAACGCATTGAGACCGGTCGGCTTCACCCGCGGTGAGTGGAAGCCCCAGGAGTAGCTACCCAGGGACTGGCCGCCCTTCATCACGGTATAGGGCGGATCCGGATGGTAGTTCCACCGAAACTCCTGTTCGAAGATTTGGTAGAACTTCTGAGGTTTGAAGTCGTTGTAACGCTGGTGCGCCGAGGGCACCGGTCCGGGCTGCATCTCCGACTCGTCGAAGGGCTGCATGATCGGCGGCACAAACAGCTCGGCTTTATAAGGCTCTGCTGGCGGACTCTGGGGAAGCTCATCGAGATCTCGCGCCTGATCATCCGGCGAGCAGAGATACTTGGTGAGATCCTCCTTGGCCTTTGCTTCTTTGGAGCCAAGGATGCCGGTGCCTCCCGCAGCCAATCCGTATTTCAGGAAATCTCTTCTTTTCATGGTGTTCTCTCCGAACGTTCTGAACCAAGACGGCTTCTGTGTCTACACGTCACCCTTCGTCCCGTACGCTTTCATTCACATAAGACTCACCCAAGCGACAGCCTGGCTATAGGCCAGACGATCAACTTTCACACGTCAATTAGAGTGCTCCAAACTGACAGATACCTCTGCCAGGAACCTCTTCTTTTTAGACGGTGCCAGGCCACACCCGCTCGTCATCGGGTCGGCCATTGAATACAGGGCCTCCTAATGAGATAACACGACCGCCGCCGCGTTACCTACCACCGTTTTACCGGTGGTCCAATCCATGCCCCAGAATCGACCTTCAGAATAGGAGCTTCCAGCAAAGGTGTCAAGGGTAAACACAACGGATCGACACAACCCCTGACACCGCAGGGCGAAGACCTACCGAGAGTCGGTCGAGAAGGCTGGGATCAATCTTCGCTTTACGCAAGATCTCTCTTCGAGATTTGAAATACAGAGACGCGAATCGCCCCGCGATGGGTCAGTCGAGCGCGGCATCAATCAACGGATGATAGATCGACGGTACGGCCTCTCGATACGCTGGCATCTTCAGATACTCCTCTACCAAAGGTGCGCTGCCGATCGATTTTTGGCCTTCGCCGCCAGCGAAGCCTTTGCCGTCTATCTCGCTGACATGCTCTACGATGCTCTCCAACAGAGGATGAACTCTGACGTCCAACCGCTCGATCGCGGCTCGGAAGTCCTTGTTTTTGTGGTCAAGCTGCTGTTCCAATTCTCGCTGCTCTTCATGCAAGTCTTTCTGCGATCCTTTGATCTTTGTAACGATTTGAAAATATCGCAGCGATTTGACCAGCCCACCACTACCTGAAAACACAGCCAACAATAGTAAAACCAGGTTGAAGATCGGGTTGGCGACCAACAACATCAATGACAACGATGTGCTGAGTCCCAAAGAAGCAGCTTCGATCATGTCCCCGGTCTCGGCGCGCTCGCCCTCCAGTCGCTGGATCTCCGGCGCAGCTCTCCGCTCCGCGGCTCGCCGCAGGTTCCTGTGTTCGTCTTGCAGCTGTCTTGTGAACTCACGCCTGAGCCTGGTCGCGAGGTCCGCTCGATCAATATCGCTGCGACCCGCCCAGATCTCTAAACGTGGTCGATGAAATCGGCCGCCCGCCAATCCTTCGATCACTTCCGTAAAATCCATGACGCATACGAAATCATGCGTGCTGCTGCCCGTGGGCAGCAGAAAGGAGGGAATGCTGGACTGAGGGAGGATGGTGTCCGTCACGCTTTCCGACAACGACCGCAGCGCGTCGAACGCACGTTCGCTGCGGTTCGAGAGGTAGGCTCGAACCTCTGTTCCCGCGTCAGAAATGGAATCACCGGCGATCTGTGCCGCGCTCTGTACCGCACCCTGTGCCGCGCTCTTGACGCCTCCCGAGGCTTTACGCACCGCCTCAGTGGCAATCGTCGTCGTCTCTTTCAGCGCACCAGAAGCCTTCTGGAGTGCCTCCGAGCCCAAGTTCTTGGCACGTTGCTGCAAGCTGAGTGGCGCTGCGCCGGGCGCATTGGCAGGATCCTTCGACATCAAGGAGTCCTCGAGGACGTCAAACCGGTTCTTCCGAAACCTTGACCATCAACTTGCCGGTATTGCCGCCGCTGAAGAGCCTCTTGACCGTGGTTGGGGCGTGCTCCAAGCCTTCAGCGATATCCACTCGGTATTGGATCTTGCCGGCGCTGAGCCATTGGCCGAGCTCGGTGATCGCCTCGGGAAAACGTGCAGCGTAATCGAGGATAATGAAGCCCTCGAGGCGAGCCCGCTTCATCAAGATTTGGGTGAAGTTGTAGGGTCCAGGCACGGGTTCGGTGGCGTTGTATTGCGAGATCAAACCACAGAGGACAATACGGGCCTTGAGGTTGAGTAGGCTCAGAACAGCGTCGAGAATCTCACCGCCGACATTCTCAAAATCGACGTCGATGCCGTTCGGACAATGACGACGCAACGCGGCGAGGACATCCTCGGTTTTGTAGTTGATCGCCGCGTCGAAGCCGAGATCGTCGACCAGCCACTGACATTTGGCGTCGGATCCAGCGATCCCCACCACCCGACAGCCCTTGAGCTTGGCAATCTGACCGACGATCGACCCGACGGCGCCAGCGGCAGCCGACACCACCACGGTCTCGCCAGCTTTCGGTTGACCAATATCCAACAGTCCAAAATAGGCGGTGGCGCCGATCATGCCGAGCAGCCCCATGTAGG
The DNA here is from genome assembly GCA_029263355.1 of Acidobacteriota bacterium. Taxonomy (GTDB): domain Bacteria; phylum Acidobacteriota; class Thermoanaerobaculia; order Multivoradales; family J023; genus JAAELT01. Next base: position 963 of record JAJCXQ010000672.1, on the reverse strand, counting down.
CCGGCAGCGGGAATCCGTATTCCGTCGGGATGCGGCTAGCGCCGACGCCGTCGGTGAGGTAGTAATCCTGCCAGCCACCGAGCCCTTGGATCACGTCACCAACTTTGAAGCTGCCGCCATTCGAACGCTCAACAACACCGATTGTACCACCACGCATGACATCACCGATCTCGACGGGAGGCATGTACTGATCGGCGTCACTCATCCAGATCCGATTGGTGGGATCGAGGGAAAGGTAGATGTTGCGAACCAAACACTGTCCGGCGCCGGGCTCTGGCACCGGAGTCTCACGGAGCTCGAGGTCGCCGTCTTCGATATCGCCTTCGGGGCGATGAGCGAGGCACCACTGACGATTGATAGCGGTCATGGAAATCTCCCTGGATTGTGATGATGGAACCGTCGACAAGACCAGCCGAACGATGATGATATACCTCGAAACCACCTCACCAAGCCAAGCCACGATGCCAATCAACTGAGCCCGCTAATATTCTGCATTCGCCATGCTCGCACCCTTGCCCCTGCTCACCTGGTTGGTGGCGGCGATCGTCATTCGCCGGCTGTTCACCAACACTTCACATCGTGACGACGCAATCCGCGCCGTGCTGCTGGCCTCAATCGCTTGGGGTTGCTATTTGGTCTTCGTCAGCGAGACATTGAGCATCGTGGGCGCCTTGCGCTCTGGCCCCTTGAGCGTTTGCTGGATACTTCCGGTTCCCCTCTTGTTGTGGCAGTTGTGGAGCCGGCGTGCCCCGGCCCAGCAGATTGAGCCGCAGCAACTCGACCCGCCCGAGATCGCGATGTTGACGGTGGTTGGCGTAATCGTCGCTGTCCTCGGCATCGTCGCTTGGGTTGCGACACCCAATACCTGGGATTCGATGACGTATCACTTACCGCGGGTCATGCATTGGGCCCAGAATCAATCCCTCGCCCCCTATGCGACGCACGAGCCCAGACAGCTCTACA
>JAJCXQ010000671.1 GCA_029263355.1 Acidobacteriota bacterium | reverse complement strand
GCGCGATGCCGCTCGCCATCGACGAACGACGCGAGCGCCGGATCGCTGCATCGCTCGGTATCGACTCACGGGCACCGTCGGAATAGGGACTACTGCCCCCATCCAGACAGATCCCCCGACTCGAAATCGTCTCCGAAGATGAACGCAACAGGTGACGAGCAGGCGCCCGGTAGTTGGACATGGGTGATCTCGATATCGTCGATGTACCAACCCTCACGAGTCACGGCGCCATCGGTCGAGAAGTTCCAGCGCACGGAGACGGTGAGGCCGGCCCAGGGCGAAAGATCCGCGGCATACCGTACCCAGGTGAGGTTGAGACCGCTGAACGCTGGGGAACCGGTCGCGTAGCTGCAAGCGTCCGAGCTCGCACGCCAGGTGGTTGGATAACCGAGGTCGAGCTCGAGCCGCTGCCAGTTGGTGCCGTTGGTCGAAAGTTCGACGACTCCGCCGTCCCAGGCGAGACCGGTTCCATCTTCGTCTTCGATGTCGTACACCGTCCAGAACGAGAGCTCAGAGCTTTCGCCAGTGGTGAGTTGCATCGCCGGGGTGCTGATCGCTGAGCAGAGGCCGCTGGTGTACTCGGAGAAGAAGCTGCGGTCTCCGAGATGAGCACGGGCATCCGAGAGGTGCCAGCCAGCGTGCTTGAGTGCCACCCGCCCACCGATGTCGACTCCGAGTCCCGGATCACCGATCTCGGCGCCGGTGGAGAAGGTGCCGTCGGCTGCTGGGCCGGTCGCTAGGGCTGCCCGCTCGACGAGGTTGGAGTCTTCCACCCCGCTGCCGTCGTCGGTCGCCCGAGTGACGTAGTAGTAGGTGGTGTCGTCGAGGACGTTGGAATCGGGCCAAGTGGTCGCGCTCAGCCCGTTCGCTATGCGATTTGTGGTGCTGGGGGTGAAACCGGAGGTCTGTGATCGATAGACCGAATAGGTTGCTCCGCTCCCACAGTTGGGAACCGCTGAATCCCACGCGACGTCCAAACGGCAGGTGAGGGTTTCGGCGTTATCGACCGAAGTCACGCCGGAGAAGATCGGCGGCGCGTTGCAGACGCCGGTTGTGGTGCCGTTGGCGCAGTTGTTCCCCGTGGATTCGCAACCGCCGGTGAGATCAACTTTACGAACCTCGTACGCGTAGTCCACGCTGCCGGAGGCGGTGGTGTCGGAGTAGGCGCCGCCGGTCACTGAGTCTGCGATCAGCTCGAAGGCGCCCCCCGGGCAGGAACCGAACGAGCGGTAGATGCGGTAGGTCTCCTCGGGCAAGGCATCGTCGGTCCAAGCGAGATCGATTTGGTTGTCACCAGCCGGAGTGGTGGTGAGGCCCGTGGCGGTGGTCGGAGCGGTACACAGGCTGGTCGGCCGCAGGACGAACAAACCGCTGACCGTATCGCTGACGATCACGGTGCCGCTCTCGAAGTAGGGGTAAGAGCTCCAAGCGCCGGAGAAACCTGGCGCGTCCGATCCCGGTACCGTATCGAAGTAGGCGGTCTCGGACAGATTGCCGTTGGCGATGTCTTCGATGTTGAGAATCCGTAACCCACTGCGATAGTTCGCCAGGAACGCGAAGTTTTCGCGGACGTAGAGGTTGTGGTCGGAGGCTGTGACTGGGCCTTCGTAGATGCCGCTCACGACCGGCAGATCGAGGTCCGCAAGATCCCAGATGTAAGTTCTGGTGTTGTGCCCGAAGCTCTGTTCGTCGGTTTCGTCGTCGAGAAGAAAGAAGGCGTGGTCGTCGGTCAGCCAACCTTGATGGGTGTAACCCACACCGGTATAGCCGTTGCGTGAGATCTGCACTGGATTGGCTGGATCGGTGACATTGACGATCGTCAGGGTGTCGGTGTTGGAATTGAAGCACAGATCCTGGCCTTGATAGTCGGTGTCCGGCCCGGCGTAGGTGACACATTGAGCATCGTGGGTGTAGCCATCGGCGTCAAAACAACCCAGGAAGCTTGGGCTGGTCGGGGTCTGAATATCGATCATGTGCAGCCCACCCGTACATGTGTCGGTGCCGACACCGTAGGCGGTTCCGGTCGCTTCGTTGATCACAATGTTGTGAGCGCGCTCGAAACCGGCGTAGTTGGCGGTCTCGGAGAAAGCCACGGGTGGGCTCACGACTGCCAACAACTGGCTCAAATCGAAAACCTGCATGCCATGAGCCGTCACAAAATCAGCGACGATGAATGCATGGTCGTTGTAGGTCTTGACATCGCGCCAGACGTTCACATCCGGTGCCGCCGTCGGCAGGCTCCCCAGGTAGATGGGTTCTTGCGGGTCGGTGACCTCGACAAATGCCGTCGCGTCGGTGAGGGCAACCAGGGCAAACTCGCGTCCAGTGCCGGTGTCTGTCCATCCCCAGATATCGGAGCCTCTGGTGGATCCGGAGCCACCGAGCTCGTCGAGGTCGAGCCAATGCGCGAGATCGATCTCATGGCAAGGATAGGTGCCAGCGATGCCGTCGACGCAAGGTGCGCCTTCGTGAGCGGCGAGCGGGCCGGTGAGCAGCGAGAGCAGCAGGAGCGCGATGGAGGTTGCAAGAAGGCGTTTCACCGGAGTTTCCTCATCTTTCGAAGGTAAGATCCAACCGATATGTGCAGTTTGAGTAGAGTGTATCTTAGGGCGGGAGCGCTTTTCGCCGCGTTGATATGGGTCATCGCGGGCGCAGCGTTCGGCCAGCGTTCCCAGCCCAAGGTCGCAGGGCAGCAAACCACGCCAACCGCTATTGAGCTCAGTGCCAACCTCGGTGCCTGGTTCGAGGTCTACCAGATCCTTCCCGGGGTTTTCACGATCCGGGAGCCCGGACACTGGGAACGGGTTATTTCCTACCTCGTTGTCGGATCCCAGCGGGCCCTGCTCTTTGATACCGGGACCGGTATCGGCGATATCCGTGCTGTAGTTTCAGAGCTCACCGACCTCGAGATTGTTGTTGTCAACTCGCACTCCCATCCCGACCACATCGGCGGCAACTATCAGTTCGAGACCATTTATGGCCTCGATAACGCCACCGCTGCACGCAATGCCAAGGGACGTTCGGTGGCCGATTCTCAACGCTTTGTGCTCGAACAGGCATTCAGCCGTCAGCCTCCTGCGACTTTCTCCCGTGACACCTATCGAATACGCCCCTATGAGATCACACACCCGATCCAAGACGGCGCACGGCTTGATCTCGGCGAGCGAACACTCGAAGTCTGGGTGACTCCGGGGCACGCGCCGGATGCTCTATGTCTGGTCGACTCAGAGCATCGCTTCGTGCTCACCGGAGACACCTTCTATCTCGGGCGCTTGTTTGTCGCCTCGGAAGCCGGGAGCTTGGAGCAGTACGCGTCCTCAGCGGCTCGGCTCGCGACTCTCGCAGACGCTGTTGACCGGGTGTTACCAGCGCATTCCGCGACGTTGTTGAAGCCGATTTTCCTGGAGCGATTGAACGAAGCCTTCAGGCAGGTCGTGAGCGGCAAAGCCAGAGCGCAGGAAGTGAAGGACGGTCGGCAGGAATACCGATTCGATCGGTTCTCGATCTCAGTCGGCCGGTGATGGGTGGGCTTGAAGCGTCGGCACGAGTCGCCACAGGCCGCAAAATTCGTCCGAAGCCACCCGGTGGTGTATGATTGCCCTTTCTAGGGTTTATCCGGGGATCAATGTGTGCGCTCTGCCGAGAGCAGGCGGCAGTTCGTATAGACAGTAAAACTGTGCCCTTTTTCGGCGGTTATGTTTCTGGGCACTCACCTCGGAAAGGCTCTTCATGCGCAAATCCCTCTACTTGATCAATCCTCGTCCGGCCAATCCGAGTTACTTCGGGGCCGAGGCATTCCAGCATCACGGCTACGCCGCCGCTCAGGCGATCGCTGACCTCGCGACGTCAACCGTAGCTGCCCTGGCGCCGGACGACTGGCATGTAGAGATTTGCGAAGAGTATGTCGAGTCGATCAACTTCGACACCGATGCGGACTTTATTGGCGTCACCGGTAAGGTCATTCAAGGCCAGCGGATGAACGAGGTCGCCGATGCTTTCAGACGGCGCGGTAAGACCGTGCTCATCGGTGGCCCGCACGCCTCGTTGTCGCCGGACGCGGTGCGCGATCACTGTGATGTCCTGATCGTGGGTGAGCTCGAAGCCATTGCTACCGAGCTGTTCGCGGATCTCGAGTCGGGCAATTGGAAACGTGAATACATCGCTGAGAAGCCGAGTCTGGATCTTTCGCCGCTGCCGCGTTTTGAGCTTTATCCCAACCATCGAGCACTTTCGGGGTGTGTACAAACCTCCCGGGGTTGTCCCTTCGAGTGCGAGTTCTGCGATGTGATTCAATATCTGGGCCGCAAGCAGCGCCACAAGTGCGTCGACCAGATTCTCGCTGAGCTCGACGCGGTTTACGCGCAGGGATTTCGGGCGGTATTCCTAGCCGACGACAACTTCACCGTCTACCGCAAGCGAGCCAAGAGCATTCTTGCAGCCCTCGCCGAGTGGAATGCAAACCGGCCAGATGGTCCCGTCGCCTTCCACACCCAGGTATCGATCGACGCAGCCCGCGATCCGGAGATCATGCAATTGTGTGGTGAGGCCGGCCTCACCCGGGTGTTCATCGGCATCGAGACGCCCAATGAAGCGAGCCTGAAAGAATCGAAGAAGCGGCAGAACGTTGGGATCGACTTGGTAGGCCAGGTCCAGGTTTTCCTGGACCATGGTATCTCGGTGATCGGCGGCATGATCGTCGGTTTCGACCATGACGGTCCGGATATCTTTCAGATCCAATACGACTTCGCGATGGCCACACCGATTCCGATTTTTACCCTCGGTGCGTTGGTGGCCCCCGCCGCGACACCGCTCTACGACCGAATGCGGGACAGCGGTCGATTGGTCGAGACGGGCTCCGAGACTCAAGGGGTGTGGAATACCAACATCCTACCGACAGGGATGAGCCCCGAAGAGCTGTTCTCCGGCCTCAAGTGGCTCGGCAATCGGCTTTACAATCCGACAAACTTCGGCCGCCGGGTCGTCGAGATGATTGAACGCATGGGGCCGCAGCGCGGACCCTTCCGGGCCGGATACACCGCTCACAAGCCGCGCGCGGTGGAGCTCGAAGCCCTCGGTGTGGTTCGCAAGATGCTCTCGAGCGGCCCCGAAGAGAAGCAGATGTGGAAAACGATCTCGAAAGCGCTGGCCGACAAACCCGAAGCGGGAACCATGGTCATGATGTCGATGTTCAGTTACGCTCAGGTGCGTTGTCTTTACCAGGCCGAGCGCTACTGGGAGCCGGAGATCAGCACTCAGCCGCAGCCTGTGATTCCGCCGCTCGGGATGCCGGTGGTGTCTCTCCCGACCCCCGCTGTGGTTGGCTAGCAGCCTCCGTCAACTCAGGCGCGCTGTTTGTCGAGTATTTTGACTAACTTGTCGCGACGCACGAGGATTGCTTTCATCTGGTTGTCTTCCAGAAACTCACCGATCAGGCTGTCGAGGGTTTCGATGCTGATTGCCCGCAACCGCTCTTCGACATCGGCGGGTATCGAGAGGTCCTCGGTTTTGCCTCGGGTCGACTCGAGCGGTCTTTTCGATAGGCGAAAAGCCCGCGAGTGGTCGATCGGATAAAAGCGATCTTCGTCGAGATTGACCAGGATGTTGCCGAAGTTGCGGTCAACGTTGTAGATCAGGGCATCCAAGACGTACATCAGACCGAGCCGCTCGACGAGTAGGTCGAAGTTCTCGATTTCGGCGGTTTCGTCTTGAACGGCTTCCTCGAAGGTGATGACGTTCTCGATCCACAGCTGCAGCGAACCGGTTTCGCCGTTGACCGTGCGGACAACGGTGACGGGCACCAGGCCGATGCCAGCGAGCCGATCGAGTCGATAGGCCGCGGCTTCATAGGTGTATTTGTCCGAGAAATCCTTCTCGAGCCGTTTGGTGAAGACCTCGCCTTCGATCTTTTGGTCGATCGTTTTGAAGATCGCTCGGTGCTGAACCTCACCGCGTTGCAACGTGAGCCGCCGCGGCTTGGTGATCCCTTCGCCGACGTCTTCGATCTTGACGATCTTGGCGTGGAGCAGAAAGTCCTCCATCACCAGGTCTTCGTCTGATCGGCCGCTGAGATCGTCACCGGCGTGCGCGGAGAGGGGAAGTGCGGTTAGCAGAACGAGGGCGAAGAGGCAGCGTAAGGCGATCTGACGTGTCGTGCGGGTGCTTCTTATCTGAGGGTGTCGCATTTTGATTCCTGAAGGCTTATCTGAGGGCGTACGGATAGCGGGCGTAGGCTCAGTGAACCAGGCCACTGGCACCGTGTGGTCTTGCGGCACCGTGGTCTTGCGCCGCGGAATTCTTTGTGTGATCGAGTCGAACGGAATCGCTGGCAGCGGTTGGCGTCGAAACGATCAGCGTTGAGTTGACTTGTCGATCTCTATCGACTGACAGTAAAGGATACGCACGTTGCTGTCAGTTTGTTCGGACGCTGTCTATGTTTGAGTTACGCGGGCCGGCCAATAAGGTTGCAGACGGATTGCCAGGAAACGGCAGTCGCCGCGGTGTGCCTCGCCGTGGCGCACCTCGACGTTGCGGTCGCGGGTCTGTGGTGATGTGGTGATCAGAGTTGACGGTCAACCGGCATACGCGTCGACGACTGACATAACAATCGACAACACCATCATCACGATACAGGCGAGCCCCAACATGACGTGCTTGGGGCTTTCGGGCCGATCCTGGCTGGGATTGATGAGGAAGGCCGCGGCGTAACCACCGGCAAAGCCCCCGAGGTGTGCCCAGTTGTCGATGCGGATCGAGAGTGAATCTCCGAAACCCAACATGAAGCCAATCGCCAGCCAAATGATGACGAACTGTTTGCCGTAGTCGGCGAGGGCACGATTGCCGGAGCGGCGGCCATAAAACACCATCGCGCCGAACAAGCCAAACAGCGGCGCCGAGGCCCCAACGGTGAAATAGGCGCCGCGGAGTGGGCCGGGAAGGAATGGGAACAGCGCCATCACCGAGCTGAGCAGGAAGCCGGCAGCCGAGGCCGCTGCGTAGATGATGAACAGCTGAGAGAACGAAAAGTAGTTCTTGATGATGTCGGACAGGCGACGGATCCAGATGACGTTCAGAATCAGGTGCAGGGCGCCGCCGTGCAGCCAAGCGGCGCTCAGGATCGTCCACCATCGTCCGTATTCGAAAACCGGTTTGGCGCCGCTCATGCCGAGGATCAACAGCGGGCGGCCACCGGGTGACAAGAAGGAGAAAAAACCACTCAGGTCGACCTCGTTCAATCCCATGAAGAGCGAGATTCCAAACATCAGAATACAGCCGGTGCGAACGACAAATTCGAAGTCGAGCTGTTGCCCGAGTCGGTTGATCAGGGGCGCAAATCCCCACAAACCCGGGTTGGTGCGGCCGCAGCCCAGGCATTGCTCGTCGCGGACGCCGACCAGGCGCCCGCAGCCGGGGCAAACGACCGAGCCGCTGGTGGCGGGTTTGAAGATGCCTCGCTTGAAGATGCTCAAGCCAGTGCTTCCGCTTCGTCAACCGCTGCACCGTCACGAGTCCGGCGGCTTGCTTTGCCGAGAGCTCGTCGCAACACAGCGCTGGTTTTTTCTCGTAAGTCGTCGAAGAGAGTGTAGGCCACCGGTACCACCAGCAGAGTCAGCAAGGTGGCGGTGGTCATGCCGCCAATCAATGTCAAACCGAAGCTCTTGTAACTCAGGCCGATTGAGCTCGAGCTGCTGATGGTCAACGGAATCATCCCGCCGACGGTGGTCAGGGCCGTCATCATGATTGGCCTGAAACGACGATCCGCGGCGTCGAGCACCGCTTGAGTGCGCGCCGTACCGTTCTTCCGCAAGAGGTTGATGTAGTCCACCAGCACGATGCCGTTGTTGACCACCACGCCAATCAGCAAGACGATGCCCACCATGCCGAGGCCGTCGAGGTCGTAACCGGCAAGGTAATGGCTCCAATACACTCCGATCGCGGCCATCGGAATGGTCAAGACGATCGACAACGGCAGGATAAAACTCTCGAATAGGAAACCCATCAACAAGTAGATGAAGACCACCGAGAGGCCCATCGCGAAGAGCATGGCCCGGATGTTGTCGTCTTCGCTGCTATCGCGCCTGGGTTGGCCGAAAGTCACACCTTCGGGCAGGTCGATTTGGTTAGCGAGGGCAACCAGGCTGGCCCGCGCTTGCTTTTCGCGCTCCTCCTCCAACTCCACCGTGATGGTACGTGCAACCCGCTTGTTGCGGCGGAAGATACGGCGCGGCGCCTCCAGGCGCTCGGGGTCGGTCACGCTCGCTAAAGTCACGAACTCACCGGTGTTCGTCGGCACCTGGAAATTGTTGAGCTCGCGTAAGCTCTCGCGGTCTTTCTCCTGGAAACGTACCCGTACCGGGATCTCTCGTCCGTCGCGATAGAACTTCGGTAGAGAGCGTCCGCCGAGGGAATTGCGGACGATGCCCGCCACCGCCTCGGGATTGAGATCCAGCCTCTGGACGCGCTCGCGGTCGATCATCAGGCCAATTTCTTCCGCCGGTCGATCACCGGAGCGTTTGATGCCGAGGACACCGTCCACCGAGGTGAAAACATCCTCTAGATTCTCGGCCAAGTCTTCCAACTGCCGGGAGTCCTCACCATAGAGAGTAAAGATGTGGATGTTCTGGGAGGCTTTCTCGTCGTCGCTCTCGAGCCCGGTGTAAACCTTGACCCCGGCTTTGTCGGGTAACGCCGCGCTGATGCGCTCGATCGCTTCCCGGGGTGACAACTCATTCTGCCGCGGACTCTTGAACCAGCCCTGAACTTCGCCGAAAGCGGCGCGGTTGAAAATGAAGTAACCCTCGAGGTCGAGCTCTTCACGGTTGGCTTCGAGGAACCTCTCGGTGGCGTCGAAATACTCCGACGACTCTTCGAGAGTGGTCGCTTGGGGCAAAACCACATCGATCTCGAACATGCCCTGCTCTTCTTCTTGGATCGCGACTTGCTCAACCTGCTTGAAAGGCCCGGCGGACGACACGGCGAAGACCACCAGCAGCGCCATGACCAAGTCCATACGGCGCCCGAGAAAGAACGCCAACATCGACCGATACACACGGTTGAGGCGCCCGAACGACCCGTCGTAGACCCACCGCAAGCTGTGGCGCAGCGCCTCTCCGGGGTGTTTTCTGTGGCCACCGCGGTCGCTTTGGCTGGGTAGGGTGAGGTAGACCGATAGCGGCACAAAAATCAGCGCAACGAACAGCGAGGCCGCCAGCGAGACCGTAATCGGGATCGCCAGCCGCAGCAGGATGAATTGCCCCTGACCTTCGACCAGCGAGACCGGCAAGAAGACAATAATTGTGGTCAAGGTGGCCATGATGATGGCGAGTGAGATCTGGCCGGCGCCTTGGATCGACGCCTGACGTCGGCTCAGGCCGGCGTCGTGCAGTCGGAAGATGTTTTCCGCCACCACCACCGAGTTGTCGACCAACAGGCCAACCGAGATCATCAGGGCCAGCAACGAGAAGATGTTGAGGGTTTCGCCGGCAAAGTACATCGCGGTCAAGCCCACCAACAGGCTCAGCGGAATCGACAGGGCAATGATCAGCGTCAGTCTGAATCGACGCAGGAACAGGAACAACACGAGCAGTGCGATGACGCCGCCGACGGCTCCGCTGTTGAGCAAGGTGTCGAGGGACTCGCGGATGATGTTGCCTTGGCTGAGAAACGGCTCAACCTGGATCAGCGCCAGTCGTGGATTGAGCTGGATCTTCTTGACCGCCTCGTCGAGGGCATCGGAGACCGTGATGGCGTTGGCTTCGCCTTCTTTGAAGACCATCAGGGCAACCGCGGGATAACCGTCGATCCGCGCCCGATACTTCTTCTCCGGCTCTTGGTAGCTGACGGTTGCGATGTCTTTGAGTCGCACCGAGGGGCCCATCAGACGGTTCTCGAGCGCCTCGACGGTCGGATACTTCGCGACCGACCGCAGCAGCAGCTTCTTGCCGCCGGCGTTGACGTGGCCGCTAGCGAGGGTGAAGTTGTCGTCGGCGAGATCGAGTCCGAGCTCCCAGATGTTGAGGCCGCTGGCGGAGGTGCGCTCACGATCGAGCTCGATCAGGATTTCTTTCTCCTCCAGCCCCTGGGCCTCGATCGAGGCGACACCTTCGAGGCGTTGCAGCGGCAGGATGACTTCGTTCTGGATCAGATCGTAGGCATCCGACAGCTCGGGATCGATCGCTAGGCCGAGACCGTAAACCGGGATGCTCGCCGAGTCGAATTTGTGGATGAAGACGTGCTCCACCTCATCTGGCAGCCGCGCTTTGGCGCGCTCGACCCGATCGCGGACCTCGCGGTAGGCGACATCCATGTCGGTTCCGAGCTTGAAGGTCATGTGGCACCGGGTGAAGCCGGTGGCGGCGAAGGCGAAGAGGTTGGTCAGCCCCGGGATGGTGCTGAGCTCCTCTTCGAGGGGTAGCGTGACCTTGTCGAGGACCTCCTGAGACGGCGAATCGGTCCACACTGCCCGCACCGTCAACGAGGGCTCCGTGAAGCCCCGCGGCAACAGCTCGAGGGGAATGCCGACGGTGGCGATCACGCCGACGACCAGGGCGGTCGCCAGCAGTACCAACACGGTCACCCGCCGATCGAGAGAGAACTTGGGTAGGAGATGCTCGCGCTGATTTTGATCGCTCATCAATGATTCCTCGGGGGAGAGGCTGGGCCGAAAGATGCCCTATCGTACTTTCGCTAACGTACCACAATCCAAAAAGTTGTCGGATGCTGTCAACTGCAGGCCGGTCGAGTGTTGTGGGCTGCGCTCGGCCTGCGTGACTCGCGGAACCGGTATCAAGAGGCGTAGGCTAAAGTTTATTGGCGGTCTATCCAGTTCATAGATCTTAGTCGCTCGGACATCCTCGGCCGTGCTCGCTCCACACACTCGACCTGACCGGTTCGTAAATGCTGTTTTCTGGATGAGGTCAAGCTAGGCGTTTTCGGCTTCAGGTCCCGTCATCGTGTCGTAGACCTTCGACTCAGTTACCGCTTCCTGGTCCTCGGTGTGGCCGACCAGGCCGCTTTGCAGACGATCGAGCAGGCTGTAAAAAGTAGGGATGATGAACAAGGTCAACACCGTCGAGGCGATCAGGCCGCTGATGACCGCGATCGCCATCGGTGTACGGATTTCGGCGCCGTCGCCGAGCCCCAACGCCATCGGGGTGAGGCCGAGCACGGTGGTGGCGGTGGTCATCAGGATCGGTCGCAGTCGGACGCTGCCGGCGGTGACCACCGCTTCGGTCGCAGACAAGCCGCGGCGCTTCAGGGTGTTGATGTAGTCCACCAAGACGATGGCGTTGTTGACCACGATACCGGCCAACATGATCATGCCGAGAAATACCACGATCGATAGGCTGATATTGAGGACTTTCAGCGCCAAGAAGGTGCCGAGGAAGGCCAGCGGGATGGTGAACATGATTACAAACGGGTGAATCAGGGACTCGAACTGCGCCGCCATGATGACGTAGACCAGGAAGATCGAGAGTCCGAGGGCGAGCAGCAGGCTGGCCTGGCTGCGGTCCCACTCCTGGCTCTGGCCAGCAATAAAGAAGGCCATGTGTGGGGGCAGCTCGACCTTGCGGCGCAGCTCACTCTCGATTCGACCGACGGCGCCACCCAGCGACCCGTTGGCGATGTTGGCGCGCACCAGCGCCACCCGTCGACCATCGATCCGTCGCACTTCGCTCGGGCCTTCGCCGAGTTGAACATCGGCGACTGCCGACAGCCGAATCGGCCGGCCGACACCGGCGCCGGCATTGCTGGTTTGACCGAGGGGCATCTGGGCGGTGTCGGGATTGACCAACAGGGCGCGCACATCGTCAACCGTCGAGCGGTCGCTTTCTTCGAAGCGCACCAGGATCGGGATACGTCGGTCCTTGAGATTGAAGCGGGTCGCCTCGAAGCCTTTGACCGCGTTGCGCACCTGTTGCGCTACCTGCGAGATGTTGAGGTCATAACGAGCTAACAAATCGCGGTTGTAGACGATCTGCACTTCCGGCGCGCCAACCCGTTGAGTGGTGTCGACATCGGCCAGCTCTGGCATTGCCGCCATCACATCACGCACTTGGGCGGCATACGATCGCAGCTCGACGAGGTCGTCACCATGGATCTCGACTTCGACCGGCGTCTTGAAGCTGAAGAGCACCGGCCGCACCACCCGTGCCTCGAGATCGGGGATGTCGGCGAAACGCGTCCGCAGGCGATCGACCACCTGAGTTTCGAGCTGCGGGTCGGAGTTGTCGAGGAGAACTTTGAAGCGGGCGGTGTGCTCACCCTCGTCAGAGCGCTGCGAGTTGGCGGCGTCGTAGCCGACCGTCAACAGCAACGAACGCATGTGCTCGCGTTCGGCGAGGATCACTTCTTCGACCGGTCGTAGGATGTCGTCAGTCTCTTCCAGCGGGGTGCCCACCGGTAGTGCAACCTCGACGGTGAATTCACCCTGATGCACTTCAGGCAGCAGCTCGCTGTCGAGGCCAATGGCCAGCCAAGCGGTGACGCCAAAAAGCGCCAACGCCACCATCAACACCAGCAGCGGGTTGCTCAGCGCCCAGCGCAAGCCCCGGGGATACAGCCTCTGCAGGAATTCCAGGGTTGCTCCGATGAGCTTCAGGGGCAGAATCGTCAGGAGGTGGAAGACTCCCGTCACCAAGGGCCATAGGAGGTGACTGCCCAGCAAGCCCAGCAAGTAGATCGTCGACAGAATCAGCTGGCCGATGATCTCGAGCGAGAGATGCAGCAGAAAGCGCACCACCAGGTACAGCGAGAACACCAGCCAAGGGATAGCCTTGATCACGGTGCCAGAAGTCTTCAACCAACGAATCGAGCTCTGCAGGTCGTCGCGAAAGATAGGCCAAGAGCTCAGCCGCCAAAGGCGTGACTGAACCGACTGGGTGAGATTGAGGTCGAGTCCCCGCCGGCTGGCGAGCATCGGGATAAAGGCAATTGCGACCACCAACGCGGCCATCAAGGAGATGACAACCGCCAGCCCGAGGTCACCGAAGGCTTGCCCCGCAACCCCTTCGACAAAAACCATCGGAAAAAACACCGCGATTGAAGTCAAGGTCGAGGCGATCACCGCGCCGCGCACCTCGCGTACACCACGCACCGCCGCGGTGGCGACGTCGTCACCTTCCTCGCGACAGCGGAAGATCGATTCCAACACCACGATCGAAGAATCGACCAACATACCGATACCGAGGGCCAGGCCGCCCAAGGACATGATGTTGAGGGTCACCCCCAACAGGTTGAGAGGCGCGAAGGTGACCAACAGGGAGATCGGAATCGACACCGCGATGATCGCGGTCGCGTTGAAGTTGCGCAGGAAAATGAAGAGTACCGCGATCGCCAGCAGGCCACCGAGTACGGCGGTGTTGCGCACTTCCTGGATGCTCGATTCGATGAACAGCGAGCGATCCGCGACCACTTCCAGCAACACTTCTTCGTTCTCGTAGAGCTGCTCGGCGAGTCCCTTGGGTTCGGCCCTTGGCCCGCGACCATTGTTGTCCGGGTCACCGAACTCGAACCCCTTCTTTTCCTCTTCCTCCTCGACCTCAGGACCTTTGGCTTGTTTTTCCAGGTACTCTTCGAGGTTGAACTCGCCGAGTCGCGCCTGCACCAACTTCGACAACGCCACCATGTTGGCGTCGGCCTCTTTGAAGATGTCGATCTGGACGCTATCGCCACCGTTGGTGCGGGTCAGGATCTCGCGTTCCTTGTGGGCCAGCACCACCTCGCCAATATCTCGGATGCGGACGTCGCGGCCGCCGCCCGAGCTGATCACCGTGTCGGCGATCTGCTGCAAGTTCTCGTACTCGTTGAGGGTGCGAACCATGTACTCGGTACGTCCCTCTTTGATCGTGCCACCGGCGACATTGACGTTTTCCTGGCGTAATCGGTCGATTACTCGTTGAATCGACAGACCGGTGCGGCGCAGCTGCTCCTCGTCCACCAGGATGTGGATCTCTTCCTCCAGGCCACCCCGCAGTCGAACCGCCGCCACCCCTCGGATCGGTTCTAGTGCGCGTCGCACCTGGAGCTCGGCGATCCGTCGAACAGAGCGCAGGGTTTCCGCCGGATCAACCCCTTCGAAGCGGTTGCCGTGGCCCGACAGACTGAGCTCCAGCACCGGATCCAGGGAGGGGTCGAAGCGCAGGATCAGGGGGCGTTCGGCCTCTTCTGGCAGGAAAACGAGGTCGAGCTTCTCGAGCGTGTCCTGGATCGCGTCCGACATGTCCGTGTCCCAGGAAAACTCCAAGACCACGTCGCTGACGCCGGACCGGCTGATGCTGCTGATTTTGCTTAGGCCGCCGATGACCCCCAGAGCCTCCTCGATCGGGCGACTGATGTCGTTCTCCACCTCTTCCGGCGCCGATCCCGGGTACTCGGTCCGCACCGTGAGCGTTGGATAGCTGAGCTCTGGCATCAAGGTGACGGCCAGTCGCTCGTAGGAGAACGCCCCGAAGGTCACCGCGGCGATGAAGACCATCAGCACCGCCACCGGGCGCGTGGTGCTGAAGCTCGTCAGCTTGCGACGTACGGCTCGCTCGCTGGGTTGCGCCTCGGGCGGCTCGTCTGGTTCTGCCTGCGGCGGGCTAGTGTTTTGCTCAGTCGGTTCGTCTGGGTTCTCGGGGACGCTCACTAGGCTTCTCCGGCGGATTCGTCGGTCGCAGGACTGCCAGCATCCACTTCGTCCGCATCCGTTCCGTCTGCATCAGCTCCGTCAGTACTAGAGCCTGGATCGCCCGTTCCCTGGCCAGCCAGCCGAACCTTGATGCCGTCTTTGAGGCCGGCTTGGCCGGCGATGACAATCTGGTCACCGAGGCGAAGATTAGCGCTGCTGCCGTCACCGGTGGCTGGCATGATGTTCTCGCGATCCTCCAGCACTACCTTGATCCGGAGTCTCTCGGCGGTCAGGTCGTCGTTCACGCGATAGAGGAACGCTTGGTTTTGGTCATAAATCACCGCTCGTTTTGGCACCAACAGCACTTCCTCGCGGGTGTCGGTGACCAATTCGACCTCAACGTACATGCCGGGTAGCAGGCCCTGGTAGCCTGGGATGCCGACCGTCACTTTAACGGTGCCGCTTTGCGGGTCGACGATCGGCGCGATACGCGTCACCACGCCCTTGCGTGCTGTCTCACCAATAGAAGCGGAGAACAACCGCGCTGCTTGGCCGGTGCTGAGGCGTGCCAGCTCTTTTTCCGGCACGTAGACACGGGCCACGATGGTGTTGAAGTCGACCAGATCGAAGAGATGCTGATTCACCGTGATGTGGTCGCCGAGGTTGACGTGGCGGCCAGTGATTGTGCCGGCAATGGGTGCCCGTACCTCGGTGTAGCTCAGGTTGCGCCGCGCGTCCGCCAGCGCCAATTCCAACTGCTCGACCTCGTAGGTGGCGTCGTTGATGACTTGCTCGCTCACCAATTCCTGGGCAAACAGGTTCTGTTGCCGCTCGAACTCACGACGAGCCTTGGCCTGCTGACTTTCAATTCGCGCCAGCTCACTGCGCTGCTCCTCGTCCTGAAGTCGCACCAGAACCTGTCCCTTGCGGACGCGGTTGCCCTCTTCCACCTCCAAGCCGGTGACCAGTCTTGCCGCCTGCGAGAACACTTGGATCTCACTTTCAGCCTCGAGATTGGTCGAGAATCGAAGCACCGCCTCGATGGGGCCACGGGCGAGGTGCACCACCTCCACTGGTGGCAGCTCTTCCTTCTTTGTCTCAGAATCCTCGTCGTCGTCCTTCTTCTCTGCTTTTGTGTCCTTGTCGCCGTCGTTGGCGTCGACGGTCGTGCCTTCACTGGAGCAACCGGCGAGCGCTAGGGTCAGCAGAAGGAACAAAACCAGGATCCCGAAGCTTTCGAGAGCGCTAGCAATATATCGATTTCGAAGCCGCGAAGTGGCGGTCTGCGGCGAGTCATTTTGGATGGTTGAAGTCACGTCCAAGTCCCTCTCGTTTGAGAATTCGCGTTAGGCTCGTGAATCGAGCTTGGGCGAGGGTCGAGGTGGTCAAGCCTGCGCTCGACAGCTCGGATCCATCACACGGGATCCTGATCAGCGCTGGTGCCTCAAGAGACCCTACGTGTGTAAGGCCCCGATGTTACCTTTCGCGGAGGCCCTCCGGTCTATTCACATCAAAATCGGTAAGTCCGCAGGCTTGGCGATAGACTATCAGGGCTGTCGCGGCCCTTCGTTGTCTCAGGGCAAGAATCTCTGACTCGATGCCTGCCGTGACGCGATCGACCGCAACGAGCCGCGAGGAGGAGAGCGAGCATGACGATCCGTTTCGACGACCGGGTAGCCATTGTGACCGGCGCAGGTCAGGGCCTTGGCCGTTGTTATGCACAGCACTTGGCGGCGCGCGGCGCCCGAGTTGTCGTCAACGACTTGGGTGGTGGGCTCGACGGCTCGGGCAGCGATAGTGCGCCCGCCGAGCAGGTCGCTGCGGAGATTCGCGCGGCGGGTGGTGAGGCGGTGGCCAACTTCGACAGTGTCAGCGACCGCCAAGGTTCAGCGAATATTGTGCAAGCAGCTCTCGACCATTTCGGGCGCCTCGATATCCTGGTCAACAACGCGGGCATCTTGCGCGACAAGATGTTCAGTCGGATGAGTCTCGACGATTTTGATGCAGTGGTTGACGTTCACTTGTTGGGAACTGCCTACGTGACCCGGGCCGCGTTCCCGGTCATGCGCAAACAATCTTACGGTCGTATCGTCATGACCACGTCGGCTGCTGGGCTCTACGGCAACATCGGGCAGGCCAACTATGCCGCCGCCAAGCTCGGGGTGGTTGGTCTGATGAATTCGTTGAAGATCGAAGGTATCAAGACGAACGTCAAGGTCAACACCGTGGCGCCGGTTGCCGATACTCGGATGGGGGCCAAAGTCTTTCCAGATTTTTTCAAGGCGATGATCCGTCCCGAGCTGGTCGCCGCCGCGGTGGCCTTTTTGGCCAGTGAACAATGTGAGGCCTCTGGCGACGTGCTGGTGACCGCGGGTGGCTATTTCGCCAAGGCGCAGCTGGTCGAGGGGAAGGGCGTGGTTTTCGATACCGAGTCCGAAGTCACCCCCGAGATGGTGGCCGCACGTTATGGCGAGATCAGCGATATGTCGCAGGCGTCGCCCCATCGGACGGCGGCGGATGCGATGAAGAGTCTGTTCGCCAAGGTGACGTCGGAAGACGGTGTTGCATCTAAAAACGGTGTTGCATCCAAAGACGGCGTTGCACCGAAAGACGCTGTCAAGGCATAGATCGTGAGAGCGTTTCTCCGGTCGTTTGCTCTGCTGCTGTCCGCCCTCGGTTTGTATGCTGCGGTGGTGCATGCGGGCAGTGCTGGCCCGCCGGGAACGGGGCGGCCGGTCGACGTGTTCGCCGCTCTCGACGGCACTTGGCAGGGGGACTTCGTCGGTTACGATGCGACCGGTCGCGAGCTCTACCGCATCAAGGCGCGTCACTCCTATCGGATCATCGACGACGAGCGCCAAGAGGCCACGATCGAGGACACCATGCCGGACGGCACCGTCATCACCGGCCAGGGCTACAACATCGCCAAACGGGAGGCTGACGGTTCGTTGAGCCTGTTGTGTGTCATCGAGAAATCTGACGGTGACCGGGTAGAGCACCGCGGCACGGTGAGCCGGGCGCCAGATGGTGTCCAGCAGATCGTGTGGTCCACCGACAAGCCGGGGCGTCTCGAAGTCTTCCGCGAGCTTGTGCGTCGGGTTGCGGGTCGTTCGGTCTACACCATCGACGGTTTCGGGCGTTACGGAGACTCCGTCACCGTCATGGCGGGGCGTTACAGCAAAGTCGAGTGAACAGCGGCTAGTCCTCTTCGGTCATCTGGACGAAGGGACTCGCCTCACCCCGCAACCGATCGAGGAAACGGATCGCCAGGAAGCCGGCGACGGCGAGGCCGAGAGCGAGCCACGGTTGGCTCGATCCGGCATCCGGCAGCACGTTGCGTTGCAGGATCGGCACCACGTCGCCGTGGCGATCGACCATCGTTTCGAGAGTCTCTTTGAAGGGCCAGATCTTGCGTAGTGAGCCGATCATGAAGCCGACCAACAAGGTCAGCGTCATCTGGTGGTATTTGTGCAACAGCCAACTGAGGACGCGGGCGAAGCTGGTGATCCCGACGATGATGCCTGCCACGAAGGGCAACAGCGTGAGGATGTCGAACGACTTGACCGCGTTCAGCACGTAGGCGTACTGGCCGAGAATCAGCAGGATGAAGGAGCCTGAGATGCCGGGCAGGATCATCGCCATGATCGCCACCGACGCGCTCAGGAAGATGATGATCGGACTGTTCGACATCTGAACCGGCACCAGGCCGACGATCAGGTAGGCGATCACCGTGCCGGCAAGGAGCGTCGCCACCGCGCCGCCTGACCAATGGATATGAACCGCGATCGCCACGATGCTGGCGAGCACCAAGCCGAAGAAGAACGCGTAAAGCAGAGCCGGGTGGTGATCGAGCAGCCAGCTGACCACTCCAGCAAGGGTGAAGATCACCGTCAGGATGCCACCCCCAAGAGTCAACAGAAAGCGCCACGGGACCCGCTCCATCACCTCTTTGAGGCGAAAGCGGAGCAGCAGCATGACGACCTCGCGATCGACCGATTTGATGGCGTCGATCAGCTCCTGGTAGACGCCCATGATGAACGCCATCGTGCCGCCTGAAACCCCGGGGACAACGTCGGCGGCGCCCATGGTCATGCCAGTGAAGAAGAGGTAGAGGTAGTCTTTCGCGGTGCGGTTTCGAGTCATGGTGCCCCCAGGCTGGTTGGCTGCGGATGATAAGGCATCCAACGTCTTATGGGGCAATAGTGACTGGCTTCGCGACTGGCCAAGGGAGTGGTCCCGGCGCTTCCAAGTCAGCTGCTCGCGGCCAGACGGCTCACGATAACTCGCGCGGAGGGCCGAAGGAGACCTCCGACCGGTTCAAATCGAGTACTTCTGACGCACCTCCCGGATCCGCGCTCGCACGGCGATGCTGAGACGCGTTTTCTCAGCATGTCGAAAGATGCTGCCGAGGACGCGCTTTTCATCGTCGTCGACCTGACCGTCCCTCATTGCGATATCGAGGAGTTGGTTGAGCTCCGCCATGTCGACGGTGCCGTCGTTAGCGAAGATTCGGATGGATTTGAAGGCAAGCTCGAGGTGACTGGAATCGCTCAAAATAGGCCTCCCTTTAGAAGGTCAGTGAATACTTCATTATAAGTCGCAGAGTGGTTGTTTATTCGTTCAGATCGGGTCGATCGCCAAGAAGGTCGCAGAGAAGCGGCGGCTTCCCCCAACCTTCTAACCCTTTTCCTCCTCCCGGGGATCGAATCCATCACACGAAGGCGCGGGATTCTGTATTGTGGCATCGGATCAGGGCACTCGCGGTGACTCGAGGGTGACCCAAGGTCGGATCCTTGATAGAAACCGGCTGCCAGAGCGTGCCTTCCCCAATGAGTTACATCGGCAAAAAAATCCGCCACTTCCGAGTTGTCGACCGGCTGGCCAAGGGCGGTATGGGGGATGTGTATGCGGCCTTCGACGAACGGCTGCAGCGCAAGGTGGCGCTCAAGACGCTACGCGAGGAGTACCGGCCGAACGCTGATGTGAAAGCGCGGTTGCTGCGCGAGGCGCGAATTCTGTCGCAGCTCGATCATCCGCACATCTGTCGAATCCACGACCTGTTGGAAGAGGACGAGACCGATGTCTTGGTGCTCGAGCTGATCGAGGGTGAAAGTCTGAAGCAGGCGTTGCAGAAGAAGCGCCTGACCGACGAACAGAAGGCGAAGGTGGCGGCGCAAGTGGTTGGCGCTCTGGCGGCGGCACATGGTCAGGGGGTGATCCATCGCGATCTCAAGCCCGACAATGTGATGTTGACCCCCGACTGCGACGTCAAGGTCCTCGACTTCGGCCTGTCGCGTACGATCAAGGACGAGGAGACAGTAACCATCGGCAGTCCACGGGACTTGATGGACCTCGACGACGCGGCCACCCAGCGCCGCGAGGACCGCTACCGTCGGCTGCGGACTCAGCTCGGTAGCATCATGGGTACGGTGGCTTATATGAGCCCTGAGCAGGCTCAAGGTGAAGGGGCGACTGCCGCCAGCGACATTTATTCGCTCGGCTTGCTGTTGCACGAGCTGTTCACCGGCGAGTCGCCCTATGA